>DASTZX010000301.1:0-7629 GCA_035764045.1 Xanthobacteraceae bacterium | reverse complement strand
CACGGCGGGCGCTATTCGGAGAGCTACACCGAGGCGCTGCCCGACTTCGTCAAGCTCGCCGAGGCGTATCACGCGGTCGGCATCCGCTGCACCAAGCCGGGCGACCTCGACCATGCCATCCGCGAGATGATCGGCGTCGACAGGCCGGTGATCTTCGACTGCGTGGTCGATCAGAACGAGAACTGCTTCCCGATGATTCCGTCGGGCCGCGCCCACAATGAGATGATCCTGGGCGACGCCGCCGTGAAGCTCGAGGACGCGATCACCGAGGAAGGCAAGGTGATGGTCTAACGCAACACGCGTCATGGCCGGGCATAGCCGTTCTTCGAACTGCTATGGCCGGGCATGACGGTAGCGAGATTTTGCCAGGGGGAATTTTCGTGAGCGATCCAGCGAACACTACGCCCGCCGCGAGCACGACGCATTATCCAGCCGCGACGGTTCACGAGGGGGTGGAGAGCCACACCCTGTCGGTCATCGTCGACAACGAGCCCGGCGTGCTCGCGCGCGTGATCGGCCTGTTCTCGGGGCGCGGCTACAACATCGAGAGCCTGACCGTCTCGGAGACCGAGCACCAGAAGCATCTCTCCCGCATCACCATCGTGACGCGCGGCACCCCGATGGTGATCGAGCAGATCAAGAACCAGCTCGACCGCCTGGTGCCGGTTCACCGCGTCGTCGACATGACCACCGCGGGCCCCTCGATCGAGCGCGAACTCGCCATGGTCAAGGTGCGCGGCAAGGGCGAGCACCGGGTCGAGGCGCTGCGCCTCGCCGACGCCTTCCGGGCCCGGGTGATCGACGCCACCACCGAGAGCTTCGTGTTCGAGATCACCGGCGGCTCCGACAAGATCGACCAGTTCGTCAACCTCATGCTGCCGCTCGGCCTGATCGAGGTGTCGCGCACCGGCGTGGTCGCGATCGGCCGCGGGCCGCACGGCATGGACCCGCGATAAGCATGATCCCGAAAAGATGGGCCTGTTTTCGGAAAAGGCCACGCTCCCCGGTAGGCGCTGTTTGCAGGGCTTGTCGCCGTGCGGCAAGCCACTTAGAAGCACCCTGCAGTTTCATCGACGCCCGGCCCCGGGCGCTGTTTTTGAGGCGGGCCACCGCGGTCCGCCCGAGTGAGGATCAACGACCATGCGTGTCTACTACGATCGCGACGCCGACCTGAACCTGATCAAGGGCAAGCGGGTCGCCATCATCGGCTATGGCAGCCAGGGCCATGCCCATGCGCTCAACCTGCGGGATTCGGGCGTCAAGGAGGTGGCGATCGGGCTGCGCAAGGGCTCGCAGGGGGTCAAGAAGGCCGAGACCGAGAAGTTCAAGGTGTTCGAGGTGGCGGAAGCCGCCAAATGGGCCGACGTGCTGATGATGCTCACCCCCGACGAGCTGCAGGGCGACATCTACCGCGATCATCTCCATGCCAACATGAAGCAGGGCGCGGCGCTGATGTTCGCGCACGGCCTCAACGTGCATTTCAACCTCATCGAGCCGCGTCCCGACCTCGACGTGCTGATGATCGCGCCCAAGGGCCCGGGCCACACGGTGCGCTCGGAGTACCAGCGCGGGGCCGGTGTGCCCTGCCTGCTCGCGATCCATCGCGACGCGTCCGGCAATGCGCATGATCTCGGCCTGTCCTACGGCTCGGCGATCGGCGGCGGCCGCGCCGGCATCATCGAGACGACCTTCAAGGAGGAATGCGAGACCGACCTGTTCGGCGAGCAGAGCGTGCTGTGCGGCGGAGTGGTCGAGCTGATGAAGGCGGGCTTCGAGACGCTGGTCGAGGCCGGATATGCGCCCGAGATGGCCTATTTCGAATGCATTCACGAGATGAAGCTGATCGTGGACCTGATCTACGAGGGCGGCATCGCCAACATGAACTACTCGGTGTCGAACACCGCCGAATACGGCGAATACGTCTCCGGCCCGCGCGTCATCACGCAGGAGACCCGCGCCGAGATGAAGCGCATCCTGGGCGACATCCAGTCGGGCCGCTTCACGCGGGACTGGATGCTGGAGAACAAGGTCAACCAGACCTCGTTCAAGGCGACCCGCGCCAAGCTCGCGCAGCACCCGGCCGAGCAGGTCGGCGCCAAGCTGCGCGAGATGATGCCGTGGATCAAGCAGCGCGCGCTGGTCGACAAGAGCCGGAACTAGCTCCCAACGTCTCCGCATCGTCATGCCCCGCGCAAGCGGCGCGCAAGGGGGCATGCAGTGACATGGCATGTGTTGACTGGATCGCCCGCTTTCGGGCGATGACGAAGAGCTATTTCGGCGCTGTCTTCCGCCGCTCGATCTCCTCCCACAGCCAGCGCGCCACCGCCTCGGGTGAGGATGCGGCTTCGCCGGCCGCCGTCGCGCGCAGATTTGCGGCGCGCATCAGCGACACGTCGATCGCGCCGACCAGCGGCTGCAGCGCCTCGACCAGCCCGCGATCCTGCGCGTCGCGCGGCGCAGCCAGCAGGATCGCGTCATAGGGCGGGATCGCATGCTTCGGGTCGTCGAGCACGACGAGGTCGTACTGCGCGATCCGTCCTTCGCTGGTGTAGGCCGCGATCACGTCGACGTCGCCGGCCGCCACCGCCGGATACATGAATTCAGGCTGCATTTCGCGTTGCGTCCGGAAGGCGAGCCCGTAGGTGTCGCGGATCGCCGCCCATTCGGGCCGGCTGAAGAACTCGTAATCGGCCGCGATGGTGAGCCGCGGCGCGGCTTTCGCGAGGTCGGCGATCGAGCGCAGGCCGAGGGCTTCGGCGCGCTTCTTCGGCACCGCCAGCGCATAGGCATTCTCGAAGCCGAGCCCGCCCAGCACTGTGATGCCGCGCCGCTCCTTGAGCCAGGCCGTGACCGCCCCCATCACTTCGTCGCGCGGCTTGACGTCCTCGCGATGCAGCTGGTTCGCCCAGATCGTGCCCGTATAGTCGACGTAGACGTCGATCTCGTTGCCGGCGAGCGCGTCGAGGATGACGCCCGAGCCGAGGCCCTCGCGCCGCGCCGCCGCAAGCCCGGCGGCCGACAGCCGCTGCTCGATCAGCGCCGCCAGGATGTATGATTCGCTGAAGGTCTTCGCGCCGACGAGGTACCGCGCCGCCGGCCGCGACCATGCCGGGATGAGCGCGCCGATCACGATGAGCGCGATGCCGGCCCCGCCGAGGGCGGTGCGCAGCCGGCGGCGCGTCTGCAGCCCGGTCTCGATCAGCGCCAGCAGCTGATCGAACACGAGTGCGAGCAGCGCCGCCGCGACACAGCCGAACAGCACGAACACCCAGTTCTGCGTCTGCAAGCCGGCGAAGATGTAGTTGCCGAGGCTCGGCTGGCCGATCGGCGTCGACAAGGTCGCGGTGCCGATTACCCACACCGCGGCAGTGCGCACGCCCGCCATCACCACCGGCAGCGCGAGCGGCAACTCGACCAGCCACAGGGTCTGCCGCCGCGTCATCCCCACCCCGAGCGCCGCCTCCTCGACCGCCGGATCGATGCCGCCGAGCCCGGTCACTGCGTTGCGCAGCACTGGAAGCAGGCTGTAGAGCGCGAGCGCGAGCACCGCCGGCACGAAGCCGAGCGCCGAGAAGCTCACACCGAGCGCGCGCTGCGACAGCGCCGCCAGCCCGAGCAGCAGCGGATAGAACAATGCGAGCAGCGCCAGCCCCGGGATGGTCTGCACGACGCCGGAGAGCGCCAGCACGATGGCGCGAAACGCCGGCCGCCGCACCGACACCAGCGCGAGCGGAATGCTCAGCGCGATCCCGAGCGCGAGCGCGGTCATGCTGACGCGGATGTGCCCGCCCAGGTATTCGGGCAGGCGCGCGAGCGCCTCGGCGAGGCGTTGGTCGAACTCGTTCACGCGGGCCGGCCCGCCGTGAGATGCTGGAGCCGCTCCGCCTGACGGCGCGGCGTCTGCATCAGCTCGCGCACATAAGGATCGAGGGGCGGGGTGCGCGGGTCGGCATCCGCGCCGAGGAGCGCGCGTGGCGTCGCATCCGCAATCAGCTTTCCGTCGCGCAGCACCAGGATGCGGTCGGCCAGCAGCACGGCCTCCAGCGCGTCATGGGTGATCATGACGGTGGTGAGCCCGAGCGCATCGTGCAGCTCGCGAAAGTCGCGGCTGAGCGCGTCGCGGGTGAGTGGATCGAGCGCTCCGAACGGCTCGTCCATCAGCATGATCCGCGGTCGCGCCGCAAGCGCGCGCGCGATTCCGACTCGCTGGCGCTCGCCGCCCGAGAGTTGGTGCGGAAAGCGGTTGCGATACCGCTTGGGGTCGAGCCGCACCAGGCCGAGCAGCTCGTCGGCCCGCGCCGCCCGCGTCGCGGCGTCCCAGGCGAGCAGGCGCGGCGTGATGGCGATGTTCTCGGCAACGGTCATGTGCGGGAACAGGCCGATGTTCTGGAAGACGTAGCCGATCCGCCGCCGCAACGCGATCGGATCGGCCGCACGCACGTCCTCGCCTTCGACCCGCACGCTGCCGTCGCTCGGCTCGGCGAGGCCGTTGATGAGCCGCAGCAGCGTGGTCTTGCCGGCGCCCGACGGCCCGACGACCGCGATGAACTCGCGCTCGCGCACCGCAAACGAGACGGCGTCGAGGGTGCGCAAGCCGTCGAACGACGTGCCGACCTCGTCGAAGCTGATGACAGGGGACGCTGACATTGCGAATAAAGCCGGACCGCGTGTGTCGGGCCGGGAGTGTCGCACGATTGCGCCCTCCGGGTCGCGGCCGGCCCGGTCGCCCGGGCCAAGCGGCGACCCCCGGCCGCACGGAGGGGCGCCCCATTGTGCAGCGCAGCAGCGGGGCCCACCCCCGGCATCGTCCCGGGCCAGTGATTGGGGCGCCCGGCGCGGCATCGCGCCGCCGGCCAAGTCCATGCGTGCTCGCGCAAATCTCTTGCCAGGCAACGTTTGTTACAGAATGATGACAACGGGGCCGCGCCGTATCGTTGCACCGCGACGGGCGCGGCTTGCACGTGTGGGACCATGTCGTTCGGTGAGTATCTGCGTGCACGCCGCCGGTTTCCGGCGTGGGACGACGTTTTCGGCAGCTTTTCGCTGCAGCTCGCCGTCATCCTGACTCTCCATTCCGCCGCGCTGATCGTGATGATGGCGACCGAGGCCGCCGTCGTGCCCAAGCTCGTGTTTCTGCTGTCCTGGGGCGCGCTCAACTGCTGCTGGCTGATGATCTCGCGTCGTCCCGGCATCTCGGCGGCTCTCTCGCTCACGATGATCGTCGTCCTGGTGCTGGTGTCGCGGCTCAAGCATGAGATCCTGCTGCTGACCGCGAGCTTCGTCGACGTGATGATCGTCGACCACGACTCGATCTCCTTCCTGCTCGGCCTCTATCCCGATCTGCGGCGCGATCTTCTGCTCGCCGGCCTCATCGCGGTCCCGGTGCTCGTCTGGTGCTGGCGCATGGATCCCTACCGGGTGCGCGCCCGGATGGCGGGGACGGGCGCCGGCGGCTGCCTCTTGGGGCTGACCGTGCTGTGCCTCACGTATCCGATGCATCACTACGAGGCGTTCTTCGGCGACAGCTACGTCTCCAAGTTCGTGCGCTCGGGCGTGGGCGCCGTCACCGAGCTGATGACCCACGGCCTGCTCGAGGCCGATTCCGTCGCGAGCGGCGGATTTGCGGGGACCGGGGCACCGGGCTGCCGGGCGCCGGCCAGGCGGCCGCACATCATCATGGTGCTCGACGAGTCGAGCTTCGACATCACGGCCGCCCCCGGCATCCGGCTGCCGCCGCACTATCGCGAGCACTTCCGCTCGTTTGACGGCAAGCAGCGCGCCTTCGTGGTCGAGGGGACGGGCGGGCCGACCTGGTACACCGAATACAACGTGCTGACCGGACTGTCGGCGCGCTCGTTCGGCCGCTTCGCCTATTTCGTCACCCGCATCGCGGCCGGACGGGTCGAGCGCGGCCTGCCGGCGGCGCTGAGCCGCTGCGGCTACAACACCTTCACCCTCTATCCGGCGGCGGGCGCGTTCCTCAGCGCGCGCAGCTTCCAGACCACGACCGGCATCCGGCACTTCATCGATGCGCGTGAGATGGGCGCGAATGGCGCCGAGCCCGACACTTTCTACTACGATCAAGCGGTGCGCCTGATCGCGCGCGAGCGCGCCAAGGCGCCGGTGTTCGCTTTCGTCTACCTCGCCGCCAATCACTTTCCCTGGGACGAGCGCTACCGGCCGGAGCTCACGCCGGGGTGGCGGGATTTCGGCAATGCGGAGAAGGTGGACGAGTATCTGCGGCGGCAGACCATGAGCGCGCGCGACTACCGCGAGTTCCTGGCGCGGCTCAAGCATGAGTTCCCGGGCGAGCCCTTCCTGATCGTTCGTTTCGGCGATCACCAGCCGGAATTCGCCGAGCGCATCATCGATCCCGGTCTCGACGAGGCGGCGATCGCGCGGCGCGTCGACGCGCACGATCCACGTTATTTCACGACCTACTACGCGCTCGACACGATCGACTTCGATCCGGTCGATCTGTCCTCCGCGCTCGACACGCTGGAAGCGCCCTATCTGCCGGTGGTGATCCAGGAGGCGGCCGGATTGCCGCTCGACCCGTCGTTCGCCGAGCAGAAGCGGATCTTGAAGCGCTGCAAGGGATCGTTCTATCTCTGCAATGGCGGGGGCGAGGCTCGCCGTTTCAATCGATTGCTCCTCGATGCCGGGCTGATCAAGAATCTCTAGGACGCGCACGGCGCTCCCGTCTCGCTCGCCTCGTGCGGGGCTCCTGCCTGCTTGCAACTCCGTCGGCAGCCGTTAGCTTGCGCGCGACGAGGACCATGCATGAGCGAGCAGGGGATGAGGGCGCCGGCGCGGCCGCGGGCTCCGGCGGTCGACCTTGCCGAGGTCACGGTGTCGTTCCGGATTGCGGAGCGCGCGACCTATACGGCGGTCGAGCGCGCCTCGCTCGCGGTCGCCGATGGCGAGTTCGTCGCGATCGTCGGACCGACCGGTTGCGGCAAGTCGACGCTGCTCAACGTCGCCGCCGGGCTGCTCGCACCGACGACTGGTGCGGTGACGATCGACGGCAAGCCGCTGATGGGGCGGAACGCCCAGGCCGGCTATCTGTTTCAATCCGATGCCTTGTTTCCCTGGAAGACCGCGCTCGAGAATGTCGCGATCGGCGTCGAGGTCGCCGGCACCGCAGCCGCGCAGGCGCGCGAACGGGCGGCGCAATGGCTCGCCCGCGTGGGCCTGGCCGGCTTTGCGGCGCGCTACCCGCACATGCTCTCAGGGGGACAGCGCAAGCGCGTCGCGCTCGCCCAGGTGCTGATCCGCGACCCGAAGATCCTCTTGATGGACGAGCCGTTCGGCCCGCTCGATGCGCAGACCCGCGAGATCATGGGCAACCTGCTGCTCGAGCTGTGGAGCGCGCAGCGCAAGGCCGTGCTGTTCGTCACCCACGACCTCGAGGAGGCGATCGCGCTTTCCGACCGCGTCGTCGTGATGTCGGCCGGACCTGCCGCGCGCATCATCGGCGAATGGAAGGTGGCGCTGCCGCGTCCGCGCGACATCGCCGAGATCAAGCTCGACAAGGACTTTCACGACCTCCATCGGGCGATCTGGCGCACGCTCAAGGCCGAGGTGATGAAAGGCTACGCGCAGACCAGTGGCTGACATGCGAGGCCG
>DASTZX010000300.1:0-50159 GCA_035764045.1 Xanthobacteraceae bacterium | reverse complement strand
AAGCTCCTTGCAGCGACCGCCTGACCGCGGAGGCGACAGACCCTTAACCCAACCGCCCGCCTGAAGAACCCGAAAGATGCTCAAAACTCCAGCCAAAATCGATACAATCGTCCGCCAGCGCCATTTTCAGCAGCCTGCTAGTGCCGCGAACCCGAAGTTCGCACATTATCTGCGGCAAGTGTGGTTGCGAACTTCGGGTTCAAAAGCGGCACTAGGATCATAGAGTTGCTAGTGTCCCTGAGATTCCGAAGTTCGCATCAGAGATCGCCGCAAGGATGTGCGAACTTCGGAATCGGGACACTAGCCGACTTGCGGGCGCCGTTCATCTTTTGGCTACTTTCACGCCCTCATAGTCTCGCCCCCAAGGCGGGAGGCCCCGTTTCCATGCTGCGTCCGTCCACCCCGGTCCTGATCGCCGCGCTGGCGTCGGTTCTCGCCGCCTGCGCCGTCGAGACGCCGCCGGCCGAGCAGCCGAGCTTCTATCGCAGCATGGCGAGCCCGACCGCCACGCTCGATGCCGACGCAGCCGCCTCGATGATCTCCGGCTACCGGGCGAACAACGGGCTGGCTTCGGTCGCCGTCGATCCGGTCCTGATGCTCCTCGCGAGAGAGCAGGCGCAGGCCATGGCGGCGCGCGACAAGATCGATCACGACGTCAAGGGCGCGTTCGCCAAGCGCATGCAGGCCGCCGGCTTCGATGGCAAGGTCGCGGTCGAGAACATCTCGGCCGGCTATCACACCCTCGCCGAGGCGTTTTCCGGCTGGCGCGATTCTCCGCCCCACCGCGCCAATATGCTCAAGGACGGCGTCACCCGCATGGGCATTGCGGCCGTCTACACCCCGGGCTCGAAATACAAGGTCTTCTGGGCGCTCATCCTCGCCGCACCGGACGGCAAGGACGGGCAGACATAGTGGTGTAGGTGAAGACGCCCGCCTGGCGACGCGAGATTGCGTCGCCTCGCTCGCAATGAATGGCGAAATGTGCTTGCGCCCCCTTCCCCGGCACCCTGGGGAGAGGGGGCGCGGCAGGCAGGCGCAGTGCCATCGATTCGTCAAAACCCGACGCGCATTCCGCCTTTGGCGAGCCAGGCGGTGCTGGCGTCGGACATGGCGAGATATTCGCCGGCGCCGAAGAACGAGATGCCCTCGCGCGTGCGCCACTCGAACCCCGTACCGGCGAGCCAGCCCGCCACGTCGGCCTTGCCGGGCGTGAGGAAGGGCGTGCCGGCGCCGAGCAGCACCGCATCCACGGTGGTGTCGCCGACGCGCTCGATCCCGAGGACGCCGACGTGCACGCTGGTGAGCAGAAGGTCGCGGCCGAAAACGGAGGCATGGGTGAGCTTGAGCTCGCCCCGCTCCTCGATGTCCTGCACGGTGCGGCTGCCGACCGTGAGGTTCGCGGTCGAGCCGCTCTCGGTGTAGCCGTCGAAGGCGCCCGCCACATAGCGCAGGCGTGCCGAGGGGGTGAGCGTGAAGCCGCCCCACAGCGGGAGGTGCACCGCATAGCCGAGCTCGGGGCTCACGTACCAGCCGTTGTAGCTCGCGGTCGCGCTCTCGAGCCCGCCGGGCGCGAGGTTGTTGTTGATGTTGCGCAGTGAGGTGTTGTGGCTGCCGCCGCCATGCAGCGCGAAGTCGAGGAGGGAGGCGGCGCCGAACGAGGTGAAGGCGTAGTGGCCGTAGACGCCGCCGAACACCATGTCGGACTTGGTGCTTCCGGAGTTGAGGTCGACCGACATGCGGCTGTCGCCGCCGCCGGCGAAGACGCCGAGGCGCAGGTCGGGCCGGGCGAGCAGGTCGAAGCCGACGGCGCCGCCGGCGTAGTTCGAGATCGCATGCAGGTCGGGCCCCTCGGCCTGCTGCACGCGCTCGCCCGCAAAGCCGCGCGCCCACAGCGTGCGGCCGGCGTTGTCGACGATCGCCGGCGCCTTGAACACCATGGCCTCGTCGTTGCCCGCATAGGCCAGCCCCGGGATGCTGGCGAAGGCGGCGTCGATCCGCCCCGCCGCGGTGTCGCTCGGCGCATACGCGTTGGCGGCGCTGCCGGCGCTCGCGCCGGGCCTGGCGGCACCGAGCGAGCCGAGGATGCCGGAGATTCCGCGGGTGAAGTCCATCAGGTTCTTGTCGGTGAGCGCGAACGGCGTCGGATCGATCGCCGCCGCCTGGTTGCCCGAAAGAGCGAACGGGATGGCGCCGGTGACGGTCGCGGCTGCGCCCGCGCCCGTGGCGAAGGTGAGATTGTAATTGCCGCCGAGGAAGTTGATGACGTTGTTGATGGCGTTGAGGCGGATCCCGCCGATGATCTGCGAGCCCGGCGCAACGTTGAGCGTGTCGGTGCCGGAGCCATCGAGCTCGATCGCGTTGCCGCCCGGATTGCTGATGGTCCCCGAATTGGTCAGGACGCCGCTTCCGGTGGCAAAGACCTCGGCTAAGCCGGTGATCCTTCCCGAATTGACCAATGTGGCGTTGCCATTATTCGTTTGGGAGAACGCCGTATCCGTGGTGCCGGAGTTGAAGACGGCCGCATTTCCGGACCGCGAGATTGCCAGGATACCGCCGGTGTTCGTGCCGGTATTCGTCACCATAGCGTTCCCGAGCGTGAACACTGTTGCGCCGATCCCGCCGCTATTGGTTCCTGAGTTGGTCACCGTGGCATCGCCAACCCGGGTGGCTGCAGTCATGCCGCCGCTATTGGTCCCGGAGTTAGTCGCTGTCCCATTTCCGCTGGTCGCCGTGACTTCGATCCCGCCAATGTTGATGCCGGAGTTGATCGCCGTGGCATTGCCGGTGGAATTCACGGCGGCTTTGATCATGCCGCTGTTCGTACCGGAATTGATGGCGATCGCATTCCCGCCGCTGGCAGTCGCTGCAATGAGATCGCCCGTGTTGCTGCCACTGTTTGTTGCCGTGGCATTGCCGCCGATCAGCGTAAAGGCAGCGAAGCCGAACGCGCTGCCGAGGTTCGTCGTGATTGCGTTTTGACCGCCCGGCTCGTTGATGAAATTTGGCGAGGCTGTCCCGCCTGCCGGATTGATGCAGGTCGCGTCGGTCGCCGTCGTCGTGCAGACGAACTCCGCCGACGCCGGCGAGGTCGCGAGCGAGAGAATCAGGGGCAAGGCGGTCAGGCACGGGCCGGCGGTCCGGCAGACGGGATGCGACGCGCCACGCTGCCTCGCTTCTGCGTATAGGCGGCTTGCGCCTCCTGCACCGACATCAAGCCCCGTTGCGATCGCCACCCCAGCCTCCATGCTGCGTCACGAATGAAACGACGCACGGCGTAGCTGTGTTGCGCTTCGCGGAAATCAGTCGATCGGAGGAGGGTCTGAAATGTCAGTGAAATTGCGTCGCGAGCGTGTCCTTCTTGCCACGCACGAGAGCCGAGCGGGCTCGCAGCCGGATGAAGCGAAAGACATCGAGGACCGCGGTCCCTACATTTCGTTGCGCTATATGCGGGGTGCAGGGATCACGCCTTCTCCATCATCGCGAACATCTCCCGCCCGTAGGTGCCCTTCGCCGCATCGAGCAGCGGCCGCACGGCGGCGACGAACTCCTGATGCTCGTCCGGGGTCACCTCCACGATCTCGCACCCCTGCGCCTCGATCGCGCGCCGCGCCTCGCGGTCCTCCTCGACCGCAAGCCCGCGCTGGAAGGCGACCGCATCGCGCACCGCCGCGCGCATCGCACCCTGCAGGTCGGCCGGCCACGCATCGAACGTGGCGCGATGCAGGAAGATCGGCCGCGAGATGTAGAAATGATTGGAGACGGTGTGGAAGCGATGGAATTTGTGCACCCCGTAGGTCACCGTGTTGGCGAACGGATTCTCCTGGGCGTCGATGGTGCCGGCCTTGATCATGGCGATCGCCTCGGTGAGGTCCATGCGCATTGGCACGGCGCCGAGCAGCTCGAAGGTCCGCCGCTGCACCTCGCTCGGCAGCACGCGGATGCGTAAGCCGGCGAGATCGGCCGGCCTGTGCACCGGGTGCAGCCGGTTCGAGATCTGGCGGAAGCCGTTCTCGAACCAGCCGAGGATGCGATAGCCGGCCGCGGCCTCGATCTTGCGCGCCAGGTGCTCGCCGAGCGCGCCGTCCATGGCCCCCCGCGCCTGCGCGTTGTTCGCGAACAGGAACGGCAGATCGACGAAGCCGAGCTCGGGCACGCGGTCGGTGAGATAGCTCGACGATTGATAGCCGAGCGTCAGGATCCCGTGCTCGACCAGCCACAGGATGTCCTCGGCCTTGTAGCCGAAATCCATGATGTTCCAGACATATCTGACCTGCACCCGGTCGCCGAACGCCTGCTCCAGCCGTTCGCCGATGAATTGCAGCGCGCGGGAAAACCCGGTGCTCGCGGGGCCGTAGCCGCCCATGCGGATCTGGATCGGATCGGTCATTAATAGAAATCCTTGCTGTAGCCCGGATTGAGCGCAGCGAAATCCGGGAACGCCGAACCCGCATTTCGCTTCCGCCTTCGCGCACCTCGCATCGGCGGACCTGTAACCCGACGAAGCTCGCGGAGCGAGCGTAAGCTGGTCGCTCACTGCGGGGCTACGAGCTCACCCCGGGCTGCGGCTCACATACCAGGAAATCCCCCCTTCGAAACCCCGCCGCCTGTCGTTTATCATCCGGCCGTGCGGCCGATCAGGGAGGATCGAGTATGAACCGCCTTGCCTTACTGCTGATCTCGCTCCTGTGTCTCGCGGCCGGTCCCGCGGCGGCACAGGACAAGTATCCCGCGCGGCCCATCAAGGTGCTGGTCCCCTATGCGCCGGGCGGTGCCGTCGACATCGTGACGCGGATCGTCACCGAGGGGATGCGCCAGTCACTCGGCCAGAGCTTCGTGGTCGAGAACAAGCCCGGCGCCTACGGCATCCTGGCGATCAACGACATGGCCCGCTCGGCGCCGGACGGCTACACGGTGATGTTCGGCAACAACAATGCGAACGTCATCACGCCGATTCTCTACGCCAAGAAGTTCACCATCGACTACGACCGTGACGTCGTGCCGGTGGCGCGCGTCGCCGACGTGCCGGCCTTCGTGGTCGCCACCATGCGCGACTTCCCGCCGAAGAATTTCGCCGAGTTCATCGCCTACGCGAAGCAGAATCCCGGCAAGGTGCGTTACGGCAGCGTCGGCGTCGGCAGCTTTCCGCAGTTCGACATGGAGATCCTGTCGCGCCGGGCCGGCATCGAGACGAGCCATATCCCCAACCGCAACGGCGCGTCGGGCATGCTCAACGATCTGGTGCGCGGCGACACCCAGATCGCCTTCCTCAACGTCGCGAGCTCCGCGCCATTGGTCCAGGCCGGCCAACTGCGCGCGCTCGCCGTCGTGACCGAGAAGCGGCTGCCGGAATACCCGGACGTGCCGACCCTGGCCGAGCTCGGCTATCCGGGGGTCGGCACGCTGCAGTGGCTCGCGATCTTTGCGCCGGCCGGCGTGCCGCCCGCCGTGATCGAGACCCTGCACAAGGCGGCCTTTGCGGCCGTGACGTCGCCTGCTGTGGTCGAGAAGCTGAAGACCCAGGTGATGCGCGCGGTCCCGACGCGATCTCCCGCCGAGGCCAAAGCGTGGCTCGCCGACGAGATGGCGAAGTGGCGCAAGATCGTCGCCGAGGTGAAGATCGAGATGCCGGAATGAGTGCCTTCACCCTCTCCCCGCAAGCGGGGAGAGGGGGCGCGCGCGCAGTGCCGGTTAAGCCGGCCTAATTACTTCTCGATGAACTCTCTTGCGGCCGCGCCTGCGCCGTAGTCGTCGAGATCGATGTGGTTGCCCTTGTCGTAGGTGATGAAGCGCTTCGGCTCGTGTGCCAGCGCGAACAGGCGCTGACCGAACGCCAGCCGGATCACGTCGTCGCGCGCCCCGTGCATGACCAGGAGCGGCGCCTTGATCGAGCCGATCCATTCGTCCGAATGGAACTGGTCGTGCATCAGCCAGCGCACCGGCACGTATGGAAACAGCGCCGCCGCGACGTCGACGGTCGACGAATAGGGCGCCTCCAGAATCACCTTGCCGACCGGCTTCTCGGCCGCAAGCCTGACGGCGACGCCGGTGCCGAGCGAATGGCCCCACAGCACGATGCGCTTCGGCGCGTAGCGGGCGGTCGCGAACGCATAGGCCGCCTCGGCGTCGCGATGCAGCCCCTCTTCGGTCGGCGTACCGGTCGAGCCGCCATAGCCGCGGTAGGAGAGCGCGATCAGCCCGGTGCCGTTGGCGATCGTCGCGCGATGGCGCTCCACCCGCCAGGGCACGATCTCGCCGTTGCCGTGGAAATAGATCACCACCGGCTTGTCGCCGCGCGGCGGCACGTGCCAGGCGATCACCTTCTCGCCATCGCTCGTCTCGAGGACGACCTCCTGCGCCTCCGGCAGGCCGGCCTCGGCGGGCCGGATGTGGGTCGTGGTCGGGTGATAGAGCATCGCGCGCTGGCTGACATAGAGCACGGCCACGAGCAGCACGTAGCCCGCGATTCCCGAGACGAGCAGCCAGCGCACGATCGCCATTCCGCGGTCATAACGCGCAAATGCGACCGAATCGTTGACGCGGGACCGTGTCGCGGCGGCGCGCGGCCGCAAGCGCTTGCAGGATCAATCCCTTTCCGCCAATCTCCCGACCAGCATGATCCCTGCCCGGAGCGCTCCGATGGCCGGCCCGCCGAAACGCGTCGGTCTCTTCGTCACCTGCCTCGTCGATCTCATCCGGCCTTCGGTCGGCTTTGCGGCCGTGAAGCTCCTCGAGGACGCCGGGTGCGGGGTCGAGGTGCCGCGCCAGGCCTGCTGCGGCCAGCCGGCCTTCAACTCGGGTGATCGCGCGACGACGCGCGCCATCGCCGAACAGGTGATCGACGCGTTCGCGCCGTTCGACTATGTAGTCGCGCCCTCCGGCTCCTGCGCCGGAATGCTCAAGGTGCACTATCCCGAGCTTTTTCGCGGCGATCCGAACTGGCTTCCGCGCGCCGATGCATTTGCCGCCAAGACCTTCGAGCTCGTCTCGTTCCTGGTCGATGTGCTCGGCGTCACGAGCGTCGAGGCGAGCGTTCAGGCGACCGCCACCTACCACGACGCGTGCTCCGGCCTGCGCGAGCTCGGCGTGCGCGCGCAGCCCCGCAAGCTGCTCGGCAGCGTGCGCGGGCTCACGCTGACCGAGATGCGCGACGCCGACGTGTGCTGCGGGTTCGGCGGCACGTTCTGCGTCAAGTACCCAGACATCTCCAACGCGATCGTCGGCAAGAAGGCCGCGAACGTTGCCGCGACCGGGGCCGGCATGCTGGTCGCCGGCGATCTCGGCTGCCTGATGAACATGGCGGGCAAGCTGCAGCGCGACGGCAACGCGATCGAGGCGCGCCACGTCGCCGAGGTGCTGGCCGGAATGACCGATGCGCCGGCGATCGGCGCGGCTCCGCCGGCCGCGTCCGCGTCACCGCCGCACCAGCCGGCGCCGCCGCCCACGACGCCGTTGAAGCCGCCGCCTGCGCCCGGGGCCGCGTCATGACTCACGTCGCGACCTCGCCGCGTTTCAAGGAGAACGCTCATGCGGCGCTCGCCGATCCGGAGCTGCAGAACGCGCTCAAGTTCGTCGAGGTGAACCTGATCCAGCGCCGGCGCGACGTGGTCGACCGGCTCCCCGAGTTCGACGCGCTGCGCGATTCTGCACGCGACATCAAGAACCACACCCTCGCGCATCTCGACCTCTATCTCGAAGCCTATGAGTCCAAGGTCACGGCGGCGGGCGGCCATGTGCACTACGCGGTGACGGCCGACGACGCCAAAGCGATCGTCCTCGACATCTGCAAGCGGCTGGGCGCCAAGACCGTCACCAAGGGCAAGTCCATGGTGGGCGAGGAGATCGGGCTCAACGATCATCTCGAGGCGAACGGCATCGTGCCGATCGAGACCGATCTCGGCGAGTACATCATCCAGCTCCGCCACGAGCTGCCGTCGCACATCATCATGCCCGCCGTGCATCTCACCAAGGGGCAGATCGAGGCCGACTTCCGCCGCGCGCACACCAACCTGCCGGCCGACCGCAACCTCGCCGAGGCGCGCGACCTGCTCACCGAGGCGCGCGCGATCCTGCGCGAAAAGTTTCTCGCCGCCGACGTCGGCATCACGGGCGCCAACTTCCTCGTCGCCGAGACCGGCACCTCGATCATCGTCACCAACGAGGGCAATGGCGATCTCACCCAGACGCTGCCCAAGGCGCATATCGTGCTCGCCAGCATCGAGAAGCTGGTGCCGACGCTCGAGGACGTCGCGCAGATGCTGCGCGTGCTCGCGCGCTCGGCGACCGCCCAAGAAATGTCGGTCTACACCACGCTGTCCACCGGGCCGCGCCGCCCCGAGGATCCGGACGGACCGGGCGAGTATCACGTGATCATCCTCGACAACGGCCGCTCGTCCATGCTGGGCGGGGACTTCGCCGACATGCTCCGCTGCATCCGTTGCGGCGCCTGCATGAACCACTGCCCGGTCTTCCACGCGGTCGGCGGGCACGCCTATGGCTGGGTCTATCCCGGACCGATGGGCGCGGTGCTCACGCCGAGCCTCATCGGCGTCGACAAGGCCGGCCAGCTGCCGAATGCCTCGACCTTCTGCGGACGCTGCGAGGAGATCTGCCCGGTGCGCATTCCGCTGCCGCGCATGATGCGCTCGTGGCGCGAGCGCGAGTTCGAGCGCCACCTCTCGCCCGCCACCGTCCGCTCCGGGCTCGCGTTCTGGGCCTTCTTCGCCAAGCGCCCGTGGCTCTACGGGCTCGCCACCTCGCTGGCGTCGCGCCTGCTCGCGCTGATCGGCAGCCGCAATGGCCGCTTCCGCTGGCTGCCGCTCGCGACCGGCTGGACGCGCTATCGCGATTTTCCCGCGCCGCAGGGCGCCACCTTCCAGGCGCAATGGAAAGCGCGGGGCACGCAACGCCGATGAGTGCGCGCGAGCAGATCTTCGGCTCGATCCGCCGTTCGCTCGGCGTCACCGGCACCGAAGCGCCGCGGCGCAAGGAGGTGGCGGACCGGATCTCCGGGCATCCGCACGGCGTCATCCCGGCGCGCGGGCAGGTCTCGGCGAAGGAGCGGATCGCGCTGTTCGTCCGCATGGTGGAGGCCGCAGCCGGCAGCGTCACGCGGCTCGATGATCGCGCCGGCGTGCCGGCCGCGGTGGCCGACTTTCTGCGCCAGAACAATCTCCCGATGACGGTGCGGCGCGGCGCCGATCCGCGGCTCGCGGATCTGGCGTGGGAGCGGGCCGGTACGCTCGAGGTCTCGACCGCGCCATGGGACGCGAGCGCGCTCTCGTCGGTGTCGCATGCGCTCAGTGCGGTCGCGGAGACCGGCACGCTCGTTCTCGTCTCCGGTTCCGACAATCCGACCAGGCTCAATTTCCTGCCCGATAATCACATCGTGGTCATCGAGACGAAGGACATCGTCGGCGATTACGAGTCGATCTGGCCACGGCTGCGGGAAAAATTCGGCGACGGCCTGATGCCGCGCGTCGTCAATTTCATCACCGGGCCCTCGCGCTCCGCCGACATCGAACAGACCCTGATCATGGGCGCGCACGGCCCCCGCCGGCTGCACGTGATCGTGGTGGGGGATCCTGGGGAACCATCGTTCGGAACACCGCAGGCGGGTTAGGCGTTGTTCCCGGACCAATTTCCGACCCTCAGGAGCGCCCAAATGGTTAACGACGCCGCCGGCAAGATTGCCCGTGACCGCGAGACTGACTCCAGCACGAAGAAGGAGGAGCAGGATCGCGCCCTCGACAAAGCCCTCGAGGAGACATTTCCGGGCTCCGACCCCGTCAACGTGACCCAGCCGCCCAAATCGCGGCAGGAACGCCGGCACGAAAACTCCGATAAGCACGGCGGCCGGTCTGCGTAAGCAATTGAATTTGCCGCTGATTAAGCAACGTGCGTCAGGGCCGGCGGAGATCGTAAAGATTGCTCACATATTTTGAACCAACGGCGCTATGATGCCCATTATATCGGCCCCGCGTGGGTGAGATCCCGGACGTCGAGCCGGGCGGGGGAAAGCATGGTCCGCAAGTATTTCGGGACAGACGGCATTCGTGGGCGCGCCAACGGGGTCATCACGCCGGAGCTCGCGCTCAAGGTCGGCCAGGCGGCCGGCACCGTATTTCGCCGCGGTGACCATCGCCATCGCGTCGTCATCGGCAAGGACACGCGTCTCTCCGGTTATATGATCGAGACCGCGCTCGTTGCCGGCTTCACCTCGGTCGGCATGGACGTGCTGCTGCTCGGGCCGATGCCGACGCCGGCAGTCGCCATGCTCACGCGCTCGATGCGCGCCGACCTCGGGGTGATGATCTCCGCCTCGCACAATCTCTTTGACGACAACGGCATCAAGCTGTTCGGGCCGGACGGCTACAAGCTCTCCGACGCGGTGGAGCACGAGATCGAGCAGCTCATCGATTCCGACATGGCGAAGAAGCTCGCCAAGGCGGCGATGCTCGGCCGCGCCAAGCGCATCGACGGCGTGCACGACCGCTACATCGAGTTCGCCAAGCGCACGCTGCCGAAGAACCTGTCGCTCGAAGGGCTGCGCGTCGTCGTCGACTGCGCTCACGGTGCCGCCTATCGGGTCGCGCCCGAGGCGCTGTGGGAGCTTGGCGCCGAGGTGATCTCCATCGGGACCGAGCCCGACGGATTCAACATCAACAAGGATTGCGGCTCGACCGAGCCTGCGGCGCTCGCCGCCAAGGTGCGCGAAATGCGCGCCGACATCGGCATTGCGCTCGACGGCGACGCCGATCGCGTCGTCATCGTTGACGAGCGCGGCCGCGTCGTCGACGGCGACCAGCTCCTCGCGGTGATCGCCGAGAGCTGGAACGAGGATGGGCGTCTCGCCAAGGCCGGAGTCGTATCGACCGTGATGTCGAACCTGGGGCTGGAGAAGTTCCTCGGCTCGCTCGGCCTCGGCCTGATCCGCACGCCGGTCGGCGACCGCTACGTGCTCGAATACATGCGCGAGCACGGCTACAATCTCGGCGGCGAGCCCTCCGGCCACATCATCCTGTCCGACTATACCACCACGGGCGACGGATTCGTTGCCGCCCTGCAGGTGCTCGCGGTCGTCAAGAAGCACGACCAGCCCGTGTCGGCGGTGTGCCATCGTTTCGATCTATGGCCGCAAGTCACCAAGAACGTGCGCTATCGCGCCGGCAAGCCGCACGAGCACAAGCGGGTGAAGAGCGCGATCGCGGATGCCGAGAAGCGTCTCAACGGACACGGACGTCTCATCGTCCGGCCCTCCGGCACCGAGCCGGTGATTCGCGTCACCGGCGAGGGCGATGACCGTGTGCTGGTCGAGGAAGTCGTCGACGGGATCGTCGAGGCCCTCAACTCCGTGGCGGCCTGAAGCCGCGTCGTCGTAGGCCAAGCTGAAAAGCAACCGTGAAGAATGGGCTTGGTGGCATCGCGCCGCCGGCACCCGGATGCTGAGCGCTGACACGCCGCGCCGCGATGGGTCGGCCTGCCCGCGCCATTTTTTTGCCGAGGCGGCGCACGCGTGTTGTCCACAACGATCATGATCGGCGCATGGGCCGGACCGCATTTGGAAAAATCATGGACGCGCACCGTGCGGTACCGGAGTGGCGCGATCATGCGGGCCGGCCCCAATTCGTCCCTTGACGGCGGGGGCGCGCTTCCTTAATGCCGACCGTGGGACACCCCTCCCCACCGAGGGGCGCCTATCTGGAAGGATAGACACATGACGACCATGCCCGGCGTGCGGCCGACGACTCCGCACTTTTCATCCGGCCCCTGCGCCAAGCGCCCCGGCTGGAGCCTTCAAGCCCTCACCGACGCAGCTCTCGGACGTTCGCACCGCGCCAAGCTCGGCAAGGGCAAGCTCAAGCGCGCGATCGACCTCACCCGCGAGATTCTCCAGGTTGCCTCCGATTATCGCATCGGCATCGTCCCGGCATCCGACACCGGCGCGGTCGAGATGGCGCTGTGGTCGCTGCTCGGCGCGCGGCCCGTCACCATGCTGGCCTGGGAGTCGTTCGGCGAAGGCTGGGTGAGCGACGTCCAGAAGGAGCTCAAGCTCAAGGACGTGACCGTCACCAAGGCGCCGTACGGCGAATTGCCCGATCTCGCCAAGGTCGATTGGTCGAACGATGTGGTGTTCACCTGGAACGGCACCACGTCCGGCGTGCGTGTCCCGAACGGCGACTGGATCGCCGCCGACCGGCAGGGGCTCGCAATCTGTGACGCGACCTCGGCCGCATTCGCCCAGCGGCTCGACTGGGCCAAGCTCGACGTCGTTACGTTCTCCTGGCAGAAGGCGCTCGGCGGCGAGGCGGCGCATGGCATGCTGATCCTGTCGCCGCGCGCGGTGGCGCGGCTGGAAAGCCACAAGCCCGCCTGGCCGCTGCCGAAGATCTTCCGCATGACCAAGGGCGGCAAGCTCAACGAAGGAATCTTCGAAGGCGAGACCATCAACACGCCCTCGATGCTGTGCGTCGAGGATTATCTCGACACGCTGGGCTGGGCGAAATCGATCGGCGGGCTCGATGCCCTCATCGCCCGCGCCGACGCCAACACCAAGGTGATCGCCGACTGGGTCAGGCGCACCCCTTGGGTCGACTTCCTCGCGCGCGATGCGGCGACGCGCTCCAACACCTCGGTGTGCCTCAAGGTCGTCGATCCGGCGGTGACCAAGCTTGCCCCGGACGCGCAGGCCGCGTTCGCCAAGAACCTGGTGGCGATGATCGAGAAGGAAGGCGCCGGCTACGATCTCGGCCATTATCGCGATGCGCCGCCCGGGCTGCGGGTCTGGTGCGGGGCGACGGTCGAGGCGAGCGACGTCGAGGCGCTCACCCAGTGGCTCGACTGGGCGTTCGCGCGGGCCAAGGACGCGCTGCCGAAGGCGGCGTGAGCTCATAGCTCCACAATTGCGGCGTCATCCCCCGCGAAGGCGGGGCATCCAGTAAGCACCGAACTTGCGCTTTAACCGCAGCGCCCGCGTTTACTGGATCGTCCGCTTTCGCGGACGATGACGGCGAACAGAGACGATAGATCGGAACACAACCATGGCCACTCCCCGCGTTCTCATCTCTGATGCCCTGTCGCCCGCCGCCGTGCAGATCTTCAAGGATCGCGGCGTCGAGGTCGATTTCCAGCCGAACCTCGGCAAGGACAAGGACAAGCTCGCCGAGATCATCGGGAACTACGACGGTCTCGCGATCCGTTCGGCCACCAAGGTGACGCCGAAGATCCTCGCCAATGCCAAGCAGCTGCGCGTGATCGGGCGCGCCGGCATCGGCGTCGACAACGTGGATATTCCGGCCGCGACGGCCAGAGGCATCATCGTGATGAACACGCCGTTCGGCAACTCGATCACGACTGCCGAGCATGCGATCACGCTGATTCTGGCGATGGCGCGGCAGATTCCGCAGGCCGATGCCTCGACCCAGGCCGGCAAGTGGGAAAAGAACCGCTTCATGGGCGTCGAGATCACCGGAAAGACGCTCGGCGTGATCGGTTGCGGCAATATCGGCTCGATCGTCGCGAACCGCGCCATCGGTCTCCACATGAAGGTGATCGCCTATGATCCCTTCCTGTCGCCGGACCGTGCGGTCGACCTCGGGGTCGAGAAGGTGGAGCTCGACGAGCTGCTCAGGCGCGCCGACATCATCACGCTGCACACCCCGCTCACCGAGAAGACCAAGAACATCATCGACGCGAAGGCGCTCGCCAAGACCCGCAAGGGCGTCCGCGTCGTCAATTGCGCGCGCGGCGGGCTGGTCGACGAGGCGGCGTTGCGGGCGGCGCTCGATTCGGGCCACGTCGCCGGCGCCGCCTTCGACGTGTTCGTCGAGGAGCCGGCGACTGCGAACCCGCTGTTCGGGCATCCCAATGTCGTGTGCACGCCGCACCTCGGCGCGGCCACCACCGAGGCGCAGGAGAACGTCGCCTTGCAGGTCGCCGAGCAGATGTCGGATTACCTGCTGCGCGGCGCGATCTCGAATGCGGTGAACTTCCCCTCCATCACGGCCGAGGAAGCGCCGCGGCTGCGGCCATTCATCGCGCTTGCCGAGAAGCTCGGCTCGTTCGCGGGCCAGCTCACCGAGACCGGCTTGAAGAAAGTGCAGCTCTCCTACGAGGGCGCGGTGGCGCAGATGAACACCAAGGCGCTCACCTCCGCGGCGGTGGCGGGTCTGCTGCGCCCGATGCTGCAGGACGTCAACGTCGTCTCGGCGCCCATCGTCGCCAAGGATCGCGGCATCGTGGTCGAGGAGATCACCCGCGAGGCGGCGGGCGACTACGACAGCCTGATCACCGTCGCCGTCACGACAGAGAAGCAGACGCGCGGAGTCTCGGGCACCGTATTCGCGGATGGGCGCCCGCGCATCGTCAACATAAAAGGCATCCGCATGGACGCCGAATTCGGCCCGTCCATGATCTACATCACCAATCTGGACAAGCCGGGATTCATCGGCCGTTTCTCCTCGACGCTCGGCGACGCCGGCATCAACATCGCCACTTTCCATGTCGGCCGCGAGGCGCCGGGCGGCAACGCGGTCGCGCTGATCGAGATCGACGGCGATCTGCCGGCCGACGTGCTCGCCAAGGTGCGCGCACTCCCGCAGGTGCAGCAGGCCCGCCCGCTGAAGTTCTAGTTTTTATGCGTCATGGCCGATCCGTCATGGCCGATGCCGATCCGTCATGGCCGGGCTTGTCCCGGCCATCCACGTCTTTAAGCTTCGCCGCATGGCGGGCGGCTTCGTTTATATCATGGCCAACCGGCGTGATGGCGTCCTGTACGTCGGAGTCACGAGCAATCTCCTCGCGCGGGCCTATCAGCATCGCCAAGGGATCATCGATGGATTCACGAAACAGTACGGATTGAAATTGCTCGTGTACTACGAACCCTTCGACGATATCCGTTTGGCGATTCAACGCGAGAAAAATATCAAGCATTGGCCACGCGCATGGAAAGTGCGCCTTATTCATGCGATGAATCCCGAGTGGGCGGATCTTTACACGACGCTCGGCCCTTGAACGTCATGCCCGCGCTCGTCGCGGGCATCCACGTCTTCACCGGCGCTCAGCAAGCAAGACGTGGATGGCCGGGACAAGCCCGGCCATGACGGATCGACTATTTCTTGTGCCTGAACGTCATGCCCGCGCTCGTCGCGGGCATCCACGTCTTCACTGGAGCTCAGCAAGCAAGACGTGATGGCCGGGACAAGCCCGGCCATGACGGAGTGACTATCTCTGATGCTCTTCGTCATGCCCGCGCTCGTCGCGGGCATCCACGTCTTCACTGGAGCGCAGCACGCAAGACGTGGATGGCCGGCATAGGCGAGCGAAGCGACGCCGTTCTTCGAACGGCTATGCCCGGCCACGACGTATGCTACTTCCTTGCCGCCAGCGCGACGCCAGTGAGCACCAGCGCGTAGCCGGCGGCGTGGAACGGTTGCAGTCGCTCGCCGAGAAACACAATCGCCAGGATCGATCCGAACACCGGCACGAGATGGATGAACGGCGCCGCCCGGTTGGCGCCGATCAGCTCGATGCCGCGGTTGAGGCAGAAATAGGCGAGCACCGACGGGAAGATCGCCAGATAGGCGAAGGCGGCGAGCGTCGCCGCATTCAGCACCGGTACGGTCCCGGTCGCGAGCTCCGCCCCGACCGGCGGCACCATCAGCACGGCGCTTGCGCCGATCGTCGCGGCGAGGAACGAAAGCGGATGCATCGCGGGTCGCACCCGCAGGAGCGCGGTATAGAGCGCATAGAACACCAGCGCAGTGAGGATCATCAGGTCGCCGACGTTGAACGCGAAGTGCGTGAGCGCGCCGAGATCGCCACGGCAGACGATGACGAGCGCGCCCGTCATCGAGGTCGCGATGCCGGCGACCTGCGCGATGCTGAGCCGATCGCGGAACAGCACGAAGGTCCACAGCGCGACGAACAGCGGCGAGACCGATTGCAGGAGCAGCGAGTTGATGGCCTGCGTGTAGTGCAGCGCCCAGTAGGCCACCACGTTGTATCCGGCGGCGCCCGTGAGCGCGAAGAAGGCGATCGCCGGAAGGTGGCGCCGGATCGCGCTCCAGTCGCGCCTGAGATGCGGCAGGACGAACGGCGCCAACACGACGAATGCGAGCGTCCAGCGGACGAGCGTCAACGCCGCGGGCGAGGCGAGGCTGACGGCGGCGCGCCCGACAATCGTGTTGCCGGCCCAGAACAGCGAGGTGAGGGCGAGCAGAAGGTAGGGATGGTCGAGCCGGCGCATAAGGGCGGGAAGGTCGAGGGGAGGGACGACGGGACGCAGTCTCGTTACCGGCTCTCGTCGCGCTCGGCTACTCGCCAGTGGGCCGGGGGCCGCCCCCATTCCGCCGCCGCAGCGCCCTAGGGAAAACCGAATTCGCAGGCTCCTCAGGGGGTTAGAATCGGCTACCATGCGGCCTGGACAATCGCTTGCGCTTCAGCCTTGCGCGGGTCCGGTCGGCGGCATTGCCTTGAGTTCGGCAGCGGCATGCTCTAATGCCGCAGCGCTCCGGTCCATGCCCTGCATTTGTCTCAGAATTCCGACGGCGCGGGGCGGGAAGGGAAGTTCATGGCGAACGTGGTTGTGGTCGGCTCCCAGTGGGGGGACGAGGGGAAGGGCAAGATCGTCGACTGGCTCTCGGAGCAGGCCGACATCGTCGTCCGCTTCCAGGGCGGCCACAATGCCGGCCATACGCTGGTGATCGATGGCGTGACCTACAAGCTCTCGCTGCTGCCCTCAGGCGTGGTCCGGCCGGGCAAGCTGTCGGTGATCGGCAACGGGGTGGTGCTCGACCCGCGCGCGCTGTGCAAGGAGATCGACGGCCTTGCGGCCCAGGGCGTGGCGGTGACGCCGGACAGCCTGCGCATCGCCGAGAATGCGGTTCTGATCCTCTCGCTGCACCAGGAGCTCGACGCCGTGCGCGAATCCTCCAATTCGGCGACCCGCATCGGCACCACGCGGCGCGGCATCGGTCCGGCCTACGAGGACAAGGTCGGGCGCCGAGCCATCCGCCTGATGGATCTCGCCGACATCCCGGCACTCAAGCCGAAGATCGACCGGCTGCTCGCCCATCACAATGCGCTGCGCCGCGGCCTCGGGCTGACCGAGATTGCGGCGTCGGCGCTTCACGAGGAACTGGCGGGTGTCGCCCCGCGTGTCCTGCCGTTCATGGATTCGGTGTGGTCGCTGCTCGACCGCAAGCGCCGCGAGGGCAAGCGGATCCTGTTCGAAGGTGCGCAGGGTGCGCTGCTCGACGTCGACCACGGCACCTATCCGTTCGTGACGTCGTCCAACACCGTCGCCGCCCAGGCCGCGACCGGCGCCGGGCTCGGACCGAGCTCGCTCGACTACGTGCTCGGCATCTGCAAGGCGTACACGACGCGGGTCGGCGAGGGGCCGTTCCCGACCGAGCAGCTTAACGAGATCGGCCGCACCCTCGGCGAGCGCGGCCGCGAGTTCGGCGTCGTGACCGGACGCCCACGGCGCTGCGGCTGGTTCGACGCCGTCCTGGTGCGACAAACGGTCCGCACCAGCGGCATCGATGGGCTTGCGCTGACCAAGCTCGACATCCTGGACGGGTTCGACGAGATCAATGTCTGCGTTGCATACCGTCTCGACGGCCGCGAGATCGACTATCTGCCCGCCGGCGAGCATGCTCAGGCCCGGGTTCAGCCGGTGTACGAGACCATCGCGGGCTGGCAGGAGGCGACCGCGCGCGCCCGCTCCTGGGCCGAGCTGCCCGCACAGGCGATCAAGTATGTGCGTCGAATCGAGGAGCTGGTGGGCTGTCCGGTCGCATTGCTGTCGACGAGTCCGGAACGGCAAGACACTATTCTGATGCGCAATCCGTTCGAGTCGTAGGAGACGAGTCCTGACAGACGCGTCAAGAGCGGTTATTGAAGGGCGACACCCGAAAGGCATGATCCACCCGCAGCGAAACGCTGGAACCTGATGGCCGACTACTATCCCCTGATCGCCAAGGCGGTCGCAGGTCTCGACAAGGGCACCGGCGAGGCGCGCCGCGCGCTGTATGAGCGCGCGCGCTCGGCCCTCGTGACGCAATTGCGCGGGGTTTCGCCGGCGCTTTCTGAGTCGGATATCACACGCGAGCGGCTCGCCCTCGAGGAGGCGATCCGCAAGGTCGAAGCCGAGGCGGCGCGCAATTCGCGCTTCGATCCGCCGCCCGAGCGCAAACGCGCCGACGCGGCCGAGCCGCAAAAGCCCGCGGGCCCGCCGCCGCCGCCGGAGCCGGCGGCCGACCATGAAGGCGACGACGCCGAATCGGGTGCCGCGCGGATCGCTGCCGATCTGCGCCGGGTGGTCCGGCCCCCGGCCGAGGAGCACGGCCCCGCCAGCAATGGATTGAAGGGATTCCGCCACGTCGTTGCCGATGTGGAAAACCTCGGCGACGCGACCGCACAGGCCAGCCGGTCGGCGCGCGAGGCCTACAACGCCATGCCGTCGCCCACCTCCGAGTTCGAGCGGCTCGAGCCGCGGATGGAGCCGGAAGGACTGCGCGCCCGCGATCGCCGGCGCGACCCGGCGGTCCCCATGCGCGACTCTGCGCCGGCGCGGCCGGCGCAACCGCCACCGCCGGTTCCGAAGCGCGAGCGGGGGGCTGAGCCGGCGCCACGCAATGGCATGCGCGAACGCCCGCCCACCCGCGGGCCCGCATCGCGTGAACCGGTGCCCGACTTCGGCAAGGCCGCGCGGGCGAACGACCTCTCGATGCGCAACTTCGGTCCGCTCGAGGGTCTCGATCGCGAGGCAGGCGGCCTCCCGCAGATGGATTTCGATGCGGCCTCACCGCGCCAGCGTCCTGGGCGCCGGCCCGAGCCGTTGACCGACGAGGAGGAGCAGCATGTGGCGCCCCCCTCGCGGCTGCGCGAGCTCATCATTCCGTATCTGGTGGTGTTCGCGGTGGTCGTGCTGGTCGCCGGCGTCATCGTCTGGCAGTGGCAGCCCATGGTCGGCGCAGTGCGCGGGCTCGTTTCGTCGTTCAAGACCGCTCAGCCGGCCCCGCCGCAGCCGGCCGCTCCGCCGACCCGACCGAAGATCACCGACCGGATCGGCTCGAACGACAGCGCGGCCCCTGGGCAGCAGCAGCCGGCCGCCGCCGACGTGGCGCAGCGCGTCGTGCTCTACGAGGAAGATCCGGATGACCCGGCCGGAAAACGGTTCGTCGGCTCGGCGGTCTGGCGCACCGAGTCGGTAGCCGCCGCTGCGGGCCAGCCGCCCGAGACGGTGGTGCGGGCCGACATCGACATCCCGGAACGCAAGATGACCATGAAGTGGTCGCTCGGGCGCAATTCCGACAAGGCGTTTCCGGCAAGCCACACGGTCGAGGTCATGTTCTCGCTGCCGCAGGGTTTTCCGCACGGTGGAATTCAGAACGTTCCCGGCGTGCTGATGAAGGAGGCCGAGCAGACGCGCGGCGTGCCGCTCTCCGGTTTGGCCGTCAAGGTGACCGACGGCTATTTCCTGATCGGCCTGTCGGCCGTCGACACCGAGATGCAGCGCAATCTCGTCCTGCTCAAGGAGCGGCCCTGGTTCGACGTGCCGATCGTCTACACCGACGGCCGCCGTGCGATCCTGGCGGTCGAAAAGGGAGCCCCGGGCGAGCGCGCGTTTCGCGACGCGTTCGCGGCCTGGAAACAGTAGCGACGACCTCAACGCTCGAAAAGAAAATGGCGAGCGGCTCTTGTGAGCTGCTCGCCATTGTTTTTGTGCTGTTGCGCCGCGACTGCGCCGCGCCCGGGCCAGTTCAGTGCATCGAGGGCTGAGCCGAAGCGGCCGGCGGCGTTTCCATCGCCGCCACCCGGTTCTTCACCGCCTTCTGCACCTTCTCGAAGGCGCGCACTTCGATCTGCCGCACCCGTTCGCGCGAGACCTGGAATTCGGATGCCAGGTCCTCCAGCGTGATCGGCTCCTCGGCCAGCCGGCGCGCCTCGAAGATCCGCCGCTCGCGGTCATTGAGGACCGCCAGCGCATCGCTCAGCGCCTTCTTGCGGTTGTCGAGCTCTTCCGTGTCGGCGAGCGTCGACTCCTGGCTGACATGATCGTCGACCAGCCAGTCCTGCCATTCGCCCGCATCGCCTTCCTCGCGGATCGGCGTGTTGAGCGAAGCGTCGCCGCCGAGCCGGCGGTTCATGTCGATCACGTCCTGCTCGGTCACGCCGAGCCGTTTCGCGATCAGCTTCACCTGGTCGGGGCGCATGTCACCCTCTTCCAGCGCGGAGATGCGGCTCTTCGCCTTGCGCAGGTTGAAGAACAGCTTCTTCTGGGTCGCAGTGGTGCCCATCTTCACGAGCGACCACGAGCGCAGGATGTATTCCTGGATCGCCGCCTTGATCCACCACATCGCATAGGTGGCGAGGCGGAAGCCCTTCTCGGGCTCGAACCGCTTGACCGCCTGCATCAGGCCGACATTGCCCTCCGAGATCACCTCGGAGATGGGCAAGCCGTAGCCGCGATAGCCCATGGCGATCTTGGCGACGAGGCGGAGATGGCTGGTGACGAGCTTGTGCGCCGCGTCGCGGTCGCCATGCTCGCGCCAACGCTTGGCGAGCATGTACTCGTCCTGCGGTTCCAGCATCGGGAACCGGCGAATTTCTTCGAGATAGCGGGAGAGACCGGATTCGGCCGTGAGTATGGGCAGTGATGCGGTGCGGGCCATGAAAGCGCCCTCCTTGACGTTATGCCCCCGGATGCGGCGGGCAGGACAGGCCGTCGCTCATCGAGCCGACAGCCATTCCGTTGTGCGGTCGCGAAACCCGATCGCAGGTGCAGCATACACGGCCCGCGGGGGCAAAGCATAGTATGCTGCCCGTCACTTCGCCGTGACGGTCTCGTGACCGCACTTGCCGCGGGTTTTTAACCTATTGTTCCGCTTCGGGAAATCCCGGCCGCGCGGGGCCTCTTCAATGGGATCAACCGGCGGCGCGGCAATTCGTTCCGCGTAGTGCCCTACGCAGAACGTCGAGGTCGGGAGGTAATGCCGATCGAAAGACCAGGTGCTGTCCCGAAACCGGGTGTTCGACACCCAGTAGATAGGCATGAAGGGCTTGTCTGCCAAGGGCTTGGAGCGCGGCGCGCGCCGCCTCGGGCAGCCGCGCCGCCTTGGTGCGCCAGCCCGTGCCGTAGACCGGGTCGCCCAGCAGAGGATGACCGATTGACGCAAGATGAACCCGGATCTGGTGCGTCCGGCCGGTCTCCAGCCGGCAGGCGATCAGGCTGGCGGCCGGCTTGCCGTCGATTCCCGGATAACTTTCCAGCACCTCCCAGTGGGTGATGGCGTACCGCCCGTCGGCGCGCACCGCCATGCGTTCGCGCGCGCGCGCGTGCCGGCCGAGCGGCTTGTCGATCGTTCCGCGCGGCCGGTCGGGCGCGCCCCACACGAACGCGAGGTAGCCGCGCTCCAGCGGGCCGGCGCGGCCATGATCGGCGAACTGCGCGGCGAGGGCGCGGTGGGCGCGGTCGTTCTTGGCGATCACCATCAGGCCGGTGGTGTCCTTGTCGAGGCGATGCACGATCCCGGGGCGCGCGACGCCGCCGATTCCCGACAGGCTCGCCCCGCAATGGGCGATCAGCGCATTGACCAGCGTTCCGCTGCGGTTGCCGGCGGCCGGATGGACGACCAGGCCGCTTGGCTTGTCGATGACGATCAGGTCGTCATCCTCGTGCACGATCGCGAGCGGGATCGACTCGGGCTCCGGCACCGCCGGCTCGGGTGGCGGCACCTCGACGGTCAGTGGCTCTCCCGCATTGACGCGGTGCCCCGGATCGCGGATCGTGCGCCCGCCGACGGTGACGCGGCCGGCCTGCACCAGCGCCTTGAGCCGGGTGCGGGAGAGGGCGGTCACATGCGAGGCGAGCACGCGGTCGAGCCGCTCGCCGGCTTCGGCCTCTCCGACCACCACTGTTTCGACCGCGCCTGGCGCCTCGACCATGACCTATCCGCCGTATCGCGCCGAGCCGCCCGTCGATCCGCCGAAGGGCCGGGGGCCCGAACCGGAGCGCGCCGCTGACCCGGCGCAACTGCGGTTCATCGCCCGCATGCGCTGGATGATGGCCCTTTCGGGCTTCGCCACGGTCCTCGGCATCGCGGTCGTCATCGGGGTGATCGGCTATCGCGTTTTCAAGGGCGAGGGAAGCGCCCCGCCCGATGTCACCGAGCTCCTGCCCAGGGCCGCGAAGGTCATCAGCGCCACGGTGTCGGGCGAGCGCATCGCGGTCGTCATTGACACCGGCACGGGCATCGAGGTTCGCACCTTCGACCTCAAGACCCTCAAGCGCGCCGGCCGGCTGAAATTCGCTCCCCAGCCGTAAGGGCCCCCGCGCAGTGGCTCCAGACGGCGCTTCGGCTCCATCGTTCCCTCCCCGCAGTGACTCTCGCTCCCTCCCCCCCGTGGGGGAGGGCCGGGGAGGGGGTGGCCGCGAGTCCGAACGCATCCATTTGGCCCCGTCCGCGCGTTCGGCAGACGCGAGACAAATATCGGGCGATGCGGGGCGTTACTCCCGCTCTTTCGGCTCGTCGGCGTCCGTTGCGTCGCCGCCTTGTGGAGAGTGAAGAGCCTACTGCGTCACCGCAGCGATCGCCCGAAACCCGCTCAAGCAAAGCGATGGCGCTCCCTACGGGAATCGAACCCGTGTTTCAGCCTTGAGAGGGCCGCGTCCTAGACCGCTAGACGAAGGGAGCGGAAGACGCCTGGAATAGCGTTGATCGGGAGACGGCGCAAGGAGCGAAGCCCGCACCCGTGCTAAGCTCGATTCTCGTGCTTTTGCGCCGAGTGCGGGAATGAGGAAAGTCGAACCACGTCCGTGGGGTTGTGGCGGGCCGATCTTGCTGCGGGCAACGCGCGGCAGGGAGCGGACGGACCGCATGCCGTGACCGACGCCTCCTCCGCCACCGTTCCGGCGCGCTCGCGCGCGCTCGTCGTTGCGACCCTCGGCACATCGCAGACGCTCGCCTGGGCCTCGAGCTATTACCTGCCCGCCATTCTGGCCGATCCGATCGCCGCTGGACTTGGGGTTCCCCGCGCCTTGTTCTTTGCCGCCTTCTCGGTCTCGCTGCTGATCGCGGCCTTCGCGGGTCCTTACGTGGGGCGGGTCATCGACCGCCATGGCGGCCGCGGGGTGCTCGTGCTCTCGAACCTTGTGCTGGCCGGCGGACTCGTCGCGCTCGCGGCTGCCGTCGGTCCGATCACCCTGTTCGCGGCCTGGGCGATCCTCGGCCTCGGCATGGCGCTCGGGCTTTACGATGCCGGCTTCGCGACGCTCGCTGCGCTCTATGGTCTGCAGGCGCGCGGACCGATCACCGGCATCACGCTGATTGCCGGCTTCGCCTCCACGGTGAGCTGGCCGATGTCGGCGCTGCTCAACGAGTGGATGGGCTGGCGCGAGGCCTGTCTGGTCTGGGCGGCGCTCAACCTGGTGATCGGTCTCCCGCTCAACCGCTTGCTGTTGCCGCTCCCGGCGCGGCCCGCGCACGTGGCAAAAGCGGCGGAGCCTGCCGTCGGATGGAAGCCCTACCGGGAGATGTTTCTGCTCGCCTTCGTGTTCGCGGCCGCCTGGTTCGTCACCGGCTCGATGGCCGCGCACCTGCCGCGGCTGCTCGAGCGCGCCGGCGCGAGTCCGCTCGAGGCGGTCGCGGCCGCCGCGCTCGTCGGTCCGGCGCAGGTCGCAGCCCGTCTTGCCGAGTTCTTCGCGCTACGCGGGATTCACCCGCTGATCTCCGCCCGCATCGCCGCGACGCTGCATCCGCTCGGCGCTGCTGTGCTGGCGATCGCCGGGCCGGCCGGTGTCGCGCCCTTCGCGATCCTCTATGGCGCCGGAAACGGTCTCATGACCATCGCGCGCGGCACCGTCCCGCTCGCGATCTTCGGTCCGCAGGGTTTCGGCGAGCGCACCGGCCTCCTGGGTGCGCCGGCGCGGGCCGCACAGGCGCTCGCCCCGCTTGCGTTCGGCCTCCTGCTCGATGCGATCGGGCTGTCCGCCATTGCGGTGTCGGCCGGCCTCTGTATTGCGGCGCTCGCGGCGCTCTTTTGCCTGCACCCGGCGCGCCGTCATTAGCGCACGTCCCGGCGAAGTGGCCACCGGTTCGCCGGTAAGGACATGCGCCGCTCGTGGGCGGCCGCGCCCGCGTCAGCCCGCATAGACCCACGCCTCGATCATGACGGTCGCGCCCGGGACCGGCAGCGGCGAGGGCACCTCGATGGCGGAGAATGGCAGGGGCCGTCCCTCCAGCCGCCGCTCCCAGACCTTGTACACCGCATGGAAGTCGCGCATGTCGGTGAGGAAGATGAGCAGCCGCACCACATTGTCGAGCGAGCTGCCGCCGGCCTCGGCGAGCCGGGCGAGATCGTCGACGATCGCTTCGGCCTGCGCCGCCGCCGGCGCGGAAAAGTGCGGCTGGCGCGGATCGACCGCGCACGCCGCCAGGAGGCCATTGCGGTCGGCGGCCATGCGCGCCGACATGAAGATGAGGTCGCCCGCGCGCACCGCCTGCGTCTGATGCCGGAATGCGGTCGCGACGCCGGCATCGATGCGGCGCCCGGCCGCCGCGCTGCCCGGCTTGGCGGCGATCACGTTGATCTCGATCTTGCCGTCATAGGGTGCGAGCCCGTGCTCGATGCATGGGATGATCGACATGGACGGTCCGGCTTCGCCGAAATGCCTGGTCCATGCGGCGTTGAAGGCGGAATAATCCTCGCGATCGGCGAGATAGACCTGGGCGTGCACGACATCGTCGAGCCGCGCGCCCGCGAGCGCCAGCGACGCCACCATCCGCTGCGTGATGATGAAGTCGGTCTCGAGCTTGATCGGCTGGCCGCCCCATTGCGCGCCTTCCTGCATCAGCGCCGCCGCCGCGACGCCGTTGCGGCGCGGCTCGTCGCCGACCGCGAGCGACGTGATGCCCGGAACGAAGATGAAGTCGCCTACGGTGAGCGCCGCCGAGTAGCCGGACGTCGGACGGCCCTGCAACTGCGCGTGCTTGAGGTGGCTCACCTCGAAACCCGGCGCCGGAATCGCCGCCATTGCCTGGATCGTCATGTCGGCGCCCGGGAGCAGCAGCGCTTGCTGCGCGATCGATGTCGAGGGCGGGATGCGTCCGCGCAGGAATTCGCGCCGCACCTGCTGATAGGGCGGAACGGCCTTGACCGTCGTGTAGTACTGGTCGGTGCGGACGAGATTGTCCCGTGACGTGCCGGCCGCGCGCAGCACCGCGTCGAGGTTGTCGAAGATGCGCTGCGCCTCCTTTTCGCGCTTCGGCAGCCCGCCGTGCGGCATGCGCTCGGCAAGCACCTCGGGAGCGATGCCGCCGACGAAGTCCTGGGCCATCAGCCCGGTCGCGAACACCCAGCGCCCCGCCTTCACGCCCTGCGCGAACTTGATCTTGCCGGCGCCGAGCGCGACCGGCAGCAGCGGCTCGACGGCACGGGTTGTGGATTTTGGCATGACTGGGCTCCAAGGACTGTGAGGCGTCATGCCCGGGCTTGTCCCGGGCCTCCACGTCTTGACGGCCGAGCATTTAGAAAGACGTGGATGGCCGGGACAAGCCCGGCCATGACCGATAGACTCGGTGACGCATAGGAGCACTCAATGATTGGCCCACGTCGCCGCGCTCTGCCGTTGGTTGCCGCGCTGCTGCTCGCGCTCGCCGCGACAGCAGCCTCGGCGCAAGAGGGTCGCTATCCGAGCCGGCCCATCACGGTGATCGTGCCGTTCGCCGCCGGCGGCCTGACCGATGTCCCGGTGCGGGTGCTCGCCGCGATGATGCAGGAGCGCATCGGCCAATCGATGGTGGTCGAGAACAAGCCGGGCGGGTCCGGCACCCTGGGCGGCGCCTACGCGGCCCGCGCGGCGCCCGACGGCTACACGCTGTTCGCCAACTCGATCGCCGATGTGCAGAACCTCTATTTCCTCCCCGTGCCCTACAACGCGATCGACGACTTCGCGATGATCGGCATGATCGTCGAGGGCCCGCCGCTCGTGCTCATCGTCGATGCCGCGCTGCCCTACAAGTCGCTCGCCGACCTGATCGCCGGAGCGCATGCCGATCCGAACAAGCTGAGCTTCGGCACCTCCGGTCCGGCCACCTCGCCCGCCATGGCGCTGGCGCAGCTCAACGCCCTCGCCAAGACCGAGATCGCGGGCGTGCCGTACCGCGGCTCCGGCGAGGCCGCACGCAACGTTTCGGGCGGCGGCGTGCAGGGCGCGTTCGCCTTCTATGCGCAGGCGAAGCCGCTCGCCGACGACGGCAAGGTGCGCGCGCTCGCGATCGCGACCCCGCAGCGGATCGCCACCTGGCCCGAGGTGCCGACCATGCAGGAGCTCGGATTTCCCAATTTCGACTACCGCGGCTTCGTCGGTCTCGCGGCGCCCGCAAAGGCGCCGGCATCGGTCGTCGCCTATCTCAACCGAGAGCTCAACGCGGTGGTGCAATCGGAGGCGTTTCGCAGCCGCATGGCGGCGCTCGGCATGACGGTGCCGGACCAGGCGAAGAACACGCCCGAGTATCTCGCGGCCTACATGCGCCGCGAATCCGCCCACCAGCGCGAGCTCGCGGCGCTCACCGGTATCAAGATGACGACGCCCGCGCCGCATTGAGGCGCGGCGGCCGATGTGCGGACCTGTGCGGGCCTATGCGGCCTTGCGTGCGTGCAGCGCGATCGCGACCAGCGCGGCGCCGCCGAAGATCATGTTGACGCCGACCAGGATGCCGATCGCCCAGGCAGCGGTGCCGGGAAAGCCGGCGAGGATGATGCCGGCGAGCACGAGGTCGATCACGCCGCTGACCAGCATCCATTCCCACCGGCCCGAGAGCTGGTTGCGGTGTTCGAGCGCGTACATGATCGAGGCGGCGCCCTCGATGGCGAAGAAGGCGATCAGCAGCAGCGTGAGAGACACCGCGCCGCCCACCGGTTGGATGAGCAGGATCAGGCCGGCTGCGGTGGCGATGACCGCGGAGACGAGCGACCACCAGAAGCCGGGCGCATTCCGCGCGCCGAACGTCGTGATCCAGCCCATCAGCCCGCTGGCGAGAAAGATCCAGCCGATGATGATCGTGATTGCCAGCGTCGCGAACGGCGGCACCAGAATCGCGAGTATGCCGAGCACGAGCAGGATGATGCCCTCGACGAGAAACAGCGTGGCGTGCTCGCGCACGGCTTGCGCTACCGCGGCCTGCAGGGCGTTTCTGTCGATCGGGTCCTGCGTGGACATGGAGATCCTCCGAAAGAGACGCTCCGAAATGGCGGGCGCTTCATCGCGCCGGCACGCAGACGGTCCATTATGCATCCGCGGCACGGCGCCGCAATGGAGCAAAGCCGAGAGCACACAGGTTTGATCCGCCCCGGCCGACGCGCAATTAACCATCAATTCGGCCGCAGACCGCCGATCGTGCGGGCCGATCTCTCGTTGCCGTTAACTGTCGATTGTGAGTCCTCGTGCAGGATCACGGCGGGGTGTGCGTCGGCACCGGCGTGCGGTGCTCGCAGGCATGGGCTGCCTCGTGCCGGTAGTGTCTTGGTGAGGTATGGGAATGGCCAAGGAAGGAGAGCTCAAAGGCGAGCAGGTCGTGTTCGAGGCGGGGTTCAAGGCCCGCATCATGGGCATCGACGGAACGTGGTGGCGCGACTGCTACATCGAGGTGATCTCCCAGACCGGTGCCAAGATCACGGTCGAAGGCAGCGTCGAGAACCTCAAGCTCAACGAGTTCTTCCTCATGCTCTCGACCGTGGGCAACGCTCATCGCAAGTGTGAGCTGGTCTACGTCAAAGGCGACGAGATCGGCGTGCGCTTCCTGCAGAAGGGCGAAGGCAAGCGGCGCAACCGCGCGGCCTTCAACGAGAGCGAGGATTTCGTTCCCTGAACCCGCCTGCCTTAGCGGTATGATGGAGGCGGCGGACCGCGCACTTGCAGGCTGAGCGGGCGTGTGCTCAGTCATCCCGCATGAGCAAGGGGGCGCGGGTTCCACCCAGGCTGGTGATCGGATTGGCGGTGGCGATCGGGCTCGACACCGCGCTGCAGCTCGTCTGGAAGACGGGCGTCGCCGACATCCCCGATACGTCGGTGTGGGACGCGATCGTCGGCATTGCGCTCAATCCGATCTTCATCCTCGTCATCGCCTTCATGGCGGCGCAGCTCGTCAACTGGCTCAAGGTGCTCGACCACGCCGATCTGAGCTACGCCAAGCCGTTCACCTCGCTGAGCTACGTCACCGTGTGCGTTCTCTCGGTGCTGCTTCTGGGCGAGCACATCGCTCCGCTGCAGATCGTCGGGATCGTCGTCGTGGTGGCGGGCGTCTGGTGCGTGGGCATGACGAGGCGGGCCACCATCGGCTCGGGAGCCGACCCGGAATGAGCCCGACCGCGTTCGGCGTGCTGCTCGTCGTGGTGAGCACGATGGTCGAGGGCTTCGGCCAGACCTTCCTCAAGAAGTCCGCGATCGACGTGAAGCGCCGCCAGCGCTGGATCCTGATGGGCGTCGCCGTGCTCACGGTCGAGGTCGTGCTCTATTCCGGGGGCTTGCGCTTTCTCGCGGTGAGCACGGCGTTCCCGATCACCAGCCTCAGCTTCGTGATGGTGACGTTGCTGTCGCGCTGGCTGCTCGAAGAGCATGTGACGCCGCTGCGCTGGGTCGGCGTCGCCCTGATTCTGATCGGCACCAGCCTGATCGTTGCGCAGGCCTGAGACTCAAGACACCGCCGACAGGCGCGCCGCCTTGCTCTGCAGCGCGCGGATGCGGTCGGCCAGGCTGCCGCCGGCCTGCTCGCCCTCGCCGGTCCCGGCATGGGCACCATTGGCGCGGCCCAGCCCCGATTCCGACGCCAGAATGGTCTCGATCGGCGAGCCGGGGCCTTCGAGCGTCATGGTGAGGCGGGCGACCTCGGCGGCGATCTCGGTGATGTGCTGGCGCAACAGCGCGGTCTCGGCCCGTTCGGACGCGCGGGCCGCGTCGGTCTCCTGCTTCATCGTCGAAATCACCTGCTCGAGCCGCGTGCGCTCATCGGTCGTCTGGGCGAGCGCGGCCTGGAGACGCGTGCTTTCGGCCAGCGCCGCCTCGGCGGAGTCGCGGTGCTGCCCGCGCGCCGCCGCGATCTCGGCGCGCAGATCGGCTTCGTGCTGGCGCGCCGCATCGACCCCGGCTTGCAGCTGGCTGACGGCCTCCTCACGCTGGGTGAGGTGCGCCTCCAGTTCTCCGACCCGGCGCCGGAGGATTTCCGCTTCGCTGACCTGCGCCAGGAGCTGGCCCTCGAGCTGCGCGACGCGGCTGCCGAAGATGTCGGCCCTGCCGCGCTCATCGGCGAGGTCCTTGCTCCTCGCCTCGGCGTCGGTGCGCTCGCGCGCGAGCCGCTCCGCGTGGTCCTTGAGCTGGCTCTCGGAGCGTCCGAGTTGCAGCTTCAGACCATCGACCTGCGTCTTGAGGGCGGTGATCTCCACCCGCTGGGTCTCGATCGCCGCTCCCCGTTGGTCGAGCTCGGCGTTCGCCTTGGCGAGCGCCTGCACGGCATCCTCCAGGGCGGCGGCCGCACCGGCGCGCTGCTCTTCGATGGCCCGGAGCTGGTCCTTGTAGTCGGCCCCGCCCGCCTCGAGCGAGCGGATGGCCTCGGTCTTCTCGCCGATCTCGCTCTTGAGCAGCGTGATCGCCTCGGTCTTCTTGCCGAGCTCGCTGAGCTGGTCGGTGGAGCGCGCCTTGAGCTCCTCGATGGTGAGCTCCAGGCGCCGCATCGAGATCGCGAACTCCGCGCGGAGCTGATCCTTGTCGGCCTGGATTTCCGCGATCGACAGCGGGGTTGCGGCTTCGAGCCGGCGGACGGTCAGGCGGGTCGCGCGGTTGTGGACGAGCGGAATGATCAGCAGCCCGAGCAGGCTCGCGCACAGGAATCCAATGCCGAAATACATGATCGTTTCGATCATGAATGCCTCCGGGTCCGCCCAGCGCCCGGGACAATGCCATGTCGGGGGCGCTTCCGCGAGCGTGCCGAGTGATTATCCTAAATGCGCCCGCGAGTCCCGGAACTCTGTGGTCTCAGAATGGGTTCCACGTGGCCCGGTCGGTGAACTTCAGATAGCCCACATTGGCGCCGAGCCGCAGCCCGACACCGGCGCGGATCGGGACCAGGACGATGTTCTCCGCCGTCAGGGCCGTCATGCCGAAGCCGCCGATGAAATAGGCGGAGCCGTCCACGCCGCCAAAGCGCTGATAGATCGCCCGGGTGGCGGGCAGGTTGTAGACCAGCATCATGGTGCGGGCGCCGTCGCCGCCGACATCCCAGCCGAGGGTCGGTCCCTGCCAGTACACTTTGAGATCGCCGGCATTCTTCGTGTAGAGCGTGCCCTCGCCGTAGCGCAGCCCGCCGAAGAACGCGCCGCCGGCCTCCTCGCCCAGCACGTAGCCATTGGGCAGGCCCCATTGGCTCACGGCCTTCTCGATGATCGTGGCGAGACCGCGCGACACCCCTCCGAAGAAGCGATGGCCGGCGTCGACCAGCTCGCCGGCCTCGAAGCGGTCGGACGACTGCGCCCGTGCGAGGTCCGGCGCAAGGCCGCACAGCGCGATCAGGACAACCAGGGTTCGCAGGACAGAGCGCATCGCGTGCTCCTCGGAGAATGGAATGATTTCGCTTAACGCCTTGGACACCGGCATGTCCTAGGGTCCGGATTCCGACGGTCGCAGCGGGGCTGGCGTCGCAATCGGGACACTCGGTCGCTGACCCTGGTGCCTGCGTTCCCCCTTCGCTGCAACTGCGGCGAACTTCGGGCATGCACGGGCTTCGCCCCGCATGCGTCCGAATCAGGACCATCGAGCAAGACTATGACCCCAGCGCGGCGGCAACGGAAGTCACGGGTGCCCCCGGCCGCACCGGCGGCCGGCAGGGTGATGATATGCATCGGCCTCGCAGCCGCGCTCGTTTTCGCGCTCGCGCCGGCGCCGCGGGCCGGCATCGCGACCACCGAGCGGGTCGTCACCGATCCGCTCACCGGGCTCGCGATCGACGGCATCGACCCGGTCGCCTATTTCGTCGATGCGGCGCCGCTCTCCGGGCGGCCCGAGCACGAGCTCCGCTACGCCGGCGTGGTCTGGCGGTTTCGCAATGAAGGCAATGCGGCGGCGTTCGCCGCGAACCCCGACATCTACATGCCGCGCTATGGCGGCTATGATCCGATCGCCATCGTGCGTTCCGTGGCGGTGCCGGGCAATCCCCTGCTGTGGGTCCGCTGGGAAGATCGGCTTTATCTGTTCCACACCGAGGATGCGCGGGCGCGCTTCCTGGCCGCCCCCCAGGAGGCGATCGAGCAGGCGGACATCGCCTGGCCTGGCGTGCTCGGCGGGCTCATGCCTTAGACGTCCCGCCGGCACTCACCTGCCGCGCAGGATCGGCCCACGCGATGAAACCCGGCACCGTGAAGCCGCCCCGCCGCCGGCCATAATGTATCGGCTCGCCGGCGGGCGTGCTGACGCTGCCGCCCGCGGCGGTGACGATCGCATCGCCGGCCGCGATATCCCATTCCGAGATGGGAGCGAGGCGCGGATAGATGTCCGCTGCGCCTTCCGCCAGGCGGCAGAATTTAAGCGCCGAGCCGCAGGTCGTCCGCTCGGCCACCCCGAGCCGGTCGAGAAAGGCGCTGCTCGCAGGATCGGGATGCGACCGGCTCACGACGGCGGTCAGGGCGCCGGTCGTCCGGCGGCATCGAATGGCGACCGGCTCGCCGCCTGCGGCGCGGTCGAGCCGCTCGGCGCCGCGCCCCACGATGCCGCGGTAGATCAGCCCGAAGGCGGGCACCGCCATGAATCCGGCGATCGGTCGCCCGCCGGTCACGATCGCCAGGTTCACGGTATAGTCGCGGTGACCGGCGACGAACTCCTTGGTGCCATCGAGCGGGTCGACGAGCACGAAAGTGTCGCCGAGCGCGTCCGTCCGCACGGCATTCTCCTCCGACACGATGACGATCCCGGGCAACAGCCCCGCCAGCCGTTCGGCGATGACCGCATCGGCGGCCTCGTCGGCCGCGGTGACCGGCGTGCGGTCGGCCTTGGCGCGCGGATGAAGCGCGGAGGGCGCGATGGCGAGGATCGCATCCGCCGCGGCCGCGACCACGCCGGTCAGCTCGGCCGCGAGGCGCGCGTCGACGGTCCGCAGAACCGGGGCTGTTTCGCTCACACGCCGCTCCCTCTCGCTTGGCACGCCGGTGCCCTACGGTGTATCACCCGCCGCGGCGCCGCAACTCCCGCCGCGAGCGGCGCTGCGCGGCCCGCAACTGTCCGCTCGCAATTTGCACCGCGAACGGTTATCCATCCGCCATCGCGGCCGGCTCGGAGTTTCGCGGAAACGCCCGGACGGTTGCCTCGGAGGCACTCTTCATGGCTGTCACGCTCGATCCTCTCGATCTTGCCGCTCTCCTGTGCTCGCGCGTGTGCCACGATCTGATCAGCCCTGCGGGAGCGATCGTCAACGGCCTCGAGGTGCTCGAAGAGTCGGACGACGAGGAGACCAAGACATTCGCGCTCAATCTCATCAAGAAGAGCGCGCGGACGGCCACGGCCCGCCTCCAGTTCTGCCGCATCGCGTTCGGCGCCGCCGGCTCGGTCGCGGCCCAGGTCGACACCGGCGATGCCGAGCAGGTCGCGCGCGGCTTCATCGAGGATGAGAAGGTCAAGCTCACCTGGAATATTCCGCGCGCCTTGCTGCCGAAGAACCGGGTCAAGCTTCTGCTCAACATGCTCCTGGCCGCGGGCCACGCCATTCCGCGCGGCGGGACCCTGACGCTCGATCCGATCGGGACCGGCGAGACGATGAGCTTCCGCGTGACCGCCGCCGGCCTCAACGCCCGCGTTCCCCCCGCGATCCCGGACCTGCTGGCGGGCGGATCCTCCGACCACCCCATCGATGCGCACGCGATTCAGCCCTATTACACCGGGCTCTTGGCGCGCGCCTGCGGCTTGACGGCGACGATCGCGGCCGAGGGCGAGACGATCGTGCTGGCGGCCGCCTGATCGGCGCCGCGCGCCTTGCGCGGGACGGATCATTAATCGGGAGTAAACGGTCGAGCCGGCTGCGTCGCTTTGCGTCTCGGCTGGGCAAGAAATTTATTTCGAATCACGCCGTTGCCATTAGCCATACGGCGCCCTCTCGCAACCAAACATAAACTGTTTCCCAACAAACTGAGGCCGCTCTCGAAGGGCGCGCCTCCGGCCGCGCGCCTGTTGCCCAAGGCTGTGCATCGATGGACGACCTGCTGCGTGAATTCCTCACCGAAACCGGCGAAAGCCTGGATACGGTCGACGTCGAGCTCGTGCACTTCGAGCAAGAGCCTAACAACGCCAAGATCCTCGATAACATCTTCCGCCTCGTCCACACCATCAAGGGGACGTGCGGCTTTCTCGGTCTGCCCCGTCTCGAGGCGCTCGCTCATGCGGCCGAGACCCTCATGGGCAAGTTTCGCGACGGAATGCCGGTGACCGGCGAGGCCGTCACCCTGGTCCTGTCGACGATCGATCGCATCAAGCAGCTGCTCGACCAGCTCGAGCGCGCCGAGCGCGAGCCCGCGGGGAACGATGCCGATCTCATCGCGCCGCTCGAGCGCATGGTGGTCGACGCGCCGTCGGCCGGTGCCGCGCCGCCGCCGGCCGCGGCCCCGGCCCCGCAGGGGACGGCCGGAACGCTGGCCTACCAGGTGCTGGAACGTCCGTTGCGTCCGGGCGAGGTGGCGCTCGACGAGCTCGAGCGCGCCTTCCGCGAGACCGCGGGTCCCGATGCGGAGGCCGCAGCGCAGGCCGCGCAGGCGAAGGCCGAGAAGCCGGCCGAGGCCGAGCCATCCGCCGACGCCAAGATCGCCAACCAGACGCTGCGGGTGAACGTCGAGACCCTCGAGCACCTGATGACGATGGTCTCCGAGCTGGTGCTCACGCGCAACCAGCTCCTCGAGATCGTGCGCCGTCACGAAAATTCGGAGTTCAAGGTTCCGCTGCAGCGCCTGTCCAACGTGACCGCCGAGCTGCAGGAAGGCGTCATGAAGACGCGCATGCAGCCGATCGGCAATGCATGGCAGAAGCTGCCGCGCATCGTGCGCGACCTGTCGGCCGAGCTCGGCAAGCAGATCGAGCTCGACATGCGCGGCGCCGATACCGAGCTCGACCGCCAGGTGCTCGAGCTCATCAAGGATCCGCTCACCCACATGGTCCGCAACTCGGCGGATCACGGGCTCGAGACCCCGACCGAGCGGCGCGCGCTGGGCAAGTCCGAGAAGGGCACGATCCGCCTCTCCGCGTACCACGAAGGCGGCCATATCATCATCGAGATCGGCGATGACGGGCGTGGCCTGAACACGGCGCGCATCAAGGCCAAGGCGATCGCGAGCCGGCTGGTGACCGAGGCCGCCGCCGAGAAGCTGACCGAGACGCAGATCCACAAGTTCATCTTCGCGCCCGGATTCTCGACCGCCAACGCCGTGACCTCGGTGTCGGGCCGCGGCGTCGGCATGGACGTCGTGCGCACCAACATCGACCAGATCGGCGGCACCATCGAGGTCAAGTCGACGCTGGGCGAGGGGTCGACCTTCATCATCCGCATTCCGCTCACGCTGGCGATCGTCTCCGCGCTGATCGTCGAGGCGGGCGGCGACCGGTTCGCGATCCCGCAGCTCGCGGTCGTCGAGCTCGTGCGCGCGCAGACGAACTCCGAGCACAAGATCGAGCGCATCAAGGATGCGCCGGTGCTGCGATTGCGCGACAAGCTGCTGCCGCTGATCCGCCTGCAGAGCCTGCTGCAGATCGAGAACGGCGAGGCGGTCGAGCCGGAGAACGGCTTCATCGTCGTGACGCAGGTCGGCAGCCAGACCTTCGGCATCGTCGTCGACGGCGTGTTCCACACCGAGGAGATCGTGGTCAAGCCGATGTCGACGCGGCTGCGCCACATCAACATGTTCTCGGGCAACACCATCCTGGGTGACGGCTCGGTGATCATGATCATCGATCCCAACGGCATCGCCAAGACCGTCGGCACCGTCGCCGTTCAGGCCGCGCTCGACGAGGAGGCCAACGCCGAGCGCCGCACCGGCACCGAGGAGGTGACCTCGCTGCTGATCTTCCGCGCCGGTGCAGCCCAGCCGAAGGCGGTCCCGCTCTCGCTCGTCACCCGCCTCGAGGAGCTCGACACCAAGAAGGTCGAGACGTCGAACGGGCGCCCGCTCATCCAGTACCGCGGCCAGCTGATGCCGCTCATCCGCGTCAACGATCAGGTCCAGCTCAAGAGCGAAGGCACGCAGCCCCTGCTGGTGTTCTCCGACGAGGGCCGCTCGATGGGTCTCGTGGTCGACCAGATCGTCGACATCGTCGAGGAGCACCTCAACATCGAGGTCCCGAGCGAGACTCCGGGCGTCCTCGGCTCGGCCGTCATCAAGGGCCACGCGACGGAGATCATCGACGTCGGCCACTACCTGCCGCAGGCATTCGAGGACTGGCTGATCCGCACCGAAAAGAAGTTGAAGGCGAAGGCGCGCACCATCCTGTTCGTCGAGGACTCGGCCTTCTTCCGCAACATGCTCACGCCGGTGCTCCGTTCGGCAGGCTATGCGGTCACCACGGTGTCGGGAGCGCAGGACGCGCTCGATATTCTCAAGAGCGGCGAGCGGGTCGACATGATCGTCACCGACATCGAGATGCCGGGCATGAACGGCTTCGAGCTGGCGGAGGCCGTGCACAGCGACGAGCGCACCGCCAGGCTGCCGATCATCGCTCTCTCGGCGCTGACCTCCCAGGACGCGATCGAGCGCGGGCGGCAGGTCGGCTTCCACGATTACATCGCGAAGTTCGATCGTCCGGGGCTGCTCGCCGCCCTCAAGGAGCAGGTCGCGACGATGGATGAAGCAGCGTGACAGAGGCAAAGATGTCGATCGGCAACGACAACCACAGCGGCAGCTTCATCGAATACGTGACCGTGATGATCAGCGGTCAGCTGTTCGGGCTGCCGATCTCGCAGGTCCAGGACGTGTTCATGCCCGAGCGGCTGGCGCGGGTGCCGTTGTCCGGGCCGGAGATCGCCGGCGTGCTCAATCTGCGCGGCCGCATCGTCACCGCTTTCGACATGCACTGCCGGCTCGGGCTCGGCAAGCGCGCGACGGACCGCCCCGCGATGGCGGTCGGCATCGAGTTCCGCGGCGAGTCCTACGGCCTCCTGATCGATTCGGTCGGCGAAGTGCTCAAGCTCGCGGAGAGCAGCCGGGAGCCGGTGCCGGTGAATTTGGACCCCCATCTGGCGCGGGTGGCGGCGGGCGTGCATCGGCTCGACAAGCAGTTGCTGGTGGTGCTCGACGTCGATCGCGTTTTCGACTCCGGCAGCGAGGTGGCGGCGGCGTAACGCTAGTGCCGTGAACCCGAAGTTCGCAAGATTTCTCGGCGAGTCTGGTTGCGAACTTCGGGTTCAAGAACGGCACTAGCATCATGGAGTTGCTGGTGCCCTTTCGATTCCGAAGTTCGCTCAGAACGCGCTGAAGATGCCCGCGAACTTCGGAATCGGGACACTGGCCGCCGGCGAGTTTCGGTCGGGCGCGGGCTTGCCCGCAAAGAGAGGATGCAGACGATGAAGACCTGTTTGGTCGTCGATGACTCGAGCGTGATCCGCAAGGTGGCGCGGCGCATCCTCGAAGGACTGGATTTCGAGATTTCCGAGGCTGAGGACGGCGAGGAGGCGCTCACTGCCTGCCAGCAGCGCCTGCCCGATGCCGTCCTGCTCGATTGGAACATGCCGAAGATGGACGGCTACGAGTTCCTGCGCGCGCTGCGGCGCCTGCCGGGCGGCGATCGTCCCAAGGTCGTGTTCTGCACCACGGAGAACGACGTGGCGCACATCGCGCGGGCGCTTCACGCCGGCGCGAACGAGTACATCATGAAGCCGTTCGACAAGGACATCGTCGAGGCCAAGTTCCAGGAGGTCGGGCTCATCTGAGCGGTGCCGGTCGCCTTAAGTCGGTAGCGTTGGTCCGAGTAGGGGTACATGGGTCTTGCAGCTTCCTCGGTGCCATCCGCCAGAGCCTCAGCGGATCATGCGATCCGGGTGATGGTGGTCGACGACTCGGTCGTCGTGCGCGGACTGGTGTCGCGATGGATCGAGGAAGAGCCCGACCTCGTTCTCGCAGCGTCCTTTCGCAACGGGCGAGATGCGGTCGATCAGCTCGAGCGCGCCGATCCTGACGTCGTGGTTCTCGACATCGAGATGCCGGAGCTCGACGGCATCTCCGCGCTTCCTCTCATGCTGGCCAAGAGGCGCGACCTCGTGGTCATCATGGCCTCCACGCTCACCCGTCACAACGCGGAGATCAGCCTCCGGGCGCTCGCGCTCGGCGCGGCGGATTACATCCCCAAGCCGGAAACCAACCGCGGCGTCACCACGTCGGCGAGCTTCCGCCGCGAGCTGATCGAGAAGGTGCGCGAGCTCGGCCGGCGGCGCCGCAAGCGGCGCAGTCCGGCGGCGCGGGCGCCCGCGCCTGCCGTCCCGCCGCCGACGCCCTACCGCGCGCCCGACCATGGCGCTCCGATCAGGCTGCGTCCCTTTCCGTCGACCTCGCCGCGCGTGCTGCTGATCGGATCCTCGACCGGCGGACCGCAGGCGCTGACCGAGGTGATCGGCAAGCTGCGCGGGCTGCTTCCGCGGGTGCCGGTGCTGATCACCCAGCACATGCCGCCGACCTTCACGACCATCCTGGCCGAGCACCTCGCACGCGCCGCGGGGGTTCCGGCCCGCGAGGGCGTCCATGGCGAGCCGGTTCTGCCCGGCAACATCTACGTGGCGCCGGGCGGCCGCCACATGCTTGCGGTGCGGCACGACAAGGAGGTCTTCATCGCCCTCGATGACGGCCCGCTCGTCAACTACTGCAAGCCCGCGGTCGATCCGATGTTCATCTCCGGCGCGGCAGTCTGGGGTCCGGCCGCGCTCGCGGTGATCCTCACCGGAATGGGTTCGGACGGCGCCAAGGGCGGCGCCGAGATCGTCGCGCGTGGCGGCAGCGTCATGGCGCAGGACGAGGCGACCAGCGTCGTGTGGGGGATGCCGGGTTCGGCGGCGCATGCCGGGATCTGCTCGGCCGTCCTTCCGTTGGACCAGGTCGCTCCCAAGATCGTGCGATTGTTTTCTGGAGAGCGTGCGTGACCCCGGCCGACTACGATTATCTGCGCAAGCTGCTCAAGGACCGCTCGGGCCTCGTGCTCTCGGCCGACAAGCAGTACCTCGTCGAGAGCCGGCTGCTGCCGATCGCGCGCCGGGTGAGCGTGCGCAACCTTTCCGACCTCGTCGCCAAGCTCAAGACGCCGGGCAGCGAATCCCTCATCGTGGAGGTTGTCGAAGCCATGACCACGAACGAGTCCTTCTTCTTCCGCGACAAGATTCCCTTCGATCACTTCCGCGAATTCATGCTGCCGAGCCTGCTCAAGGCGCGCGCGTCCCAGCACCGGATTCGTGTCTGGTGCGCCGCGGCCTCCACCGGCCAGGAGCCCTATTCGCTGGCGATGCTGCTGAAGGAGATGGGAGCGCCGCTCGCCGGCTGGCGCACCGAGATCGTCGCGACCGATCTCTCCAACGAGGTGCTGGAGAAGGCGAGGGCCGGCCTTTACAGCCAGTTCGAGGTGCAGCGCGGATTGCCAATCCAGCTGCTGATGAAGTACTTCACGCAGTCCGGCGACACATGGCAGATCTCGCCCGAGATCCGGGCGATGGTCCAGTTCCGTCCGCTCAACCTGTTGTCCGATTTCAACCAGCTCGGCACGTTCGACGTGGTGTTCTGCCGCAACGTGCTGATCTATTTCGACCAGCCGACCAAGATCGGCGTGCTGGAGCGGCTCGCGCGCATCACCGAGCCGGACGGCTATCTCGTGCTCGGTGCCGCCGAAACGGTGGTCGGCCTGACCGAGTGCTTCAAGCCGCTCGCGGATCGGCGCGGGCTCTACGTGCCCAACGCCGCGGCGGCGCGGGCCGCCGGCACCGGATTCACCGCCCTCAAGGCGGCCGCAGTCGCCGCGATGCGCTAAAATTTAGCGCTGTCAGTCGCCCTTGATGCCCGCCGCTTTGATCACCGGTCCCCATTTCTCGTAGTCGCTGCGGATGAGGTCGGCGAATTCCTGCGGCGAGCTGCCGATCGGCGTCGCGCCGAGACTGAGCAGCCGCTCGCGCACGGCCGGGACCTTCACCACGTCGGCGCAATCCTTGGCGAGCTTCGCCGTGATACGCGCCGGCAGCCCGGCCGGAGCCAGGAAGCCCCACCACACGCCCGTGTCGTAGCCGGGCAGCCCCGCCTCGGCGATCGGCGGCACGTCCGGCAGCACCGGCGAGCGTTGTGCCGTGGTGACGCCGAGCGGGCGCACCGCGCCCGCGCGCACCTGTCCGATCGACTCCGGGATATTGTTGATCGACATCGGAATATGCCCGCCCAGGAGATCGTTGAGCGAGGGCGCGCCGCCCTTGTAGGGCACCGGCGTGATCTCGACCTTGGCCATGTATTTGAGGAGCTCGCCGGCGAGATGCGGCGAGGTGCCGTTGCCCGGATAGCCGTAGGACAGCGCGCCCGGCTTCGCCCGCGCCGCCGCGAGGACGTCGGCGACCGATTTGAACGGAGAGTCGGCGCGCACCAGCAGCATGTTGGGTGACGAGCCGACCAGCGAGATCGGCGTGAAGTCGCGCTGCGGGTCGTAGGGCAGGTCGGCATAGAGATGCGACACGATCGCATGCCCGCTCGCGACCAGGATCAGAGTATAGCCGTCGGCCGGCGCCTTGGCGGCGGCCGCGGCCGCGATCGTGCCGCCGGCGCCGGGGCGGTTCTCCACCACGATCGGCTGCCCCCAGCGCCTCGAGAGCTCATCGCCGAGCGTGCGCGCCACGATGTCGACTGCGCCGCCAGGCGGGAAGGGGACCATGAGGTGCACCGGCCGGCTCGGATAGATATCGTCGCCCCATGCCACGCCGACGCAGAGGAATGCCATGCAGGCGGTGAGCGCGCGTAGCCATCGTGCCATGGGTTTTCCTCCGCTGATGCCCGAGCGATTAGACACGCATTTCGGCTGGCGGCGATAGATGCCGACGCGCGCCGGAGCGCTGACGCGCCTGCCAGCATGCGAAAGCCGGCTTGCTTCTGTTGCGGGAAAATATCATCATTGCAATCTATCCTAGCATGATTGCGGCCGCTGCCTGTCCTGATCAAGGAGAGACCGATGCCTGCACTTGCCTTTTCCAACAACGATATCGCCGTCGTCGCATGGACGTTCGACCGGCATCTCGACGGCTGCCTGGGTTTTGCGATCATCCAGATCGATGCGGCCGGCAAGGAGCGCCCGCTCCCGGCCTTGGCGAGCTTCGCCGGCCAGCCGAAGGACCCCCACCGCACGACCGAACAGGCGCCGGTGCAGAAGTTCTGGTGGAAGGACCTCTACGCCAGGCGCGGCGAGACCTACACCTACAGGATCGTTCCGATGGGCGGCACGCCCGGGGCGCTCAAACCGCTCGCCGGCGTCGACCCGCTGGTGAGCAATTCGGTGACGCTCACGCCGAAACGGCCGCCGTTCAACGCCTACTTCAACCGCGGCATCGTGGCGACGCAGGCGCTGAGCCACGCGCTCAACGACAAGCCGAGCATCGACGCGCTCACCCCGCATATCCTCGATCCCAACGACCCGATCCGGCAAAGCCTGCAGGGGCAGCTGTTCGAAGGCGTCACCTCGCTGCTCGATCGCGCCGACACGCAGGGCGGCACGATCCACGCCGCACTCTATGAGCTCAACGATCCTAACGGCCTCGAAAAGCGGTTGCAGGCGGACGGGGAGGGCGATCCGAAAAGTCGCAACGTGATCCTCGGCAACGAGCAGGGCGTCGGTCCCGACAAGAAGCCGATCGAGGATACGGATGCCAAAAATCGCGCGAATCTCAAGGCGGCCGGTGTGAACGTGATCGACCGCATTCTCGGCAAGGGCAGCATCCCGCACAACAAGTTCATGGTGCTGAGCCAGGGCGACGCGCCGGTTGCGGTGCTGACGGGATCGACCAACTGGACCAGCACCGGGCTGTGCACGCAGACCAACAACGCGCTGGTGATCGAATCGGCCGCCCTTGCGCAGCGCTACATCGACTATTGGACCGCGCTCCAGGCGGATATCGCCGCCGCCGGCGGCGATCAGAAGAAGCTGCAATCCTCCACCCAGCGCACCTGGGACCACGCCAACAACGACAAGTCGGTCAGCGCGCCGATCGATCTCGGCGCCGGCGTGAGCATCGAACCGATGTTCTCACCCAATACCAATCATCCGCTCAGGAGCCCGCCCAAGGAGAAGCCCAATGACATGGAGCGGATTTTCGACCTGATTGGCGGCGCGAAGCAGGCGGTGCTGTTCCTCGCGTTCGACCCCGGCAACAATTCGATCCTCGACGCCGCCGGCCAGGCGCTCGCCAAGAACCCCGATCTCTTCGTGCGCGGCGCGCTGACGAGTGCCCAGCGCGCCAGCAATTTCTCGGCGGCGCTGCATCAGGGCGGCGCGGCCGACGAAGGCGAAGGGCCGCAGGACATCAAGGTCGTTGGCGAGGTCGGGACGCCGAAAAAGAAGGGCGCCAAGCCGGCGAAAAGCGCCGCGAAGGGCGCAGCGAACGGGAAGACGCCGGCGGCGCCGATCGACTACCGCTCCATTCCGGCCGGCAGCGTCACCAGCAACGATGCCTTCGGGGCCTGGGAAGCCGAGCTGCAGAAATACGGTTTCGCCATCATCCACAACAAGATCGTCGTCATCGATCCGTTCAGCAGCAATTGCACGGTCGTCACCGGCTCGCACAATCTCGGCTTCCGCGCCTCGCACAACAACGACGAGAACCTGGTGATCGTGCGCGGCCATCGCGGGCTCGCCGAAGCCTATGCGTGCCATGTGCTCGATATCTACGACCACTATGCGTGGCGCTACTGGCTGAGGGAAAAGCCGGACGTGTTCGGCAAGCCGCTCGCCCCCGACGACACGTGGCAGGAGCGCTACATCCTGGGACCTGCGGTCAAGTCGCCGGAGCTGCGCTTCTGGCTCGCGGCGGCGGGCGCGGGCGTGGCCGGATCGGCGCCGAAAGCGAGCGGCCCGGTTCCCACCGCCAAGCCCCCGGCCGGTTCAGGCGGCGGAGGCGGGGGCGCGTCGGGCGGCAGGGTTGCGCCTGCGAGCCGGACGGCCGCCAAGCGCAAACCGGCCGCGCCCAAGGCCGCGAAGCGCGCGCCGGCGAAAAAGCGACCGTCCAAGCACGTGTCAGGCCGCAAGGCGGCGGGCACGCGCAAGGGTCGCAGCTAGATCAAGAAAAAACCCCGCCATTTGCGGCGGGGTCCGGAAGAACATCCGAGTCTGGGAGGAACCCAACGACGCTACAAACCCTTGCCTAGGCCGGGATCCGCGCCTCGTCGTCCGACGGCTCGCGCAGGACGTATCCACGACCCCAGACGGTCTCGATGTAGTTCTTGCCGCTCGACGCGTTGGCGAGCTTCTTGCGCAGCTTGCAGATGAACACGTCGATGATCTTGAGTTCCGGCTCGTCCATGCCGCCGTAGAGATGGTTCAGGAACATCTCCTTGGTGAGCGTCGTCCCCTTTCGCAGGGAGAGCAGCTCGAGCATCTGGTATTCTTTGCCGGTCAGGTGCACCCGTGCGCCGTTGACCTCCACCGTCTTGGTGTCGAGGTTGACCACCAGGTCGCCGGTCTGGATGACCGATTGGGCGTGCCCCTTGGAACGGCGCACGATGGCATGGATGCGGGCGATCAGCTCGTCCTTGTGGAACGGCTTGGTCATGTAGTCGTCGGCGCCGAAACCGAGGCCTTTGCACTTGTCTTCGATGCCGGCGAGGCCGGAGAGGATCAAAATCGGCGTCTTGACCTTGGACACCCGCAGCGACCGGAGAACCTCGAACCCGGACATGTCCGGAAGGTTCAGGTCGAGCATGATGATGTCGTAGTCGTAGAGCTTGCCGAGGTCGACGCCCTCTTCGCCCAGATCCGTCGTGTAGACGTTGAAGCTCTCCGACTTGAGCATCAACTCGATCGACTGCGCGGTCGCGCTATCGTCTTCGATCAGTAGTACGCGCATGCCATGTCCCCTTCCGAAGGGCTCTGGAGGGCCAGCCGTCCGGCGGGCCTTGGAATACGCCTTGGGAAACTGATTCGGACGCTAACGAATCGATGGTTAACAAAACCTGATTCCCGCGCGCAAGCGCCGACTGGGCAGAACTGCCCGAATCGGCCTAATGTGTTGCGAGGAAGCAGCTTTTTCGACACGTCAGAGTTCATGGTTGGTGTTAAGAATCGGCGCTAACCGATTCTGGCGACTCGCCCCTCCGTCCTGGCGGGCGAGACCTCCGGTTGTCCCAAGGACGGTGACGCAATGATTAATGACGCGAGTAAACACGAGGTTAAGGGTGAAGACTTCCTTGCCCGTGGGGCAGGGCGGCCCCGATGAAGGCCCTGGCCGAGCAGATCGACGAGCTTGACGCCACCGAGGTCTATGGGCGGGTCGTCGGGGTGCGCGGCCTGATGGTGGAGGTGGCGGGCTCGCTGCATGCCATGTCGGTCGGCGCCCGGGTGACGATCGAGACGGCGGCTCGGCTGATTCCCTGCGAGGTGGTAGGATTTTCGGGCGCCAATGCGTTGCTGATGCCCTTTGCGGCGCTCGAAGGGGTGCGGCGCGGTTGCCGGGCAGTCGTCACTTCGGTTGCCCCGGCGGTCCGGCCCTCCGGCGGCTGGCTCGGCCGGGTCGTCAACGCCATGGGCGTGCCGATCGACGGCAAGGGCCCGCTGCCGCCCGGCCCATCGCCGTTCCCTTATCGCAGCGCGCCGCCGCCGGCCCACGCGCGCCGCCGGGTCGGCACCCCGCTCGATCTCGGGGTTCGCGCCCTCAACACCTTCCTGACCTGCTGCCGCGGCCAGCGCGTGGGCATCTTCTCGGGGTCCGGCGTCGGAAAGTCGGTGCTTTTGTCGATGCTGGCCCGCAACGTCGCGGCCGACGTATCGGTGATCGGGCTCATCGGCGAGCGCGGCCGCGAGGTGCAGGAATTCCTCCAGGACGACCTCGGCGAGGAGGGCCTCGCCCGCTCGGTCGTGGTGGTATCGACCTCGGACGAGCCCGCCCTGATGCGGCGGCAGGCCGCCTATCTGACGCTCGCCATCGCCGAGTATTTCCGCGACGAGGGCCAGGACGTCCTGGTGCTGATGGATTCGGTCACCCGCTTTGCCATGGCCCAGCGCGAGATCGGGCTCTCGGCCGGCGAGCCGCCGACCGCCAAGGGCTATACCCCGACGGTCTTCACCGAGCTGCCGCGGCTGCTCGAGCGCGCGGGCCCTGGGACCGCCGAGGGGACGATCACCGGCATATTCACCGTCCTGGTCGACGGCGACGACCACAACGAGCCGGTCGCCGATGCGGTGCGCGGCATCCTCGATGGGCACATTGTAATGGAACGGGCGATCGCCGAGCGCGGCCGTTATCCAGCGATCAACGTCCTCAAGTCGATCTCCCGCACCATGCCCAAATCCGCCGATCCCACCTTCCTGCCGGTGATCACCCGGGCGCGCCAGGTCATGGCGACTTATGCGGACATGGAGGAGCTCATCCGGCTCGGGGCCTATCGCAAGGGGTCGAGCCCGGAAGTGGACGAGGCGATCGGGCTGCACCCCGCGCTCGAGGCGTTCCTGGCCCAGGGAAAGGAGGAGTCGACCGGCCTGGCGGAGGGCTACCGGCGGTTGGCTGAAATTTTAGCAATCCCGGAAACCGAAAACTAACAATATGTTGCGACACTCCCCCAACCATAGCGGACGGAGCGACCACGCCCAGGGATGCCCTGACCCTCGACGGTCGCGCGACTTCAGGGGAGTATGTGTAGATGAAGTCACGTGACACCCTTATCCGACTGAAGAAGTTTCAGGTCGACGAGAAGCGGCGCCGAGTCGCTCAGATTGAAGGCATGATCGCCGAATTCGAGCGCATGGCCGCCGATCTCGACCGCGAAATCAAGACCGAGCAGGAGCGGGCCGGCATCCACGATCCGGCGCACTTCGCCTATCCGACCTACGCCAAGGCCGCGATGCAGCGGAAAGAGAACCTCAAGCGGTCGGCCGATGAGCTCAAGGCCCAGCTCGACGATGCGCGCGCGGCGCTCGGCGAAGCCTTCGAGGAGCTCAAGAAGGTCGAGCTGCTCGACGAGCGCGACCAGGCGCGGGAGCGCGCCGAGGAGAATGCGCGCGAGCAGAACGAGCTCGACACCATCGGGATGTTGCGGACGCGCGGCGCCATGGCCTGAGGCGCGTCGTCCGGCCGGACGCTCCTCAAAAAAAGCGCGCCGGTCAGGCGCGCCGAGGTCTGGAGGTTCAACCGAAAACGACGAGTCTAGCGGACTGCAGTGCCCGGGGTGCCGGCCACGAGCAGGAGCTGGCCGGCCCGCACCACCTGGGTGGCGCTGGTGTCGGCCTGCGGCCGCGCCGTGAGCCCCACCACCATCACGGTGAGCGATGCGATCAGGGCAACGACCACGACTTTGAGGTGGGTCGTGGCGCCCGCGGTCCTGAGTGAATGGCTCATGGCATCCGTCCGAGAAATCCTGAACGCTCGACAATTGGTCGCGGCGGACCACGGGCTGGTTCAAGTGCTGGCGAAAAAAGAAGGCTCCCGCCCATGAGCGCGGGAGCTCCTTGGAAACATTGTCGAATTTCGGGCCCGCCAGTACTGCCGGGCGATGAAGCTTGGCGTATCAGCGGACCGCCTGGCCGGTGTCTGAGACCGCCATGATGGCCTTCGTGGGCTTGTAGGCCTGCATGCTGCTGTCGGAGGCGGTCGGCCGCGCCGCGATGCCGACCACCATGACGGCGATGGATGCGAGCAGCGACACGACCACGATCTTGAGGTGGGTGGTTCGGTCGGCGGTGAAGAACGAGGAGTTGTTCATCGGTCACCTCCCGGGCTCTTCCCTTAGGTCACGGGGCCGGGTTCGAGGTTCACGCTGGTGGCGAAAAATTAACGATTTGGGACGGACGCGCACAAAACTCCCCGCTCCCAGCCATTAAACGTAAGAAGCCCGACTTTGGTTCCTAGAGGTCTCACGCAACCTTGATCGGTCGTGAAAGCTCCCGCGGCCCCGCCCGGTCCATCAGATGCTGCCCACTGTCTTGAGCCGGGCGCGGGGGTGAATTTCCGACTGCGACAGGACCGAGGTCTGCGATCGGAAGCGCTCGACGATCGAGCGCACGAACGGCCGGATCCCCGGCGAGGTGACCAGCACGGCGTTCTCGCCCTGGCGGGCGGCGTCCTCGAAGCGGTCGCGCACCAGCCCGATGAACTCGGACAGGCGCGAGGGCTGCATGGCGAGCTGCCGATCGTCGCCCTGGCCGACCAATGATTCGAGGAAGGCCTGCTCCCATTTGGGCGACAGCGAGATGAGGGGCACATAGCCGTTGGGCGAGGTGTGCTGGGCGCAGATCTGCCGCGCGAGCCGGACGCGGACGTGCTCCGCCAGAGTGCTCGGGTTGCGGGTGAAGGTGAGCCCGTCGGCGATTCCCTCGAGGATGGTGGCGAGATCGCGGATCGAGATGCGTTCGGCGAGCAGGTTCTGCAGCACGCGCTGGATGCCGGTGACGGTGATCAGCGACGGCACGATGTCCTTGACCAGGTCGCCTTGCTCCTTGGGCAGCTCCTTCAGGAGCTTGTGCACCTCCGCATAGGAGAGGAGCTCGGCGATGTTCATCTTGAGGAGCTCGGTCAGGTGTGTGGCGAGCACGGTCGCCGCGTCGACCACCGTGTAGCCGCGCACTGCCGCCTCTTCCTTCAGGCCGGCGTCGATCCAGGTCGCGGGCAGTCCGAAGGTCGGCTCGGTGGTGTGGATGCCGGCGATGTTCACTTGGCCCCCGGCCGGATCCATCACCATGTACTGGCCCGGCCAGACGCGGCCCGATCCGGCCTCCACCTCCTTGATCTTGATCACATAGGTGTTGGCGTCGAGCTGGACGTTGTCGAGGATGCGCACCGACGGCATCACGAATCCCATCTCGAGCGCGAGCGAGCGGCGCAGCGCCTTGATCTGCTCGGTCAGGCGGTCCGATCCGTCGGGCGAGTTGACCAGCGGCAGGAGCGCATAGCCGAGCTCGATCTTCAGGTCGTCGATCTTGAGCGCGGCCGAGATCGGCTCCTCGGCAGGGGCCGACTTCGCTTCCGCGACCGCCTGCTGGGCCTGCGCGGCGGCCTGCGCCTTGCTGCGCCGGTCCATCATGACGGCGAGCGCGCTCGCCCCGCCGCCGAGCAGCAGGAAGGGCAGCATCGGGATGCCGGGCAGGAGCGACATCACCACCATGACGCCGCCGGACATCCCGAGCGCGGTCGGATAGGTGGAGAGCTGGCGCAGCAGCGCCTTGTCGGCCGCCTCGCCGAGACCGGCCTTGGAGACCAGGAGGCCCGCCGCGGTGGAGACGATCAGCGCCGGCACCTGCGTGACCAGGCCGTCGCCGACCGTGAGCACGGTGTAGCTCGCGGCGGCCTCCGAGAAGCTGATGCCCTGCTGGGCGATGCCGACGATCATGCCGCCGATGATGTTGATGAACACCACGAGCAGGCCGGCGATCGCGTCGCCGCGCACGAACTTCGAGGCGCCGTCCATGGCGCCGTAGAACGCGCTCTCGTCCTCGAGCTGCTTGCGGCGCTTGCGCGCCTCCTTCTCGTCGATCAGGCCGGCGGACAGGTCGGCGTCGATCGCCATCTGCTTGCCCGGCATGGCGTCGAGGTTGAACCGGGCCGCGACCTCGGCGATGCGGCCCGAGCCCTTGGTGATGACGACGAAGTTCACGATCACCAGGATCGTGAACACGATCAGCCCGATCACGAAGTTGCCGCCCATCACGAAGTTGCCGAAGGCGGCGATGACATGCCCGGCCGCGGTGGTCCCCTCGTGGCCGTGGGCGAGGATCAGGCGGGTCGAGGCGAGATTGAGCGCGAGCCGCAGCATCGTCGCGATCAGGAGCACGGTGGGGAAGGCCGAGAACTCGAGCGGTGCGTGGATGAACAGCGACGTCATCAGGATCAGCACCGAGAAGATGATCGAGATCGCCAGCGAGAAATCGAGCAGGAGCGGGGGCAGCGGGAGGATGAGCACCACCAGGATGGTGAGCACGCCCATCGCGAGCGCGATGTCGCCGCGGCGCAGCAGCGCCGCCATATCGGCGAACGAGGGCAGCTTGAGGCCTCTGCCTCCGCCTTGCCCCGCCGTCACGTCCGTCATGCCGAACGCCTCCCCGCGCCCCGACCAGGGGGCGCCCCCGTTGGGCAAAATTTGCCGGGTGGATGGTTAGCGCGAGGTTAACAGGGGCGGGTTAGTCACACGGGACCGATGCCGCAGCCCGGCGTCTCGGCGTCACCTCCGGCAACGGCGCGCGCGGCGCTGGCTCCGGCTGCGTGTGGCGCCCGCAAGGCTCTCCGTCGTCGCGCAACATGAATGCGGCCGAATCAATGCGGCCGAAGCTGAACGTCTCTTCATCGTCGCGCGTTGAGCCTTGGGAGCTTACTGAACCGTAACTTGCCGGCCTCTGCGGCGTGTCTTTTACTTGGCCTCAGGCGCGACAAAAATCTCGGGAGAAGAGCGATGTGGAAGAAAGCCACCGTCGTTGCATCCGCACTGGCGATCGCCGGCTCGGCGATGGTCTACGCGCAGCAGCGCGGGGATGAATCGGGCGGATTTGGCGGGTCCGGCCGCTTCGGCGGGCGTGGTCAGATGGGCATGAGCGAGCGGCATCTCAATGCCGACGACCTGCGTGCGTTCTCCGATGCGCGTATCGCGGCGCTGCATGCCGGCCTCGGCCTCAATGCCGACCAGGAGAAGAGCTGGCCGCCGGTCGAGCAGGCGCTGCACGATCTCGCCAAGATACGTATCGACCGCGCCACCGCCGGGCGCGAGGGCCAGCAGGCAGGCACGCCGATCGACCGTCTGCAACGGCAGGCCGCAGCCCTCACGGCGCGCGGCACGGCCCTGAAGCACCTCGCCGACGCGGCTGCGCCGCTCTATCAGAGCCTCGACGATGCCCAGAAGCGTCGCCTCACGGTGCTGGCCCGCATGCTGCGCCCGCACCACGGGATGCGTCACCGGTTCGGCATGATGGGACGCGACCGCATGGACGGCCGCGGCGGCGACGACCTCCGGCCCTACCACGATGATCGCCGCATGCACGGCGACGGCATGCGGGGCGACCACGAGGGCGGCGGCGACGAGGGCGGCCGGCTCTGAGCGGCCGGCGGCTCGCGACCGGAACCTGGCTCCGGGAGGCCGCCGCACGCCGGCGGCTTCCCTGGACAGGGCAGGAGGGCTTTGCTACAGACGCCCCCCTGCGGGAAACCGCGGTGGATCCGGGCGCATAGCTCAGTTGGTAGAGCAGCTGACTCTTAATCAGCGGGTCCAAGGTTCGAGTCCTTGTGCGCCCACCACTCTCAACGTAGCCGGGTCCGGCCCATTCCGACACGCCGCCGGTCGGCCTTTCCGACAAGTTGACTGGTTTTGTTCTCGCGGCCCGGCGCCTTTGCGCTCCCTCGCGCCGCTGCTTCATCGCCGGCGTAGCGCAGAGAGCGTCATGCTGCGGTTTTGTCGCCGCTCATGCCCATCGATGCCGCTGATACATGTGATCAACGACTCTCGTTTGGGACCTGACGGTGGCTGATGCCGTCAGCCGCGCGAAGGAGATCACCGAGCAGACGCCTGGCGCAATCAACCTCGACCAGTTCGGAAACCTGCAAATCCCGAACTGCATCGGGCGCACGACGCAGTCGAGATCTGGGAGGACACCGGCGGAAGAGTCGATCGCTTCGTATCGGCGGTCGGGACGGGCGGTACCATTACGGGAGTCGGCGAGCTCCTGAAATCCAACGTCACCGACCGCTTCCTCGCTGAAGGTGCGATCTGCCCCTATTGACTGGCGCAACTAGTCATGTATGATGATCATATCCTCCTATTATATGACGATACTGTAACAGGACGATTATATGCATGAGTGAAGCGGCCGTGAGACAGGAATCCAAAGCGAGCTCCGGCTCCGTTATAGGGACTGGATCCGCACCGCCATGGCATTCCGCGGTGGTCGCCATCGCTCGACGCTTCCACCAGATCTGCGCTGGACGCACCGCCGAAGTGGTCCGCGCGAGCGG
>DASTZX010000299.1:0-20844 GCA_035764045.1 Xanthobacteraceae bacterium | reverse complement strand
GGCCAGCCGCAACGCCGGGCTGCAACTGGCGCCTCAACACTCCTCGACGCTCGCCGCGCTGCGGACCATGTGCATGTCGATCGGGACCATCGTCACGATCTCGATCGACACGGCGATCCTCGCCAGCTCGCATGACCCCGGGTACACCCAGGCCTGGCTCTTCGCTGCGGCAGCGGCGCTGCTCGTCGCGGCGCTCCCATTGGTCACGCGCGTGCCGGAGCACCGCGGTTCGTGGTGACTGCGGCCGTCAGCTCGGCGGGCGCTGCCGCTGCTTCGCCTCTACCTCGGGAGTGCCGCCACGGGCCGGCGCATCGGCGACCTGCACCTCGTCGCCGGTGGCGATGCCGTCCCGCGGGCTTTCGGTGACGCGGTCCCGGGCGGTGAGACCGAAACCGGGCGACGCTCGGCTGAAAACTGCGACGGTTGATCGCGAGCGACATTGAAAGCGGGCTGATCAAAGCACGCTCAGCAAAAAGCCGGCTGCTGGCGGCCAAATTCCGGTTAAGGGGCTTGAAACGCACGGATGTTTTAGGGTGGAATGGCACCACCGTCTTGAAATACCTCATGTCGGGTTTGAACCTGGAAGGACTTGTGCGGGACTTAGCTTCAGGGACGTTTGCGGCCAATGCCATGGGTTTTCGTGAGTGGTGGTGGCACAAACCGGAATCGGCCTTGCTCTTGTGACTGGGACTACTCCGGGTTCACAGTATGCTGGAGTATGAGTTGTGAGCGACGAAAAGTCTGTCGTCATCATCTATAGCAACCCGTTGCGGGGAGATTGTCTGACCAGAATGCTCGGTGCCGAACTTCCGGTCCGGGTGCATGGCGTTCAGTCGAGCGAAAGCTTGGCGCCTGTTGCGCACGGGGTTCTCGTCATCATCGATATCGGACACCTTTGCGTCACCGATTCTGACACGATCGCGCACATCCGCAGAGTGAAATCGTCCTTTCCGGAAGCGCCGGTCGCCGTCATTTGCGACCACGTCGATGTCACAGAAGCAGTCCAAGCGAGCTCGTTGGGCTTGAAAGGCCTTATTTCCAGCTCCGAAAAATTCGACATCGTCGTCGCGGCGGTCCGGCTGATTCTGGCCGGAGGCACGTATTACTCCGACCCCGCGCAAATGACGCAGGGAGATCGGGGGACGCGGTCCTACGGCATTGCGTCGCCTCCGCTGGAACCCCTCCCGTCGGCGGAGGCAGGGACGTCCATAGCCGAGACGGCGCAGGGTTCGCCCGAGCCTTTCCGTTTGACCGGCCGGGAAGCTCAAGTCCTCGAATGCCTTCAGCACGCTCTGTCAAACAAGGGGATCGCCAATCAACTCCGGCTCTCGGAGAATACGGTCAAAATGCATCTGCGCAGCATCATGCGGAAGTTGAGCGTCAAGAACAGGACCGAAGCCGCACTTTCCTTTTCGTCGCGGAATATCGGGGTTTCGTCCAAGAGCAGTGCGGTCGCGGCCCGGACGAGAGTGGAAACATTACGCCGGACTCCTGCCTCCTCCGAGGTTGTTCTCGAATTCCGGAAGGATCGCCCCATAATTCGCGACTGAGCAGACGAAGCTCGGATCGATCCCATTGATGATTTTTTTGAGCCGAGCCTGATCGAGCTTGTGAATCTGCCCAACCTCCAACCGGCCGCGCTGCTCCCGGAGCCAGACGGACTGATGCCGGCATGCCGCTCTCTCTCCGGGATTCGCCCTACACCCGAACGGGTGGGGTTATCCTCGTCCGGGCTAATGCCACTGGGTCTCTGGTTGTTTTCTGCGCAAAAGGTAAAGTTTTCGATTGACGAGGATGAATAGTCGCGGGGGCGATCGCAGAGAATCCATCGAGGTCTCTAGGAAGGGATGACCTCGCAGCGCATGTGACGGAGCAGCATCATGCGGCGCCGACCCTTTGCCGCGGCCCTGATTCGCCCAAGGGCCTTCAGTCCTGAGGGCGTTGCCCGCAGGTTCGGCGCGGCACACGTCTGCCGCCCCATTGCCTCCGCGTCGCGCGCTCTAGATCGCGGCTTCAACTCCACATCGAGAGTTCCTCCTGCACGGCGCGCTCAGCAGAGCCGCTGCCGCGCAAGGCCATTTCCCGGTTAGGCGGACGCAGAGCGGGCCGACAGAAACAACGAGTTATGGGTCAACAACGAGGGAGGCGGGAGGACAGGGAAACGATCTGAGCTTCGAGGAGCTCGGCGGCCTTGCGGTTTTTGCGGGCACGACTCCCAAACCAACTGAAACTGAAAGCTAACGTTCAAACGACGTGAAGATCAGCCGCAGAGCATTCGTGCAATCGCAGACGCAGAAGATCAGCGATTGACGACAATGTGCGGTGTCTCTTCACGCGATAAGGAGACACGTCATGTCAGATCACGATAACCACGATCCGTTCCAGGGCCAGCTCCAGGGCGAGGGCCAGCTCCAAGGCGAGGGTCAGCTGCAGGGCCAGGGCCAGGGCCAGGGACAGGGACAGGGTCAGTTCCAGTCCGAGTCCAGCTGGAACGGCAACGGGAACCTGAACGGGAACTTGGACGGCAACCTCAATGCCAACGGCAACTTCAACGGCAACGCCAACTTCAACACGACGTCCGACACCGTTCACGTCAACGTGGATGTGAGTGCTTGCCTGACGCCGTTGATCGGCGATGTGTACAACTGCGACGGGGCTGTGTTGAACATCCCGCAAACGATCAGCCAGTCCATCGATGGTGACCATGCCGGCGTGAACACCGAGATCGCGCTCGACCAGATCAACAGCCTGGTCAGCAACGGTCACGCCTACGACAATGATATCAGTGCACATGGCCTGACCGTCTCGGCGTCCAACAGCGGCGACGCTTCTGTGGGCGACGTCGCAATGGGTGCCCTGTCGACCGGCGCGCTGACAGCCGGTGCATCGGCCGCCGCGACGGCGGATGCCGTCACGCAGAGCATCGTTCTCGGGGCCAACCTGCAGAACAACAGCTTCACGATGACCATCACGGGCCACGACTCGCACATCGACGTCGGCTCGGGCCATCACGGCTGACCGCTCCAACGAGGGCCCGCGCGGTACGCCGCGCGGGCATCCTCTCCACTCCTGCTTTGCATTCCGCGCGGCTGTAGCCGCGCGGTGAGGGCGGTTTTCGTCGAGGAGCGAGTGGCATGGCCTCCTCCGCCAGCGTCAATGAATTGATTTGGCACTTCGCCGGCTATCTCAAGGTCTCGCCGGCTGACAATTTTGCGATCAAGGTCATGTTCGACGGCGGGGGCAACGGTGCCCTGCCGGCGCTGGAGGATCTCGGAGCGTCCGCCCGCCCGCATGCGTTGCCCGGGCTCGAGGGCCTGCCAGGCGTGACGCTGGGACTTGCAACGCTTCCGTCCCCCAATCCCTATTTGTGGCGGATCTCGCCGATCCACAAATGGCCCAGCTCGCCGCATCAGGACCCGGACCATTCCCACAGCGCTCCGCACCTTCCTGGGTTGCCTCCTCCCCCCGCGAACGTAGACCCCGATGTTGCCGTCGGCGACAATTTTCAGATCACCGTCACGTATCAGGGAGGCGGCGACCAGGAGCTGATCGACATCCGCCAGATCAACGTGATGATCAACAACAATCAGGTCAACGCACCGGCGGATGTGGTGGCCGCGAACGAGGCCCATGCCGACCATCTGCTCGCATCGATGCTGGAGAAGGCGCAAGACGCACTTCCGCTTGGTCCCGATCTGACCGCCGCCGACACCACCCAGTTGAAGGCTTTCGTCGATGCCGCGGATTCTCATCCGTTGCTCACCCAGGCCCACGACGCTCCTTATGCGTTCCAGCCGGGACAATACGTGAATGGCATGCCGGTGACCGATGGCTCCGATCCCCATCAGGTGACCAACGACCTGTTCAACACCGTCTCGGAATCGGCAAACAACGCCATCACCGGGCCGCCGATGCCGCCGTCTGGCGACCACGCGGCGGACAGCATCCAGCACGTCTCGGTCGGCTCTAACGTCGCTGCCAACGACGCGGTACTCGTCAATCTCGAAGGCCTGTCCGTCTCGCTCGCGGTGCTCGGCAATTACTATCACACCGAGGCGATCGTTCAGACCAATGTCTTCAAGGGCGTCGATCACTTCACCGGCAGCGGGGCCACGTCGGTCGCGCCGAACACCGTCGACAACATCGCCGATGTGCAAAATCAAATCCCGTCCCTGACCTCCGATGGATCAGCAACGGTGGCGCCCTCCGGCCTCAATTGGTCGGTCGACGTTCTCCACTCCGATCTGCTCAACGTGCATTCGCTGATCCAGACCAATTACCTGAGCAACAACAACGTCGTGTTTCAGACCAGCTCGACCGGAGAGAGCGATATCGTCGCGGGCGGAAACACGCTGTCGAACGCGGCGCAATTCCAGAACCTCACCTCCAATTACGACCTGATCGTTGTCGAGGGCAGCTATCACCAGGACGATCTGATCTCTCAGCAGAACATCCTGCTCGACTCGAATACCGTCGACTTCGAGGGCCCAGGCTCAGCGGTGCAGTCGGCGACGGGAGGCGGCAACAGCCTGGTCAACGACGCCAGCATCGTCGATACCGGCAACCACAACTCGACGCCGTTGAATGCCGATGCAGTGGCGACCATCCAGAGTCTGGAGGGCGAGGCCGCAACGCTCGATCCCAACGCCCTCGCCAACGCCTTCCCAAGCCTGATGGGCAACATTCACGCCCTGGTCGTCACTGGGGACTATTACGACATCAACTACGTCTCCCAGACCAATGTCATGTCGAACTCCAACGTCGTCGCGCTCAATGGCAGCGCGGCGGCGCCCGCGGGCGCGACGCAATCGGTCAGCACCGGCCATGACGTCACGGTAAATTCTGCGACCATCGTCGACGGCGGCAGCATCCAGTCGCCCTATCTGCAGGGCAACTACTACAACGACATGATCCTGATTCAGACCAACATCATCGGCGACGACACGAAGAACGCCGGCCACGATCACAATCACTTCGTCCCTGAGCTCGTGGCCTTCACCTCGGCGCTCGACGCCGCGGATCATCACGATCAACACACGTCCGTGGTCGCCTCCACGGATCCACACCACCACAACGACGGCGTGGCGAGCATATTGCACTGAACTCGCTCAGCAACTCACGGAGACGCGAGAGACCGCGGCAGGGCAGCGATGAAGAATGGAATGACGCAGGCGCCTGACGGCGCGTCACCCGGCAAAGTCACCAGTGGGCCGCAAGGCCCGAATGGCGCGAATGGGGTCACTCGCGCAAAGGCCGGCGCCGCGGCGGCGCTGCAGCGCCGGGCGGCGGCTCCGGACTTCCAGCACGTGCTCTCGAAGGGCCTGGCGAAGGCGCGGAGCAGGCTCGTCATCGTGGCGGTTTTCTCGCTGTGCGCCAACCTGCTGATCTTGTCGCTTCCCATCTACTTGTTCCAGCTCTCGGATCGAGTCTACACCAGCCGCAGCATCGATACGCTGGTCATGCTCTCGGCCGTGGTCGTTGCGGCAGTCGCCGCACACGTGTTTCTCGACATGATGCGGCGGCTCATCCTCACGCGGATCGCGGTCGAGACCGAAGCGAGGCTCGGTGCGCCGGTCCTGAGCGCGGCCGCCAAAGCTTCGCAGAGCGGCGTCAGCCGCGAGTTCCAGACCCTCGGCGACCTGCAGCAACTGCGCGGCTTCATCACCGGCCCGGTCATCCTGATGATGTTGGATGCGCCGGTCGCGCCGTTCTATCTGGTGGCCGTTTTTCTCATTCATCCGCAGCTCGGCGCAATCGTTGCCGCGACGGGCGTCGCCCTCATCATGCTCGCGCTGCTCAACCAGAAGCTCACCGCCGTCCCCTTCGCGCAGGCCAACACCTATGCGACGCGCGCGAACCTCGCCGCCGATGCCATGGCGCGCAATTCGCAGGTCATCAACGCGATGGGAATGATCCCCGAAGGCGTGCAGATCTGGGGGCGGGAAACGGCGGAATCGCTCAAAGCACAGGTAATTGCTCAGGACCGTAACACCTATCTTGCGGGCGTTTCCAAGCTGGTCCGGCTCTGCACCCAGGTCGCCATTCTCGGCTGGGGCGCCTGGCTCGCGCTTCACGACGAGCTCACCGGCGGGATGGTCATCGCCGCTTCAATCGTCGGCAGCCGCGCGCTAGCGCCGCTCGAAGGCACGATCGAGGGATGGCGCGGGTTCGTCCATGCACGCTCGGCCTACGCCCGGATCAAGACGCTGCTGCAGAACTCCCCGCTCAATCTGGATCGCCTGCGGCTGCCCAAGCCATCCGGCCTGCTCTCGGTCGAGCGCATCCTGTACGTCCCGCCGACCACCAAGAAGGTGGTGCTCAACGGCGTGTCGTTTCAGCTCGCGCCGGGCGAATCGCTGGCCATCGTCGGGACGTCCGGAGCCGGCAAGTCCACGCTCGGAAAAATGCTGGTCGGCTCGATCACCCCGACGGCGGGCAACGTCCGTCTCGACTGGATGGACCTGCGCAACTGGGATCCGCGGCAGTACGGCGAAAATGTCGGCTACCTGCCGCAGGACGTGAATCTCTTTCCGGCGACCATCAAGGCGAATATCGCGCGCATGCGCGAAGACGCCACCGACGAGGAGATTTTCGAAGCGGCGGAGCTCGCGGACGTGCACGAGATGATTTCCGAATTCCCGGCCGGCTATGAGACCCCTGTTTTGATCGACGGCAGCCCGCTCTCGGGCGGACAAAAGCAGCGCATAGGTTTGGCGCGCGCGTTCTTCGGCAATCCGCGCCTGGTCGTGCTCGACGAGCCCAACTCGAACCTCGATGCTGCCGGCGAGATGGCGCTGGCGCGCGCGCTCAGCCGTGCGAAGGAAAAGAAGATCACGGTCGTGGCGATTACCCAGCGGCCGTCGCTGCTGCAGAGCGTCGACCGCATCATGATCCTCAAGGACGGCACGACGCAGGCGGTTGGCAAGCGCGACGATATCATCCCCCTGCTCACCGGGCGCGGGCCGGGCAATGGGGAGCTGCCGACCAACAACGGCGCGAACGGCGCTCCTCGACTCGATGCGTAGCCGGGGCGCCGACAAGGCAGGTCAAGGGAGCGTGTTATGGCAACGAAGCCAGTCAGAGCGATAGCGGTTCGTGAGTGGTACGCAGACGTCCCGCGCCGGACCTACGTGCCAACGCTCCTCGGATTCCTGGCAATGATCGTATTTGTCGCCGGGTTCGGTTTCTGGGCGAACAGCGCCCCCATCGCAGGCGCAGTGATCAGCTTCGGGACCTTCGTGACGACGGGGCAGAACAAGATCATCCAGCACCTCGAAGGGGGCGTCATCCGCGACATTCTGGTTCGCGAAGGCGATGTGGTGGAACCGGGTCAGTCGCTGATCGAGCTCGACGAGACCGGGCCCAAGGCCGAGCTCGACCGGCTTGTCCTGCGCTACACGCGCGACAGGGCGATGGAGGCGCGTCTTGTTGCCCAGATTCGCGACGACCCGCAGGTGACGTATGCGGCCGACCTGTTGGCCAAGAAGGATGATCCCGACACCGGCGCGATGCTCGGAGCACAGCAACTCACGTTTGAGGCCTGGCGAAAAAACCTCGAAACTGATGTTGCGGCCCTCAAGGACAGCATCAGCGCCATGAAAGAGCGGATCGGGGCCGCGGAAAGTCAAAAGCGGGCCGTAGAGACTCAGCTTCAGCTGATCGGGCAGGAGCTCGCCGCCAAGAACACGCTGGTCTCGGGCGGGCTCGTGCGCAAGCCTGAAGTTCTCGCGCTCCAGCGCGCGCAAGCCGCCTTGCACGGCGAAATCGGAAAGCTCGACGGCGAGATCGGCGAGGCGAAGGAACAAATCGCCAGGACCCAGCAGCAGATTCTCGGCGTGCGCACCGCGGCGGTCAAGGAGGCGGTGGAGCAGCTCCATCGGACGCGGGCCGAGATGGCCGATGAGCGTGAGCGCATCCGCTCGCAGCAGGGCATCCTCGACCGCGTGAATATCACGGCCCCGGTCCGCGGCATCGTGGTCAAGCTGCGATACCACACGACGGGCGGGGTGATCGAGCCCGGCAAGAACATCATGGAAATCCTGCCGCTGCGCGACGGCCTCATCATCGAGGTGCGCGTACGCCCGCAGGATATCGATCATGTCAAGGTCGGACAGGAGGCGTCGATCCGCCTGACGGCGCTCAACAGGCGCACGACCCCGACGCTCTCGGGCAAGGTCGTGTACGTATCGGCCGATGCGTTGCCCGACGATCTCCAGACCGTCCAAGGCAAGGAGGTGTATGTCGTCCGGATCGCGCTCGACGAGCAACAGCCGCCGCCGATGGACCATTTCAAACCCAAGCCGGGCATGCCGGCGGAAGTCTATATCAAGACCACGGAGCGGACGTTCTTCGAGTATCTGATGCAGCCCGTGAAGGACAGCATGGCGCGCGCGTTCCGCGAAACGTGAGAGCGCGGCGTGGCGGGCTCGCCACAGAGCGGGCTCAAGGCTCGGGGCCGATCGCTGGTCCGCCGAGATGGGCGTCGAAATAGCGCGACCAGAGCGCCGACCCGCCGTCGCCGGCCTGCGACAGGAACGGCGTTGGCGCTCCGGGGCCGAGTTCTTGGTCGCCGTTCTCCCTGACCATGTTCAGCGCGTAATAGAACGCTTCGGCGTTGCGGCACCCGGAGATGAACCGGTCGTCGTGTGCCGCGTCATAGAAACAGATCTCCTCGCCGAAAACGTCTCCCGATGCGCCCGTGATGTCTGCCCAGGCTTTCGCCTGCACGGCCGCGAGATCGTTCGTCCCAAGCGCGCCGGCCACGCGCGTTGCGACCATCGTGATGAGCATTCCCAGAAAGCCGACAACGTAAGGATCACGCCAGGCCGATCCGGGAATACCTCCCAGGCGGCGGCGCGTCCCTTCGAGCAGCGGAATGATCTGGCCGGCCGCGGCACGGCGTCCTCGATAGGTTCTCCACAGACCGAACATGCCCGCTCCGCCAAAATCCGGCCGCCGGGAGGCTTTGCTCCTCTCGGGGGGGATTTTACGATATGCTGGACTGTCATGATACGCCCGAATTTCACGGACCGAAGCGAGGGCCGTTTCACCCTCGGGTCTCAACGGGAGCGCCGCGGTCGAGGCCCCTCGCGGGATGCGCACGCGGACAGGTCCATCGCAACTCGCCCGGACGATGCGCGGTTTTCTGTCGAATGAAGAGGGTGCCCGTGTCGCAGTTGCCCCCGAAACCAGATTTTGCCGCCATCGAAGCGGCGGCACATGAGACTGCCGATCGTCGGACCTTCATCATGGCCCTGATCGGCAACCTGGTTTATAGCTGGGCAAACAACGAAAGCATGTTCATCCACGTGCTGATGGTGCTGATGAACACGGACGAAACCTCCGCCGCCGTGGTTTTTGGAAGTCTCAACACGACGCGTGCGCGCCTCGACCTGGTCGAGCGGCTCGCGAAGGTCAAGATTCAAGAGAGAAACATCCACAAAGGGTTGGAGCGGATCCTCAGCCAGTTCAGCGAGCTGACCAAAATTCGCAACGAGTTCAATCATTGCATGTACACGCTCAACGAGCGCGGTGAGATTACGCACACCCATTCCATCCGAATGCAGCAGGTGCGGGGCAAATTTCAGCTCGGCGTGGTGCGTAAGATGGACGACGCGCGCATCAAGGAGATGCTCGAAGCCGTGCGCGCGATGACCAAGCTCAATCGCGAGATCTGGGACTTCCTCCCCCGGTTGCAGGCCGCGGTCCACGCGTCGGCGGACGTGACTGCCCCCGAGTCAGGCTCACAGGATCGTCGCTGATCAACCGATTCAACGCTCGCCTAGTCGATCACCGCAACCGCATTGATCTCGACGAGGCAACGCGGATCGGTGGCAAGCCGCACCACCTGGACGGTGGTGGTGGCCGGCTTCGCGTCGCGGAAGTATTCCGCCCACACACGATTGAGCGCATCCTGGTCGGTGAGGTCGGTGACGAAGCGATCCGCCGTCACCACGTCGTCGAATGTCGCGCCGACCGCTGCGAGGCCGCGCTTGAGGTTCTCCAGCGCGGCGCGCGCCTGGCCCGCCATGTCGGTCGGCATCCGGTCGAATTCCTCCGGCCGGTGCGGGTGATGATGATAGACGGGCGCGGCGGTGACGCCGGCGAGATAGACCGTCGTGCCGCCGCGCACCTTGATCGCCGGCGCGTAGGGCATCCACATGTCCGGAGCGTCCGGCCAGTGCACATGCTCGATCGTCTTTGCCATGTCGGGTCCGTTCACGCGCTCAATTGCGGCTCGGCGCGAAAATTGTAGATGCGCTTCCAGTCCTCCAGGGCCGCGCCCTGCGGGCACTGGTAGAGCAGGCGGCGGCTCGATGAAAGCCCGATGCTGTGGGACAGCTCCGCCATGGCTTCGGTGGTCTTGAGCAGCACCGCGTTGCAGTCGAGGATCAGCGCGCCGTCGACCTCGTTGATGTTCTCGCGGCGGATGATCGCGTTGACGGTGGCGCAGGCCGCGAGGATCACCTCGGCGCCCCGCGCGGCAAGCCGGCGCGCCTCGCCGATGAAACGCTCGCGCATCTGCGCCGGGCTGGCGAAGGCGTTCTGCACCTCGGTGAAGTCGATGCCGAGATCGCCGAACGGGATGTGGCGCGACGACAGCCCGTATTCGAACGCCTTGCGGTCGTAGTACTGCGCCTGCTTGGCATGGAACGCGACGCCGGAGAACTTGTGCCCGAACATGCAGGCGGCGAGCATCGAGGTTTCGCCCAGACCGAAGACCGGGATCTTCACCACCTCGCGCGCCTCCTGCATCGCCGGATCGAGGAAGCATCCGATGGCGATCGCGTCGTAGCCCTTCTCGCCGGCCTGGATCATCTTGTTGAGCACGCCGCCCGGCGCAAAGCTGTTCATGGCGACGATCGCGTTGTAGTGCAGGTCCATCGAGCCGTCGTCGACGCCGTTGATGTGGACCTCGGTGTCCGGGCGCTTGATGGCGTCGAGATGCGCGGTGAGCGTCTTTCGATAGTCGTGCAGCCGGTGAATCGGCGTGCTGCTTTGCCACCAGATCTTCATGAGCCATCCTCGCGCTGCACGAGCGGCCATCGAGCCGCCGCCGTCCTACTATGATTGCTCCAAACGACCCGGCTAGTCTATCGTCCGGCGCGGCCGGCGTGGACTGATCGGCGGGCTCGGAAGGAACGGATGGATTTCTCGTTTTCGCACGACCAGGAGGCGCTTCGCGCGCATGTGAGCGAGCTGCTCGATCACGTCTGCCCGCCCGACTATGCGGAGCGCTGCGACCGCGAGGCGCGTCCGCCGCGCGAGGCGTACCGCGCGCTCGCCGAGCACGGATGGTTCGGCCTCGCGATCCCGCCCGAATACGGCGGGACCGGCGGGTCGGCCGTCGACCTCGCGATCCTGCTCGAGGAGGCAGGCAAGCGCTTCGAGGAGCTCGCCATCTGGGTCTTCCGCACGCTCACCTACGGCGGCTACGCGGTGCTGCGCGACGGCACGCCCGAGCAGAAGCGCGAGCTTCTGCCGAAGATCGTACGCGGGGAGCTGTCGTTCTGCTTCGGCCTGACCGAGCCCGAGTCCGGTTCCGATGCGGCGGCGCTCTCGACCCGCGCACGCGCGGCCGACGGCGGCTACGTGATCGACGGCCAGAAGGTGTTCACCTCGGGCATGGACATCAGCGACTATTGCCTCCTGGTGACCCGCACCTCGGCGGGCGCGAAGAAGCAGCAGGGCATCACCAATTTCCTCGTCGACACGAAGCTGCCCGGCATCGAGGTGCGCAGGATCGAGACCCTCGGCCAGCGCGCCATCGGCACCACCCAGGTGTTCTACGGCGGCGTCAAGGTGCCGGCTTCGGCGGTGCTGGGCACGGTCGACGGCGGCTGGGAGGCGGTCGACTCCTATCTCTGGTACGAGCGGCTCTGCCTCTCCGCGGCGCGCACCGGCGCCGCCATGGCGGCGTTCCAATGCGCGCTCGACTATGCAAAGACCCGCAAGCAGTTCGGCCGCCCGATCGGCCAGTTCCAGGCGATCTCGCACAAGCTGGCCGACATGAAGGTGATGCTCGACGTCTCGCGCATGCTGGTCTACCGCTTCGCCTGGCTGATGTCGCAGGGTCAGGCGACCCGGAGCGACGCCGCGGTGCTCAAGCTCTACTCGGGCGAGACCTACAAGGCGGTCTCCGACCTCGGCCTGCAGATTCTCGGCGGCTATGGCTACTGCATGGAGTATCCAATGCAGCGCTTCTTCCGCGACTCGCGGCTCGCCGTGATCGGGGGAGGGACGTCGGAGATCCAGCGCAACATCATCGCGCGGGGGCTCGGGCTGTGATCGGAGGGCGCATGCGGCGGTCGTCGCCCGCGCGCCACGTTTGGGAAGGCACGTGATGTCGCATCCGCTCGAGGGCGTCAGGATCCTGGAGCTCGGCCAGATCATCGCCGGCACCCATGGCAGCCAGGTGCTGTCCGATCTCGGGGCCGAGGTGATCAAGGTGGAGACGCCGGAGGGCGATCTCGGCCGGCTGCCGTCGGTCGCGCCCTACAAGGGCCTGAGCGGCCTTTTTCTCACCTTCAACCGAAACAAGAAGAGCATCGTCATCAACCTGAAGACGGCGGCGGGGCGCAAAGTCTTCTACGATCTGGTGAAGGTGTCCGATGTCGTGATCGACAACTTCCGCCCCGGCGTGCTCGAGCGGCTGGAGATCGACTATCCGCGGCTGCGCAGCATCAATCCCCGCGTCATCCAATGCTCGGTCACCGGCTTCGGCGAGGCGGGGGAGTACAAGGACTACCCGGCGCTCGACATCATCATCCAGGCGATCAGCGGCCACATGGCGATCACCGGCGAGCCGGGACGCCCGCCGGTGCGGGTCGGCATTCCGCTCGCCGATCTCGGCGGCGGCATCTATTCCTGCAAAGGGATCCTTGCGGCGCTCTATGCGCGCGAGCGCACCGGGGAGGGGTGCCGCATCGAGCTGTCGATGTTCGACGCCATGCTGCACCTCATGAGCTACATCGGCACCATGTGGCTGACCAATGGCGAGATTCCCAAGCCGCCGGGCTCGGCGCACGAATACTCGGTGCCGTGGCAGGCGTTCGCGACCGCCGACCGACATATCGTGGTGGCGACGCGGCAGGAGGGCTTCTGGCGCAAGCTGGTCGGCGTGCTCGAGGCGCCGGAGCTCCTCGGCGATCCGCGCTTCGCCGACAATGCGACGCGGGTGAAGCACCGGGATGTGGTGGTGCCGCGGCTCGAGCAGATTTTTCGCACCCGCAGCGCGGCCCAATGGCTCGAGCGGCTGCACGCCGCCGGGGTGCCGGCCGCGCCGGTGAACAATGTCGACGCTGCATTCGCCGAGCCGCCGGTGCAGGAGCGCGAGATGATCGTCGAATACGATCATCCGGAGGTCGGCAAGGTGCGGCTGCCCGGCAACCCGATCAAGATGTCGCAGATGACGGGGACCATCAGCCGGCCGGCCCCGCGGCTCGACGAGCATACCGACGGCGTTCTGCGCGAGCTGCTGCGGCTGTCGGCGGAGGAGATCGCCAAACTGCGGGCGGGCGGCGCGATCGGCCAGGCTGCGGCAATCGGCAAGGCCAGCACGGGCAAGGACGGGGTGTGATGCGAGGACTCTACTGGGAAGACTGGGAGATCGGCGCCGAGTTCGAGAGTCCGGGGCGGACCGTGACCGAGGCGGACATCGTCGCGTTCGCCGGCCTGTCCGGCGACTACAATCCGCTGCACATCAACGAGGAATACTGCAAGCAGACGCAGTTCGGCACCCGCATCGCGCACGGGCCGCTCGTCTACGCGATCGCGGCAGGCCTCCTGTTCCAGCTCCACCTCTACGACGACACGCTGATCGCGTTCCTCGGCTTCGACAGCCTCAAGTTCACCAAGCCGGTCAAGGCCGGCGATACGATCCGGGCCCGCATCAAGGTCCTGGAGAGGCGCGAGACGTCGAACCCGGAACGCGGCGTGATGAAGCGCCAGCTCACTGTGCTCAATCAGCGCGGCGAGCTGGTCCAGGAGGGCGTGCAGGCCTTTCTGCTCAAGCGTAAGCCGAAGGGGTGATCTGCCGCACGTCCGAAGCGGTCCGTCCGAGCGCCCACGTCGCCAAGCGGCGGGCAAACGTATAGAGTGGCGCCCAACGAGATAATCCGGCCCATTCATTGGCCGATGAGCGAGGATGCATGAAGGAGAGCCTCCGGCCGGGCCTGTCGAAGACCAAGACGCTCACGGTCGATCGCGATCGGACCATCAGCTTCATGGGCGAGGAGGGACGGGTCTACGCGACGCCCTTTCTGGTGGGCGACATGGAGCGCACCTGCCGCGAGCTGCTGCTCGATCACTCCGATCCCGGCGAGGACTCGGTCGGCACGGAGGTCTCGGTCCGCCACCTCGCGCCGAGCCTGCCCGGCATGCAGGTCGAGATCACCGCGACCGTGAAGGAGATCGACCGCCGCAAGGTGGTGTTCGAGGTCAACGCGAAGGACGAGGTCGAGCCGATCGCCGCCGGCTCGCACACGCGCTTCGTGGTCGAGATTGCGAAGACCCATGAGCGGCTGAAGGCGAAGGCGGCGAAGCGCGCCGCCCGCCCTGGATGACGCCGAGGCGGTCATGGCCAGCACCGGACCCCGCCGCGACCGCACCGTCTCGACCTACTGCTATCAATGCGTGGCCGGGCCCGACCTCCTGAAGGTGCGGGTCGAGGATGGCGTTGCGACCGAGATCCTGCCGAGCCAGGAGGCCGCGGCGGTCCATCCGGCCGGCGGCAAGGCCTGCGTCAAGGCGTTCGGCCTGGTCCAGAAGGCCTACAACCCGCACCGCATCCTGCGTCCGATGAAACGGACGAATCCCCACAAGGGGCGGGGCGACGACCCGGGCTTCGTGGCGATCTCCTGGGAGGAAGCGCTCGACCTGATCGCCGAAAAGCTCAACGCCGCCCGTGCGGCCGGCCTCATCGATCCATCGGGCTATCCGCGCGTCGCGGCGAGCTTCGGCGGCGGCGGCACGCCGACCGCCTACATGGGAACGTTCCCGGCGTTCCTCGCCGCCTGGGGGCCGGTCGACATGAGCTTCGGCAGCGGCCAGGGCGTGAAGTGCTACCACTCGGAGCATCTCTACGGCGAGCTCTGGCACCGCGCCTTCACGGTCTCGCCCGATACGCCGCTGTGCGACTACCTGGTCTCGTTCGGCGCCAATGTCGAAGCCTCGGGCGGCGTCTGCGGCGTCAAGCGCCATGCCGATGCGCGCAAGCGCGGCATGAAGCGGGTCGAGATCGAGCCGCATCTCTCGGTCACCGCGGCCTGCTCGGCGGAATGGATCCCGATCAAGCCGAAGACGGATGCGGCGTTCCTGTTCGCCATGATCCACGTGCTCACCCACGAGCATCCGCGCGAGCGGCTCGACCTGCCGTTTCTCAAGGACCGCACCTCCTCGCCCTACCTGGTCGGGCCGGGCGGGTTCTTCCTGCGCGATCCCGAGACGCGCAAGCCGCTGGTGTTCGACCGGCGCTCGCAGAAGGCCGTCCCGTTCGACACGGCCGGCATCGATCCGGCGCTCGACGGCGCGCGGGCGGTGCGCGGAATCGAGATCGGGCCCGACGGCGAGATCACGACCTATCCGGCCGCGATCGCCATGCCGGCCTATGTGCATCTCGTCGATCACGTGAAGACTTATTCGCCCGAATGGGCGAGCGCGATCTGCGACGTCCCGGCCGAGACCATCCGCCGCGTCGCCAACGAGTTCCTCGATCATGCGCGCGTCGGCGCAACGATCGAGATCGAGGGCGAGACGCTGCCGCTGCGCCCGGTCGCGATCGCGCTCGGCAAGACGGTGAACAACGGTTGGGGCGGCTACGAGTGCTGCTGGGCGCGCACGCTGCTGGCCTGCCTGGTCGGTGCGCTCGACGTGCCGGGCGGGACGCTCGGAACAACGGTGCGGCTCAATCGGCCGGCCGACAGCAGGTGGTCGAGCGTGACGCCGGGACCCGACGGCTTCATGGATTATCCGATGAACCCGACCGGCCGCGACGAATGGGTGGCGCAGCCGCCGGCGCGCAGCGCGCACCGCACGCTGGTGCCGCTGGTCGCGAATTCCGCCTGGAGCCAGGCGCTGGGCCCGACCCATCTCGCCTGGATGATGCAGAAGGAGGATTTCGCCAAGCTTCCCCACGCGCCGCCGCCCGATATCTGGTTCGTCTACCGCACCAACCCGGCGATCTCGTTCTGGGATACGCGCGCCGTCGGCGAGGCGATCGCCCGGTTTCCGTTCACGGTCTGCTTCGCCTATACGCGCGACGAGACCAACCACATGGCGGACGTGCTGCTGCCCGAGTGCACCGACCTCGAGGGGCTGCAGCTGCTGCGCATCGGTGGGACCAAATACGTCGAGCAGTTCTGGGATTTTCAGGGTTTTGCGTTGCGCGACCCGGCGGTGCCGGCGCAGGGCGAGGCGAAGGACTTCACCTGGATCGCCACCGAGCTCGCGCGCCGCGCGGGCCTGATCGAAGGCTACAACGCCGCCATCAACCGCGGCGCTGCCGGCGTGAAGCTGTCGGGGGCGAACTACGACTTTTCGCTCGACACCGCCAAGTCGCACGACGTGGAGGCGATCTGGGATGCGACCTGCCGCGCCGCGAGCGCCGAGCTGACCGACGGCGCCGAGACGCAGGGGCTCGACTGGTATCGCGAGCACGGCTTTCGGGTGAAGCCGTTCCCGCGGCTGCAATGGTACCTCTACCCCAAGATGGTCGCCGCCGGGCTGCGCTTCGAGCAGCCCTATCAGGAGCGGCTCACCCGGGTCGGGCGCGAGCTCGGCCGGCGGCTGCACGAGCAGGGGATCACATGGTGGGACCGGCAGCTCGCCGAATACGAGCCGCTGCCGCGCTGGCGCGACCTCTCCGCGCTATGGGAGGACGCGCTCGCGCGCCACTTCGATGTGCGCATGGAGAACTTCCCGTTCTGGCTCATCACCGCGCGCAGCATGCAGTATTCCTGGGGCGGCAATGTCGGCATCCCGCTCATGAAGGAGGTGGCCGACAATGTCGCCGGTCACGGACGGGTGGTGATGAACCGCGGCGCTGCCGAAGCGCTCGGGCTCGCGGACGATGATCTGGTCGAGGTGCGCTCGCCGCTCAATCACACGCAAGGCCGCGTCATGCTGTGCGAGGGCATCCGGCCCGACACGCTGTTGATGATCGGGCAGTTCGACCATTGGGCGACGCCCTATGCCAAGGATCTCGGGGCGCCGAGCATGAACGCGCTCATGCCGATGCTGCTGGAGCTCACCGACGCCACCGGCTCGAGCGCCGACCTGGTCAAGGTCGCCATCACCCGGCGGGGGGACGCGCCATGACCCGCTGGGCGATGATCGCCGACCTGGAGCGCTGCGTCGGATGCCAGACCTGCACGGCGGCCTGCCGGCACGCGAACGCGACGTCGCCGCCGGTCGAATGGCGCAAGGTGCTCGACATCGAAGCGGGCGCGTATCCGAATGTGAGCCGCACCTTCGTGCCGGTCGGCTGCCAGCACTGCGATGACCCGCCGTGCGTCCATGCCTGCCCGTCGCGCGCCACCTACCGGCGCGACGACGGGATCGTGGTCATGGACTACGACCTGTGCATCGGCTGCGCCTATTGCGAGGTTGCCTGTCCGTACCAGGCGCGGTTCAAGATCGACGCGCCGAGCTTCGCATTCGGCGACGGCGCGACGCAGAACGAGGTCCGTCGCGAGGATCCGCGCCGCCTTGGCGTCGCGCAGAAATGCACGTTCTGCTCCGATCGCATCGACTTCGGTCTCGCCAACGGCCTCACCCCGGGCATCGATGCGCTGGCGACGCCGGCGTGCGTCAATGCCTGCATCGCGGATGCGCTGCATTTCGGCGACCTCGACGATCCTAAGAGCAATGTCTCGCGGCTGCTGCGCGAGCAGAAGCATTTCCGCATGCATGAGGAGCTCGGCACCAAGCCCGGCTTCCATTACGTCTACGCCCGCGCCGACGCTCCCGAGGCGGCGCCGCCGGCGGACGAGCCGGAAATCGCGGCCGGGCAGATCCGCTCGCGCGGGGTCGAGCCGGTGCATCAGGCGCACTGGGACTGGAAGGCGGCGGGAAACTTCATGTGCGGCGGCGCCGGCGCCGGCCTGTTCGCCGTCACCGCCGCCGCGGCCCTGTTCGGCGCGCCGGCGGGCGCGGCCGGGCTTCTCGGCCTCGCGCTGGTCGCGCTCGGGCTCCTGCTGGTGCTGCTCAAGATCGGCCGGCCCGGCCGCGCCCTCAATGTGCTGCGTCAGCCGCAACGCTCGTGGATGGCGCGCGAGGCCTGGGTCGCGATCCCATTCTTTCCGCTCGCCGCGCTGGCGCTCGTCTGGCCGCGGGCTTCGCTGCTGATTGCCGCCGGCCTGCTCGCGCTCGCCTTCGTGGTCTGCCAGGCCATGATCCTCTACGGCGCAAAAGGCATCCCAGCCTGGCGCGAGCGGGAAATCGTCCCGCTCATGATCGCGACGGCTTTCACCGAGGGCGTCGGGCTTTTCCTGGCAATGCTGCCCGTCCTCGCGCTGTTGCCGTTCGACATGGTGTCGCGCACGGCCGGCGACGCCATTGCGGTCGCGGTCCTGGTGCTGGCCGGGATTCGCGAGCTCGTCTGGCGCGCCTATCTGCACGCGCTCGCCACCACGGGCGCGCCCACCCGCACGCTCGACGTCCTGCAGGGCATCCGCGCCCCGATGCTGATGCTCGGGCTGGCGTTGCCTGCGCTCGCCATCGTGGCGGGCTTCATTCTGGATCTGGCCGCGCTGCCGGCCTTTGCGCTGGGCGGGTTCTGCGCCTTCGCGGCCGGGTGGCTGCTCAAGTTCACCCTCGTGACCCGCGCCGGCTACAACCAGGGTTTCGCGATCGAGCACGTGCCGGCGCGCGGCGGCGGCGCCGTCGGGCGCGGCGTCAAGCCGGGCTGGTCGCGCGCAACGTTTCAATGAGCTTGACGCAGGGGAGGTCGCCCCATGAGCACGCAGACAGCGGTCCGCCCATCGGAGATCGCCATGTTCGACCGGCCGGCCGAAACCATGCCGCGCGAGGCGCTCGGCGCCCTGCAGCTGCGGCGGCTGCGCGAGACGTTGGCGCTTGTCTACGCCAGTGTGCCGCACTACCGGCGCAAGTTCGACGCGGCAGGCGTGACGCCCGATGATTTGAAGACGCTCGCGGACATCGCCCGTTTTCCGCTCACGCTCAAGAGCGACCTGCGCGACAATTATCCGTTCAGCCTGTTCGCGGTGCCGCGCGAACACCTGCTGCGGCTGCATGCGTCCTCGGGGACGACCGGCAAGCCCACGGTGGTCGGCTACAGCAAGGGCGATCTCGATACCTGGAGCGACCTGATGGCGCGCTGCTTCGCCTGCGGTGGGGCGGTGCCGGGCGACATCGTGCACAACGCCTATGGCTACGGCCTGTTCACCGGCGGACTCGGGGCGCACTACGGCGCCGAGCGGCTCGGCTGCACTGTGGTGCCGATGTCGGGCGGGGGCACGGAGCGCCAGGTCGCGTTGCTCAAGGATTTTGGCGCCAACGTGCTGTGCGCGACGCCGTCATATGCGATCAACATCGCCGAGGTGGCGGCCGGCATGGCGATCGAGCTGCGCGGTCCCTCGCTGCGGGTCGGGTTCTTCGGGGCGGAGCCGTGGAGCGACGCCATGCGCCGCGATCTCGAGGCGCGGCTGGGGATCCAGGCGATCGATCTCTATGGTCTGTCGGAGATCATGGGCCCGGGCGTCGCCTGCGAATGCCATGTCGCCCAGAACGGCCTGCACGGGTGGGAGGATCACTTTCTGTTCGAGGTGGTCGATCCGAAGACCCTCGAGCCGCTGCCGCATGGCGAGCCGGGCGAGCTGGTCATCACCACGCTCAGCAAGCAGGCGCTGCCGATGATCCGCTACCGCACGCGCGACATCACGCGGCTCAGCGACGAGCCGTGTCCGTGCGGCCGCACTCATGTCCGCATCATGCGCGTGACGGGGCGCGACGACGACATGATGATCATCCGCGGCGTCAACGTCTATCCGTCGCAGGTGGAAGCGGTGCTGCTCGGCCTGCCTGGCCTGTCGCCGCACTATCAGATCGTGCTGACGCGCGAGGGCGCGCTCGATGCCATGACGATCGAGGTTGAGATTTCACACGAAGCAGGCGCGAGCGACCAGGAACGGAAATCGAGCGAGGTCAAGCATCACATGAAGTCGATGATCGGGCTCACCTGCGAGGTCGCCGTCAAGGCGCCGGGCGAGATGCCGCGCTCCCAGGGCAAGGCGGTGCGGGTGAAGGATTTGCGCCGCAAGGAGAAGTGATCCCGATCGACCGAGGCGCGACGCTTCAACGCGCCCCATCTGCGAGCGAGCCGAACCCGCGGCCGTCCGCCGCGAGCCGCGCCAGCAGCGGAGCGGGGGCGTAGCGCGCATCGCCGCTCTCGGCCGCCCATTCGCGCAGGCGCACGCAGATGCGGGGCAGGCCGACGCTGTCGGCATAGAACATCGGCCCGCCGCGCCACGCCGGGAAGCCGTAGCCGTAGATCCAGATCACGTCGATGTCGCCGGGGCGGCGCGCGATGCCTTCGTCGAGAATGCGCGCCCCCTCGTTGACCATCGGGAAGATCACCCGCTCCACGATCTCGTCGGCGCCGATCCGGCGGCGGGCGATGCCGAGGCGCGCCGAGGTGGCGACGATGAGCTGCTCGACCTCCGGGTCGGGCAGGGGCGTGCGCGAGCCCTCGCCATAGAGATAGAAGCCCCTGCGGGTCTTCTGCCCGAACCGGCCCATCTCGCACAGCCGGTCGGCGATCTCGGCGCGCAGGCCCTGCGACTTGCGCATGCTCCAGCTGATGTCGAGCCCGGCGAGATCGGAGGC
>DASTZX010000298.1:0-15102 GCA_035764045.1 Xanthobacteraceae bacterium | reverse complement strand
GTACATCCAGTCGGAGCGCGGATTGCCGATCGCAAACAGGTAGCCGACCGGGATGTGAAACCAGATCCAGTTGTCGCGCCCGCCCGCTTCGAGCAGCAGCACGCGCGTCTTGGGATCGGCCGACAGCCGGTTCGCCAGCACACAGCCGGCCGAGCCCGCCCCCACGATGATGTAGTCGTACTCGCCCTCGATCGTCGTCGCCTGGTCCATCTCACGCGTCCCGGTTCGCGCGGCGATCATAGCACTTGCCACGTGCTCTGCATCGTCATGCCCCCCGTCCCGTGTCGTCATGCCCCGCGCAAGCGGGGCATCCAGTACTCACGAAAGCGTCGGTATTTACTGGATTGCCCGCTTGCCGCGGGGCAATGACGCGGTGTGCAGGCAATGTCGCGAGATGACGGGGAGGGCCCTTTGCCCCGCCGCCGCCACCTTGCTAAGATCGCCCCTGCGATCCACCGCGCGCCGTAAGCGCGCGTTGAGGTCCGGGACGGCGCTCCCGGGTTGGTCGCTTCCATGGAAAGTCCCCGGATCACGCGGCGGCGCGCGCTTGCGCGCCCGCGCGTGTCGCGACTTGAAAGAGCGCCGATGATCGGATTTGTCGCCACCAGATTTGCCTCTCTCGCAACGATGCTCACGCTCGTCGCCGCAGGCGTGCCCGCGCCCGCCCGCGCGCAGGAGCGCACGCTGACGGTGTTCGCCGCCGCCTCGATGAAGAACGCGCTCGACGACGTCGACGCCGCCTACAGCCGGAAGACCGGCGTCAAGGTCGCGGTGAGCTATGCGGCGAGCTCCACCCTGGTGAAGCAGATCGAGCAGGGCGCGCCGGCCGATGTGTTCGTGTCGGCGGATCTCGACTGGATGGATTATGCGAGTCGGAAAAAGATCATCGCCGACGACACCCGCGTCAACCTGCTCGGCAACAAGATCGTGCTGATCGCGCCGAAGGACTCCAGGATCGGCAATGTGACGATCGGTCCCGGCTTCGATCTCGCCCGGCTCGTCGGCGATGGCCGCGTCACCACCGGCGACGTGCGGGCGGTGCCGGCCGGCAAATACGCCAAGGCGGCGCTGGAGAAGCTTGGCGCCTGGACGGCGGTCGCGCCCAAGATGGCGATGGCCGAGAACGTGCGCGCCGCGCTGGCGCTGGTGGCGCGCGGCGAGGCGGCGCTCGGCATCGTCTACGCGACCGACGCCAGGATCGAGCCGGGCGTCAAGATCGTCGGCGTGTTTCCCGACGGCTCGCATCCGCCGATCATCTATCCGGTCGCCGCCACCACGGTCGCGAAGCCGGACGCCAGCGGCTATCTCGCATTCCTGCGCACGCAGGCGGCGAAAAGCATCTTCGAGAAGTACGGCTTTACGTTCCTGGTGAGGCCGTCGTCGTGAATATGTTGAGCGCTCCCATTTCCAAGAGCTGGCGTCTGAACGGCGCGACCACACAGAGGGAGCGCTAGCGCCTTGCGTGCGGCAAGCGAGAACCCGGATGCTCGACCTCACCCCCGATGAATGGATCGCGATCCGCCTGTCGCTGCGCATTGCGCTGGTGGCGACTGCGGCGGCGCTGCCGCTCGGGCTTGGCGTGGCCTGGCTGCTGGCGCGCAAGAAATTCTGGGGCAAGACGCTGCTCGACGGCATCGTGCACCTGCCGCTGGTGCTGCCGCCGGTCGTCACCGGCTATCTCCTGCTGATCTCGTTCGGCCGCAAGGGTCCGATCGGCACCTTCCTCTACGACGTCTTCGGCTTCGTGTTCTCGTTCCGCTGGACCGGGGCGGCGCTCGCCTGCGGCGTGATGGGATTTCCGCTCCTGGTGCGGGCGATCCGCCTGTCGCTCGAGACCGTCGATCCGCGGCTCGAGGATGCCGCGGCGACGCTCGGCGCGAACCGCCTCTGGGTGTTCGCGACCGTGACGCTGCCGCTCGCGCTGCCCGGCGTGATCGCCGGGATGGTTCTGTGCTTCGCCAAGGCGCTGGGCGAGTTCGGCGCGACCATCACCTTCGTGTCCAACATTCCGGGCGAGACCCAGACGCTGTCGGCCGCGATCTACACCTACACCAATATTCCGGGCGGCGACGCCGCGGCCGGCCGGCTGGTGCTGGTCGCGATCGCGCTGGCGCTCGCCGCGCTGGTCGCCTCGGAATGGTTCGCGCGCCGCGCCGGCATGCGCTTCCACGGGGAATGACCGTGCTCGCGGTCGATGTCGAGACGCGCCTGGGCGACTTCACGCTTTGCGCGGCCTTCAAGGCCGCCGAAGGCGCGACCGCCCTGTTCGGTCCTTCCGGCGCCGGCAAGTCCACCATCGTCAATCTGATCGCCGGCCTGATCGTTCCCGACCGCGGCTGCATCGCGCTCGACGGCACCGTCCTGTTCGACTCCGCCAAGGGTGTCGCCGTGCCGCCGCACCGGCGGCGCATCGGCTGCGTGTTTCAGGATGGCCGGCTGTTTCCCCATCTCACGGTGCGGCGCAATCTCGACTACGGCCGCTACATGAGCGGGCTGCCGCGCGACGATGCGGCGATGGGCCGGGTCGTCGCGCTCCTCGACATCGGTCATCTGCTCGACCGCCGGCCCGGCCGGCTCTCCGGCGGCGAGCGTCAGCGGGTCGCAATCGGCCGTGCACTGCTGATGCGGCCGCGCTTCCTCCTGCTCGACGAGCCGCTCGCCTCGCTCGATGCCGCCCGCAAGCGCGAGATCCTGCCCTACCTGGTGCGGCTGCGTGACGACGCCAAGGTGCCGATGCTCTATGTCAGCCACTTCGCCGACGAGGTGCGGCGCATCGCGACCCAGGTGCTGCGGATCGAGGACGGGCGCATCACGGCGCAAGGCGGATTGGAGCTGCTCGACGCCGGCGTGGACTTGTCGGTGTGATCCGCCGCGCGATCCTCACGCGCGCAACTTGTCGAAGACCGCGCGTGCGCGGCGCTTGAGCCGCATCAGCGTCGATTTCGGCGCGTCGTCCACCGGGTCGGGCTCGGCGAGCTGCAGGCCGACGTTGACCGCCTTGCCGTCGATCGCCTTGTGCACCACCAGCGTGATCGGGCCGAGCCGGACCACGTCATTCGGCCGTGCCGGATGGCCGAGGTCGTCATTGATGACCTGGGCGAGCGTGAGAGTCGCGCGGTCGGACCCGGCCGGAATGCCGTAGATCTCCGCCAGGGCGCCGAGCGTCACGTCGCCGCCGACATAGAAGTCGCCGAGCAGGCGCGGATCGGGCGCGGCTGGCGGCGGCATATCGACGAAGAAGCGGTCGAGCGCCTGTGCGCGCTCGGGCGGCGCCAGGAAGTAGACGTGGTCGCCTTGGCGGATGTCCTTCGCCTCCCCGGCGGTGAGCACGCGCTCGTCGCGCACGACCAGCATCAGCTTCGCCCAGGACGGTGCGATGCGCCGGCGCAGGTAGGGATTGTTGGCGTGCACCGTGTAGCCGACGAGCTCCTGGCTGAGCTGGCCCGGCAGGTCCAGCTCGACGCGGCGCGGCGCCGGATCGGTGCGCGGCAGCGCGATGTGCAGCGAGCGCGCCGCCGGAGCGATGGTCCAGCCCTGCACCAGCAGCGAGGCGATCACCACCACGAAGCCGACGTCGAAATAGAGCTGGGCGTCCGGCAGTCCGACCATCAGCGGAATCGAGGCGAGAAAGATTCCGACCGCGCCGCGCAGGCCGACCCAGGACATGAACAGCTTCTCGCGCCAGGAGAAGCGGAACGGCGCCAGCGAGATGAACGTCGCGAGCGGACGCGCCACCACCATCAGCGCGATCGCGACGCCGAGCCCCTGCAATGCGTGCTCCGGCAGCCGTTGCGGCCAGGCGAGCAGGCCGAGCAGGAGGAACATGCAGATCTGGGCCAGCCAGGTCGCGGCGTCGAGAAACACCACGACCGTGTTGTGCGCGCGGGTCGGCCGGTTGCCCACCACGAGGCCGGCGACGTAGACGGCGAGAAAGCCCGACGAATGGATCGCCTCGGCTAGGCCGAACACCACCAGCGCGCCGGTGGTCACGAACGGCGCATGCAGGCCCTGAGGCAGCGCCAGCCGGTTGAGCGCCAGCACGATGGCGCGCCCGCCGAGGATGCCGATCCCGGCGCCGCCAAGACCCTTCATCAAAAGTCCGGCTTCGATCGAGAGCCACGACTGCGGTCCGCGCAGCAGGATCTCGACCAGCAGCAGCGTGAGGAAGATCGCGAACGGGTCGTTCGTCCCCGACTCGATCTCCAGCGTCGCCGCGACGCGCGGGCGCAGACGAAGGCCGCGCGCATGGATGAGGAAGAACACCGCGGCCGCGTCGGTCGAGGCGACGACCGAGCCGACCAGCAGCGATTCGGTCCACCCGAGGTTCAGCGTCAGGTACGCGATCGGCGCCGTGATGGCGGCGGTGAGCAGCACCCCGACGGTCGCGAGCACGAGCGAGGGCGCGAGCACGCTGCGAAAGGTGGAGAAGCGCGTGCGCAGGCCGCCGTCGAACAGGATGAGCGCGAGCGCGATCGACCCGGCGATATACGCCGTACGGACGTCGTTGAATGCGATGCCGCCCGGGCCCTGCTCGCCGGCCAGCATCCCGACGATGAGGAACACCAGGAGGAGGGGGGCCCCGAACCGGAGCGCGACCAGGCTCGACAGGATGCCGGCCAGCACCAGGACGGCGCCGAACAGGATGCCGAGGCTGACGGTGTCGAGCGAAGCCATACGGGTTCCAAGCGTGCGCGGAAGCCCGGCGCCGCCGCGACGCCGGACACCCCCAGGCAAAGCGAGAATCCTTGCAAATTCAACAGGGAACCTGTTTTTGCCAGGAGGCTCCCGGTTCCGGGTCCGGAACTATCCCCTGCGCCAAGTTGACGCGGGGGGGAGGGGCAATGCCATACTGCCTCGGATTGGACCGCCGCGCGACTCGGGAGCGCTGCGGCCCACCGTCACGAAGAGGCTGACCATGCAACGGGCGCCTTCTGCACTGCGATTCTCACTGGCGGCAGTCATGCTGACGCTCGCCTGCGCGGTCACGCGCGGCGAGGAGCCGCTCGCGCCGACGAACGGGAGTGAGACGACCGGGAGTCAGACCACCGGGAGTCAGACCAACGGGATTCAGACCAACGGGATTCAGAACAAGGGGATTGAGAACAAGGGGATTGAGAACAACGGGATTGAGAACAACGGGAGTCACGAGTTCCTGACCCCGTTCCAGGACTCGATCACCGCCATGCCGGATGCGAGCGAGCTCACCACCAAGGCCACGATCTACGTGCCCGCCTATTCGCGCGTCTATGGGTCGTCCGCGGGTGCGCACAAGCTCCTTCAGTTGTCGACGACGCTGCGGATCGACAACACCTCGGCCACCAAGCCGCTGGTGATCGAGAGCATCGAATATTACGAGACCTCCGGAAAGCTGGTGCAGAGCTACCTGAGTGAGCCGCTGGCCCTGCGCCCCTTCGGCACCATCGAGATCGTCATCCCGGCCGAGGACGACCGCGGCGGCGTGGCGGCGAACTTCATCGTCCGATGGGCGGGCGCAGGCCCGATCGCCGAGCCGATGGTCGAGGCGGTGATGATCGGGGCGCAGGACAACACCAGCTATTCGTTCGTCAGCCCGGGCCGCACCATCCGCCACGTCGGCCGCAGCGCCTGGCCGCAGTTCCGCTTCCGCTTCTGAACGTCTTCGCAAGCCACCAGCCACAACGTCATGCCCGCGCTTGTCGCGGGCATCCACGTCTTCAGGGCCGCAACGAAGACGTGGATGGCCGGGACATAGGCGAGCGAAGCGACGCCGTTCTTCGACCGGCTATGCCCGGCCAGGACGAATGGGCCCATCTCGATAACGTCATGCCCGCGCTTGTCGCGGGCATCCACGCCTTCACGGCCGCGCAACGAAGACGTGGATGGCCGGGACAAGCCCGGCCATGACGAATGGGGCGATGTCGATCAGAAATTCACCTTGTCGGGCCCCTTGAGGCCGAGGATCTCGCGCGCCTCGTCCGGCGTCGCGGCCTCCATGCCGAGGCCCTCGATGATCCGGCGGACATTGGTGACCTGCTGGGCGTTCGATTCGGCGAGCTTGCCCGGCCCGATCCACAGCGAGTCCTCGAGTCCGACCCGCACATTGCCGCCCATGGAGACCGCCATCGCGGCGATCGGCATCTGCGCCCGCCCGGCGCCGAGCACCGACCAGCGATAGTTGTCGCGCCCCAGCAGCCGGTCGGCGGTGCGGCGCATGTGGATCACGTCCTCCGGATGGGTGCCGATGCCGCCGAGGATTCCGAACACCGACTGCACGAACAGCGGCGGTTTCACCATTCCGCGATCGAGGAAGTGCGCCAGGCTGTAGAGATGGCCGATGTCGTAGCACTCGAACTCGAAGCGCGTGTCGTTGTCCTGGCAGGTCTTGAGGACGAATTCGATGTCCTTGAACGTGTTGCGGAAGATCAGGTCCTTGGTGCCCTCGAGATAGGGCCGCTCCCAGTCGTGCTTGAACTCCTTGTAGCGGCCGAGCATCGGATAGAGGCCGAAATTCATCGAGCCCATGTTGAGGCTCGCGACCTCGGGTTTGAGCGTCGAGGCCGGCATCACCCGCTCCTCGACCCGCATGGTGGGCGAGCCGCCCGAGGTGAGATTGATCACCGCGTTGGTGCGCTGCTTGATGCGCGGCACGAAGCGCAGGAAGGCCTCCGGAGACTGGTCGGGACGCCCGGTCTTCGGATCGCGCGCGTGCAGGTGCACGATGGCGGCGCCCGCCTCGGCGGCGCCGATCGCCGAGTCGGCGATCTGCTCGGGCGTGATCGGCAGATGCGGCGACATGGTCGGCGTGTGGATCGCCCCCGTGATCGCGCAGGTGATGATGACTTTGTTCTTGGCCATTTTTACTCCGGTCCCGTGAGCGTTTCCCGCGTGTGAGCGGGGGCATCCTAAGGGCTGCCACCCGGGCCGGCTACCCCGGCGGCCCACGGCTCCCGGACGCGCGTTTGGCCGCGTTTTGGCCGGGCAAAAAGGCCGGCCCGGGCGGTTTGAACCGATCTCCGACCCGCAGCGACCAATGGGTATCCGGCCAGACGGCCGCACCCAACGCACGGTAGGAGACCCCCCATGAAGACCAAGATCGCTGCGGCCCTCATCGCGGCCCTCACCCTCGGCGCCGTTTCGCTCGCCGGCACCGGCCAGGCGCAGGCCTATTGGCCGTACCATCATCATCACCATGGCTGGGGTTGGGGCGGCCACGGCTTCGGCCTCGCGATCGGTCCCGCCTACTACGGCTACGGCGGCTGCTACTGGGTCCGCCAGTTCGACCGCGCCGGCAACTACATCGGCCGCGCACGGGTCTGCGATTAACCACCCACGATCCTGAGGTCGCCACGACCTCAGCCCAGTCGAACGGCGCGTGCGCCCCCATCCACCCCGCGCCGTTTCGATCGGCCCGCCCGAACGGTCACCCCGTTTGGGCGGGTCGTATCTTTTTGTTGCCCGAGCTCGAGCCTCTCTTTGCCAGTTGACAGAGCGGGCATGCTGAACGAGCAATAGCCCGCTTCCGTCATCGCCCGCGAAGGCGGGCGATCCAGTACACACCGAAAAATCGTGTGGCGCGGTCGTGCATCACGGCGCCTTCCGTGTTTACTGGATCGTCCGCTTGCGCGGACGATGACACAGGCAGAATCGAACCGTCCGGGGAATGTCGATGAAGCGTGGCTTGCGTTCGCGCCTGGCCCAGTATGGCGACGAGGAATTCGCGCTGTTCCTGCGCCGCGGATTTCTCAAGGGCGCGGGCTTCACCGACGACGTGCTCGACCGGCCGATCATCGGCGTGCTGTCCACCGCGTCCGACTTCAATCCGTGCCATCGCACCGCGCCGCAGCTCGCCGACGCGATCGCGCGCGGCGTGCGGCTCGCCGGCGGACTGCCGTTCGTCTTTCCCACCATCTCGCTGCACGAGGCGTTCTCCTATCCGACCTCGATGCTGCTGCGAAACCTGATGTCGATGGACGTCGAGGAGATGGTGAACGCGCTGCCGCTCGACTCGGTGGTGCTGATCGGCGGCTGCGACAAGACGATTCCGGCCGAGCTGATGGGCGCGGTCTCGGCCGACATGCCGGCGATCGTGCTGCCGGTCGGTTCCATGCTCGCCGGTCGCCACGAGGGCACGCGGCTCGGCGCCTGCACCGATTGCCGGCGGCTCTGGGCGGCCTACCGCGCCGGCGAGCTCGACGAGGTCGAGCTCGGCCGCGCGCACGACCAGCTCATGCCGACGGCGGGCACCTGCATGGTGATGGGCACGGCGTCCACCATGGCGTCGCTCGCCGAGACGCTCGGCTTCACGCTGCCGGGCGCCGCGACCGCGCCGGCGGTCTCGTCCGACCGCATCCGTCTTGCCGAGGCGACCGGCCGGCGCGCTGTCGAGATGGCGCGCGCGGGCGGCCCGACGCCGCGCCAGATCATGACCAAGGCGGCGCTGCGCAATGCCGCGGTCGTGCTCCAGGCGACCTCGGGCTCGACCAATGCGCTGGTCCACCTCGCCGCCATGGCGGGACGCGCCGGGCTCACCTTCGACCTCCAGGAGTTCGACCGCGTCGGCCGCGAAGTTCCTGTCCTGCTCAATCTCAAGCCGGCCGGAAATTATTTCATGGAGGATTTCCACGCCGGCGGCGGCATGCCGGCGCTGTGGCGCCGCTTGCGCGATCACCTCGATCTGTCGGCGCCGACGGTCGGCGGCGAGACGCTGGGCGAGATCATCGCGCGCTGGCCCGCCTACACCGACGACGAGGTCATCCGCCCGCTCGATCGTCCGATCTGGCCCAAGGAGGCGATCGCGATCCTCACCGGCAGCCTGGCGCCGCAGGGCGCCGCCATCAAGCTCGCGGCGGCGACGCCGGCGCTGTTCCGGTTCGAAGGGCCGGCCGTCGTGTTCGACTCGCTCGAGGATCTCGCCAAGCGCATCGACGATCCGGCGCTCGCCGTGACGCCGCAGCATTGCATGGTGCTGCGCAATGCCGGCCCGATCGGCGCCCCCGGGATGCCCGAGGCGGGCGCCCTGCCGATCCCGAAGAAGCTCGGCAGCAAAGGCATCAAGGACCTGGTGCGCATCTCCGACGCGCGCATGAGCGGGACCGCCTTCGGCACCGTCGTGCTGCACGTCACGCCGGAAGCCTCGGCCGGGGGGCCGCTCGCGCTGGTGCGCGACGGCGACCGCATCCGCCTGGATGCCACGGCGCGCAAGATCGATCTCCTGGTCGAGGAGGCCGAGCTCGCGCGCCGGCGCGCCCAGTGGAAGCCGCCGCAGAAGCCCGCGCGCGGCTACGGCCGGCTCTATGTCGAGCGCGTGAACCAGGCCGACAAAGGCTGCGACTTCGATTTTCTGGCGGGGGTTTGATGACCGCTGACTCTCAGCGTCATTCCGGGGCGCGGGCGCAGCCCGCGCACCCGGAATCCAGCCTCACGACCGATCGTCACGATGGATTCCGGGTTCGCGCCTTCGGCGCGCCCCGGAATGACGGGTGAAAGATGTTCCGCTCCATTGCCACCGTCTCGCTCGGCGGTACGCTGGTCGACAAGCTGACCGCGATCGCGGCGGCGGGCTTCGACGGGGTCGAGATCTTCGAGAACGACCTGTTCTACTTCGACGGCACGCCGGCCGACGTGAAGCGCATCGCCGAGGACCGTGGCCTGCGCATCATGCTGTTCCAGCCGTTCCGCGATTTCGAGGCGGGCCCGCGCGAAAAGCTGCAGCGCAATCTCGATCGCGCCGAGCGCAAGTTCGACCTCATGGGCGAGCTCGAGACCGACCTGATGCTGGTGTGCAGCAGCATCGCGCCCGATGCGGTCGACGACGACGCGCTTGCCGCCGCCGACCTGCATGCGCTCGGCGAGCGCGCGGCGCGACGGGGCCTGCGCATCGGCTACGAGGCGCTCGGCTGGGGACGCCATGTGAGCACCTACGGGCATGCGCTCGAGATCGTCGAGCAGGCCGACCATCCGGCGGTCGGCCTCGTGCTCGACAGCTTCCATACGCTGTGCATCCGCGACGACGACGCCCCGATCGCGAACATCCCGAGCGAGCGCATCTTCTTCGTGCAGATCGCCGATGCGCCGCTGATCCAGCTCGATCCGCTGTCGTGGAGCCGGCATTTCCGCCTGTTTCCCGGCCAGGGCGGCATGCCGGTGACCCGGTTCGTGCGCAACGTGATTGCATCCGGCTATGCGGGGCCGATCTCGATCGAGGTGTTCAACGACGAGTTCCGCGCCGCGCCGCCGCGCCCGATCGCCATCGACGCCATGCGCTCCCTGGTGCTGCTCGAGGAGGAGCTGCTGGCGGGCGCGCAGCCGGCGCCGGCCGGCAGCATCATCGCCGGCACGCTCGCGCCGCCGGCGCCGCCCGTGTGCAGCGGCCTCGAATTCGTCGAGTTCGCGGCCGACGAGGCGACCCGGCCGCGGCTCGCCGCGCTGTTCGATGCCATGGGTTTCGCGCGCGCCGGCCGCCACAAGTCGAAGGACGTCACCCTGCATCGCCAGGGCGACGTGCATTTCATTCTCAATTCCGAGAAGGAGTCCTTCGCCCGCTCCTTCGTCGAGCAGCACGGGCCGTCGGTCTGCGCCCTGGCGTTCCGGGTCGACGACGCCCAGCGCGCGGTCGAGCGCGCCATGCGCTACCGGGCGCAGATCTTCCGCGGCCGGGTCGGCCCGAACGAGCTTGTCATTCCGGCGGTGCGCGGACTCGAAGGCAGCCTCATCTACCTGGTCGATCGCTTCGGCGAGACCGGCAGCATCTACGACGTCGACTTCACCGCGCCGGCCGGTCCGGACGGCATGACGGCCGCCGATTGCGGGCTCGCGCGCGTCGATCACGTCGCCCTCGTGATGCCGCGCAGCCAGTTCGACGGCACGCTCCTCTACTACCGCGCGGTGTTCGGCTTCGCGGCAGAGCCGGCGTTCGAGCTCATCGATCCCTACGGCCTGATCCAGAGCCGCGTGGTGGAGAGCCGCGAGCGCTCGATCCGCCTGCCGCTCAACGCCTCGCAGGCGCCGAACACGACCAGCGCGCGCTTCGTCGCCGACTATCGCGGCGCCGGGGTGCATCACGTGGCGATCGCGACCGGCGACCTGTTCGCGACCGTCGAGCGCATGCGGCAGACCGGGGTGCCGCTGCTCGACATCCCGGGCAGCTACTACGACAACCTCGCGGCCGTGCATGACCTGCCGCCCAAGCAGCTCGCCGACATGCGCCGGCTGTCGATCCTCTACGACCGCGCCGGTGACGGCGAGTTCTTCCACGCCTATACCCGCGCGTTCGAGCACCGGTTCTTTTTCGAGTTCGTCGAACGGCGGAGCTACGAGGGCTTCGGCGCCGTCAACGCCTCGGTGCGCATGGCCGCGCAGGCCATGCAGGAGAAGCAGCAGGACGGCTCCCGCCGCTAGTGCCGCGAACCCGAAGTTCGCACGCACCCCCGGCGAACTCGGTTGCGAACTTCGGGTTCAAGAGCGGCACTAGCATCATTAAAGTGGTCTAGTGTCCTTTCGATTCCGAAGTTCGCACCAGGAGGTTGCTGCAAATGCCTGCGAACTTCGGAATCGGACACTAGAGGATGCTTCGATGCCGGCTGCCGATGTCTCGCTCAACCTCGCGACCGTGCGCAAGCAGTGGGACTTGCGCGAGGCGGTCGCCGCCGCCGTGCGGCACGGCTTTGCGGGCGTCGCGCCCTGGCGCGAGATGGTGGCCGAGATCGGGCTCGAGGAGGCGGGGCGCCTCTTTCGCGACAGCGGGCTGCGCATCACCGGCTATTGCCGCGGCGGGCTGTTTCCGGCCGCCGACGCGGCCGGGCGCCAGGCGGCCATCGACGACAATAAGCGCATGATCGACGAGGCGGCCGCGATCGGCGCCGAGTGCATCGTGGTGATCGGCGGCGGGCTGCCGCCGGGCTCGCGCGATCTTGCAGGCGCGCGCGCGATGTTCGCCGACGGGCTGGCGGCAGTGCTGCCGCATGCGCGCGCCGCACAAGTTCCGCTCGCGCTCGAGCCGATGCATCCGATGTATGCGGCCGATCGCGGCTGCGTCTCGACGCTCGCCGAGATGACCGACCTGTGCGATGCGCTCGGGCAGGGCCTCGGGGTTGCGATCGACACCTATCACGTGTGGTGGGACCCCAATCTGGCGCGCGAGATCGCCCGGGCCGGATCGCGCATCATCGGCCATCACATCTGCGACTGGCTGGTGCCGACCCGGCATCTCCTGACCGACCGCGGCATGATGGGCGACGGCGTCATCGATTTCGGCGCCATCCGGCGCATGATCGAGGCGGCCGGCTATCGCGGCGTGCAGGAGGTCGAGATCTTCTCCGACCACTGGTGGTCGCGTCCCGGCGACGAGGTGCTGCGCATCGTGATGGAGCGCTTCCGCACGGTGTGCCAACCCAACCCGTCATCCTGAGGTGCGAGCGAAGCGAGCCTCGAAGGATGATCGGCCGAACCGCTGCCGCAAGCGCGCAAGCGGCACGCAATGGGCCCTTCGAGGCTCGACGCTACGCGTCGAGCGCCTCAGGGTGACGGTCTGTAGAGAGGAATACGCGAGCCTCACTCCGCCGCGACGCGCACCGCGAGGTCGATCGGTGCAAGCTCGAGCGCCTTGCCGTCGCGCGCCAGCAGCATGTGGTTGGGCGGGACCGGGATCCACTCTTCGCGCTTGTTGTCGAGCGGCTCGGAGACCAGGAGCAGGTCGCCACCCGCGACGCGATAGTAGAGCGTGTTCGCCTCGTCATTGGCGGCGAAGCGGAACGCATACACATTGCGCCCGTCGGTGAGCGCCGAGGTGAAGCGCAGCGGATCCTTGTGCGGCCGGCCGATCTCGGTCAGCGCCGCCAGCGTGCGCAGCGTGGCGGCGACCGGATCGCGCGCGGCGCCGGCGCCCAGGATGGCGAGAAAGACCGCCTCCGAATCGGTGGTGCCGATGCGCGACGGGTAGAGCTCGTCCGGGATCAGCGCCTCGACCTTGCGGCGCACCCGCGCCCAGTTCCCGACCGAGCCGTTGTGCATGAACATCCAGCGGCTGCACACGAACGGATGGCAGTTAGGGCGGGTGGTCGGAGTCGCGGTCGCGGCGCGCACATGCGCGAAGAAGAGGTGCGAGCGGATATGTCGGCACAGGTAGCGCAGGTTCTCGTCCGACCAGGCGGGACGAACCTCGCGATAGAGGCCGGGCTCGGGATGCTCGCCGTACCAGCCCAGCCCGAACCCGTCGCCGTTGGTGGCAGCGGTCGATTCGAGCGCGCGAATGCTCTGCTCGATGAGCGAGTGCGCCGGGGCAGTGACGTAATGCTCCAGCGGAATCTGTTCACCGCGATAGGCGATCCAACGGCACATGGCAGCGTCTGCTCTTGGTCTGCCGGGACCTGTGACGCGCAAGTATCCGCCCACAATGGCTAAAAGCGCGTTACCGGCAGGCCTGAAACCCGTCCAAAGGTTAAGCCGAATCGTGTTGCTTTTCGGGCACCTCCGCGGCGGGCTCCGCAATGACGTGTAGCGAATCGCGCTTGTTCCCGCCAGACGCGCGCGGCGCGGATTGCGCTCATTCCACAGCGCAAACGATGTCGTGATCGATCGTTCCGCGGCGTGAGCCATGGTTGTTTCGCTTCGGCGCCGAGAGGTGATATCCCGGTCGCGCACGAACTCCCATGCGGAACCCGGACTTCTCAATGCCTCCGTCCCACCGTCGCGGCGTCGGTGCGGCCCTCGACCGCCTGACGGCGGCGCTCGCCGATCCGGCTCGCGGCGAGAGGACGGCCGCGCTGGTGCTCGCCGGCTACTGCGGCCTGTGGGCGCTCTACGGCGCCATCGCCAAGGGCAGCCAGGACGTTCATTTCGACATGGGCGAGATGGTGGCCTGGGCGCGCGAGGTCGGGTGGGGCACGCCCAAGCACCCGCCGTTCGGCGCCTGGCTGGTGCGCGCCTGGTTCGGCCTGTTCCCGCTCGCCGACTGGTCCTACTACTTGTTCGCCATGGTGCTGGCGACCGTCGCGCTGTGGATCGCCTGGCGCATCTCCGGGCGCTACCTCGCGCCCGACAAGCGGGTGGTGGGGCTGGCGCTGCTCACGCTGGTGCCGTTCTATAATTTCCACGCGCTCAAGTTCAACGCCAACACCGTGATGCTGCCGCTGTGGGCCGCGACGACGGCGCTCTTTCTGCGCTCCTACGAGACGCGCCGGCCGGGCATTGCAGCGCTCGCCGGGCTGGCCGCGGCCGCCGCGATGCTCGGCAAGTACTGGTCGCTCGTGCTCCTCGCCGGGCTCGGACTTGCGGCGCTCGTCGATCCGCGCCGCGGCGCCTATTTCCGTTCCGCCGCGCCCTGGGTGACGATCCTGGTTGGCGTTGCGGCCCTCGCCCCGCATGTCGCCTGGCTTTATGCGCACGACTTTGCCGCCTTCACCTATGCGATGGAGACCCATCCCGGGACGCTGTTCGAGACCATCCGCTCCGGCATCGGCTACGTGGCGGGCGCAGCCGCCTACATCGCGCTGCCGGTGGCGCTCGCGCTCCTCGCCGCCTGGCCCGGCATGGCGAAGACCCGCACGGCAGCGGCCGCGTTGCGCGACATGCTGTGGCCGCCCGCGCCGGAGCGGCGGCTGGTCGTCCTCGCCTTCGCGCTGCCGTTCCTGCTGCCGCTCGTGCTGGCCGTCGCCGCGCACGAGCAGGTGATCTCGCTGTGGTCGATCGGCGGCATGACCTTGCTGCCGGTGGTGCTGCTGTCGTCACCGCGCATCGTCATCCCGGGGGCGGCGGCCCGGCGCATCGTCGGGTTCGCGCTCGCCTTCCCGCTGATCGCGCTCGCGGCCTCGCCGCTGATCGCCGTCGTGATCCATCGGCAAGGCGTGTCGAACTATGCGACGCACTACAGCGGGCTCGCCCGGGAGGTGGAGAAGCGCTGGGCCGAGACGACCCCGCGTCCCCTGCGCTTCGTCGGCAGCTACAACAACCTGCTCTACGGCGTGCTGTTCTATCTGCCGCGCGACGTCGCGCCGCTCGAGATCGTCCAGCCGCGGCTCACGCCGTGGATCGACGAAGCGCAGGTCGCGCGTGACGGCATCGCGCTGATGTGCCCGGTCGAGGAGCGGGAGTGCATGCGGGAGCTCGGCCGCCGCGCCCAGGATGGCG
>DASTZX010000297.1:0-2665 GCA_035764045.1 Xanthobacteraceae bacterium | reverse complement strand
GACCTATACGCGCACCATCAACAAGGCGCTCGAGGCGAAGCCCGCCGACATGGTGATCACCACCCATGTGTGCCGCGGCAATTTCCGCTCGACCTTCATCTCCTCGGGCGGCTACGAGCCGGTGGGCGAAAGCCTGCTCGGAAAATGCAATTACGATGGCTATTTCCTCGAATACGACAGCGACCGCGCCGGCGGTTTCGAGCCGCTGCGCTTCCTGCCCAAGGGGAACAAGGTCGTGGTGCTCGGCCTCGTGACCTCCAAGTTCGGCACGCTGGAGAAGAAGGACGCGGTCAAGCGCCGGATCGAGGAGGCGACCAAATACGCCGATCTCGATCAGCTCGCGCTCTCGCCGCAGTGCGGCTTCGCCTCGACCGAGGAAGGCAACGTGCTCGCCGACGACGAGCAATGGGCGAAGCTCAGGATGATCGTCGAGCTGGCGAACGAGGTGTGGGGGTAGAACAGGACGACGTCATGCCCGCGCTTGTCGCGGGCATCCACGCTTTCTGGCGTCTCAAAAATTAAGACCTGGATGGCCGGGACAAGCCCGGCCATGACGATCAATCGAAAGTATCGCAATGCAACGCACCACGCCTCCCTTCCGCGCCGATCACGTCGGCAGCCTGCTGCGCTCGCCGGCGCTGCACGAGGCCCGTCAGAAGCATGAACGCGGCGAGATCGACGCCGCCGCGCTGCGCGCGATCGAGGATCGCGAGATCTTCGCGCTGATCCGCAAGCAGGAGGCGGTCGGGCTCAAATCGATCACCGACGGGGAGTATCGGCGCGCCTCCTGGCAGACCGATTTCCTGACCGCGCTCGACGGCGTCGAGGCCTATCGGGGCGAGCGCAAGTTCAAGTTCAAGGGGCCGCAGCCGCGCCCGATCCTGCTGCGCCTCAAGGGCAAGCTCGGCCGGGTCGACGGCCACCCGATGATCGAGCATTTCCGTTTCGTGCAGGCCAACACCAAGGCGACGCCCAAGATGACGATCCCGTCGCCCTCGACCCTGCATTTCCGTTACGGCCGCGAGGCGGTGCCGGAGGCGATCTATCCGACGATGGAGGAATTCTACGCCGACCTGGGCAAGACCTACGCCAAGGTGGTGCGCGCCTTTGCGGATGCCGGCTGCCGCTATCTCCAGCTCGACGAGGTGAACCTCGCCTATCTGTGCGATCCGGTGCTGCGCGAGCAGGTGCGCGCGCGTGGCGACGATCCGGCGGCGCTGCCGATGATCTATGCCGGCATGATCAATGCCGCGATGTCCGACATCCCGTCCGACATGACGATCAGCATGCATCTCTGCCGCGGCAACTTTCGCTCCACCTTCGTCGCCTCCGGCGGCTACGAGCCGGTCGCCGAGATCCTGTTCGATACCATCAAGGTGCACGGCTACTTCATGGAGTACGACAGCGAGCGCGCCGGCGGCTTTGAGCCGCTGCGCTTCGTGCCCAAGGGCAAGACCGTGGTGCTCGGCCTCGTCACCTCCAAGAGCGGCGCGCTCGAGAGCAAGGATGTGCTGAAGCGCCGCATCGACGAGGCGGCGAAGTTCGTGCCGCTCGAGCAGCTCGCGCTCTCGCCGCAATGCGGCTTCGCCTCGACCGAGGACGGGAACACGCTCAGCGAGGACGAGCAGTGGGCGAAGCTGCGGATGATCGTCGAGGTGGCCCGGGAGGTATGGGGCTGAAGCTCGCGCCCCATCCGCCGTCATCACCCGCGCAAGCGGGTGATCCAGTAGCCACTGCGCCCGATGTGTCGCAACGCCTCGCAAATTCGGATATTCAGGGCATACTGGATTGCCCCGCCTGCGCGGGGCATGACGGTCGCGTTTGAGGAAGATCCATGCCCCCCACCACGCACGAGGACATTGCGCCGATCCGCGAGGCGGTGCGCGCCCTGTGCGCCGATTTTCCCGGCGAGTACTGGCGCAAGCTCGACCGCGAGCGCGCCTATCCGGCCGAGTTCGTCGCCGCGCTCACCCGCGCCGGATTCCTGGCAGCGCTGATCCCCGAGGAGTACGGCGGCAGCGGGCTCAGCATGGTCGCGGCTGCCGCGATCATGGAGGAGATCCAGGCGGCCGGCTGCAACGGCGCCGCCTGCCATGCCCAGATGTACACCATGGGCACGGTCCTGCGGCACGGCAGCGAGGCGCAGAAGCAGAAGTATCTGCCGGCGATCGCCCGCGGCGAGCTCCGCCTGCAGGCCTTCGGGGTCACCGAGCCGTCCTCGGGCACCGACACGCTGAGCCTGCGCACCACCGCGGTGCGCGACGGCAACGACGCCTATGTGGTCAACGGCCAGAAGATCTGGACCTCGCGCGCCGAGCATTCCGACCTGATGCTCCTGCTCGCCCGCACCACGCCGCGCGATCAGGTGAAGCAGCGCACCGAGGGGCTGTCGGTGTTCATCCTCGACATGCGCGAGGCGAAGGGCATCGCCATCCAGCCCATCCGCACCATGATGAACCATGCGACCACGCAGGTGTTCTTCGATAATGTGCGGGTGCCGGCCGAAAACCTGATCGGCGAGGAGGGCCGCGGCTTCCGCTACATCCTGTCGGGCATGAACGCCGAGCGCATCCTGATCGGCGCCGAATGCATCGGCGACGCCAAATGGTTCATCGACAAGGCGACGGCCTACGCCAAGGAGCGCGTGCTGTTCGGGCGGCCGATC
>DASTZX010000296.1:0-7393 GCA_035764045.1 Xanthobacteraceae bacterium | reverse complement strand
TCATTCTTTGCATCGGCTTGCGGCGACAGTCCGAGGCTCGCCGTTCAAGTCGCCCTCTGTCGTCCGCCCTCCATCGGAACCGGACGTGATGGGAACGGAGACGAGCGAGCGATCGTTCCGCCCCGCGTCGCACGCGTGGGGGATTGCGTCCGTCCGTGTACCGCATGTGTTGGCCGACAGGCGCAATGGCAGATTGCCGCACGCAAAGCGCGGAGATCGTGCCCGGGTATCGATTGCATTGGCGCCAATTTGGCATAGGCTATCCACATCACCGACAACGGCTTCGCCAGGCGTCGGTGGCTGAGAGACCGATTGGGCTCCCGCCTGTACGGCACGAGGGAGCACGCCATGTCGGTCGCCAGCTTTTATTCCCTCCAATTTGACGACGCTTCCGCCAGCATCCGAGTGTCCAAGCATCGGATGATTCAGGCAGGAAACGATATGAGAGAAACGGCGCTGATGACGCGCCAGGTGATCCTTCGCTCTCGTGCCGCCATGGCCGAAGCCGATCGTCTGCTCACGCGACCGTGGGAAAAAGAAAATGTCGGAGGCCGAGCTCAACTCCCCAGCGTGCGCCGCGAGACGGGATCACCAACCACTGAGCGCAACCCTTGCGATCCCGGCTGGGGCGTCGACACATGACACGCGCCCCACTGGCTTCCCGATCCGCGCAGGAGTTCGCGATTGCGCGCGATCGAGATCCGCTTGAACGCGCCCGAGCGCTGCTCGGACAGAGCGATCCGGGCGTGGCACTTGCGGAAGTGGGGTTCGCCGGGAGACTGTCTGCCATTGAAGTCAACCGGACTTGCATCGAACAGGCAGTTGCGCACCACATTGTCGCAGACGAGGTCGTTCGCTCGGAAGTTCGTTGACACACGGAATCTCTCATGCGCGCAATGCTCCCTTAACCAAGGGGCAACACATGAAAATCCGGTATAGCCGCTCGATCCTGCTTTTTTTGGCCGTTTTCGGCTTGGGAGCCATGGCGATCGCCGCTGATGCTCCAAAGGGAAACGAAGGGTTCTCCTCCAGCAAGCCGACCGCAATCGATTTGGGTCCCGAATTCCCCGGAACTGCTGGGCTTCAATTGCGGCTGCGCGTGCTCACGATAAAGCCCGGTGGTCATATCGGCATCCACAGCCATAAGGAGCGGCCATCGGTCGTGTATTTTGTCCAAGGCACCGACACGGTGACGCGCGACGACGGCACTTCACACACATTCCACGCGGGTGACACGACTGGCGAGCCAGGGACGACCGTTCACTGGCACAAAAATGATGGGAAGGATGATGCCATCCTCATCGCTGTAGATGTCATCAAGGAGACGCCCAAGTAGGGCCCTTCCTCGACCCGCATTTGCCGGCGTTCGCCGGACAGCAGACGCGAGGGTGTGAAACCGCCCGACCATGTCGGCCAGCCATCCCATCCACACTCTCCGTCGCGCTCTCGCTTGAGCTCATCTGCCAGCCCTAATCGCAGACGAGCACCTTTTGGTGCTGCTCGAAGATAGCGGGCACTGGGCGCGGTGACGGCCCGCAAGCCCGAGCCCCCGCGCGAGGCGCGCCGCTCGCGTGGAGGCCGCGACCGTCGAGGAAGCGCATCAACCTTGTTCGGGCCGAGGGCGCGGCGCTGGGCACCGTCGAGATGGGCGCGGAGGAGTTTGCCGCGGCAGGTGCTTTGCGTTCCGCGCCCATGGACGCTATGCCGCGTCCTGTCGCATAACCCGCCAACGGCGCTCTATCGCGCCATCCGAAGGCCCGCCGAATGAACGACACGAACTCCGGCCGCGGGGCGCCACCCCCGGCGACGCGGCGATCCTTTGCGGCGTTGCGCTACCGCGGCTTCCAGGCCCAGTTCGTCACCTACGTGCTGGCGATGATGGCGGACAACATCGAGCACGTCATCAGCTATTGGATGCTGTTTCAGAAATTCCGCTCCCCGGCGCTCGCCGGCTTCGCGGTGCTGTCGCACTGGCTGCCATTCCTGGCCTTCTCGGTGGCGACCGGCGCGCTCGCCGATCGGTTCGATCCGCGCCGGCTCATCCAGTGCGGCATGGGCCTGTTCATCACGGCTTCGCTCGGTTGGGGTTATTTCTTCGTCACAGATACGCTGCAGATGTGGCACGCCATGGTGTTGCTCGTGATCCACGGCTGCGCCGGGGTGCTGTGGCAGACCCCGAACCAGCTCCTGCTCTACGACATCGTCGGGCCAAGCGACCTCATGAGCGCGGTCCGCCTCAATGCTACCGCCCGCTATCTCGGCGTGCTGGTCGGCCCCGCGGTCGGCGGCGTCATCATGCTCACCCTCGGGTCCGCCCACGGCATCCTGCTCAACACGGTGTTCTACCTGCCGCTCGTGCTGTGGCTGGTGAATGCGCCGTACGGCCCGCGCTTCCGCAAGGGCGCGCCGGCGCCGCATCGCGCCGTGCGCGGCTTCGCCGATATCGTGCATGCCATCCGGGAAGTCGTGCACCATCCCATCATCGTGTCGATGACGCTGCTCGCCGGCTGCTCGTCCTTCCTGGTCGGCAACGCCTACAACGCCCAGATGCCGAGCTTCGCGAACGATCTCGGCCATGGCGACCCCGGCGTGTCGTACAGCCTGCTGCTCGCCGCCGACGCGGCCGGCGCCATGGCGGCGGGCATCGCGCTCGAGGGCAGCGGCCTGCTGCCGCCGAAGGCGCGCACCGCACTCATCTTGGCGATCCTCTGGTGTGGGGCGCTCACGGGGTTCGCTCTTGCCTCGAGCTATCCGCTCGCGCTCGCGCTGTTGTTTGCCGCCGGTTTCTTCGAGCTGTCGTTCAACGCCATGGCGCAGACGCTGGTGCAGGTCCACGCGCCGGCCGACATGCGCGGCCGCGTCATCGGCCTGTTCAACATGGCGAGCCTCGGCCTGCGCGCGTTCAGCGGCGTCTCGGTCGGGCTGATCGGCAGCCTGATCGGCGTGCATTGGTCGCTCGCGCTGTCCGCCATGGTGATGATGGCGATCGCGGGCGGATTGCTGGCCCTGCCTTGACGTCTGGCGGTGTTTTCAGTGTTCCGCGCTCGCCCGCATGAGGCTGTACCGCAGGCGCGGCGCGCCATATGCTTGCGACTGGCCTGCAGCAGGCGTTACGTTGGAACAGCGTTGCGTGCTCAGAACGCGGCTCCGATGTCGATGAAACGACTTCGTCTTCGGCTCCCAGGATCAGTTCGGAGGAGCACGACATGTCGAAAGATCCGCCCCACCGAGTCACGCCGGGAATGACAGCCGCAGATTTGGCTCAGCGGTCGATACGCCAGGTCGGGCTCGCCGGCGCCATCGCCGTCGCCTATTTCCTGGCGGCCCAGCTGAGCCTCGGCCTGCTGACCCAACCGGATGGCGTTGCAGTGTTTTGGCCGGCGGCCGGCATTTCCTCCGGCGTCCTCATCGCGCTCGGGCCGGCGGCACGGCTGCCGGTGGCGATCGGCGCCATCGCCGCAACGATCATGGCCAATCTCATTGGCGATCGCACCCTCTCGGCCGCGATCGCGGACGCGTTCTGCAATGCGTTCGAGGCGCTTCTGACGGCATGGCTGGTGGAGCGCTATGTCGGCTTACGGATCGACCTCGGACGCCTGACGCACGTGCTGACGTTGTTGGCCGCAGCCATTGTGGCAACTGCGATTTCGGGTGTCGGCGGCATTCTATCCTACCAGCTGTTTCACAATTCGCCGGCACCGCCGCTGACGACTTGGCAGCACTGGTTCACGTCGGACGCGGTCGGCATCGTGACGGTAGCGCCGTTGGTCATCGGGCTTGCGGCGGCTCTGCGACAGCGTCCCGCCCGGAGGGAACTGCTCGAGGGCATCGTGGCGCTCGGGGCGCTGGCGCTGATGACCGGCGTGATCATTTCGTTGCCTCCCGAGCTATGGGAAACCGTGGTTCCTGTCGCATCGCTGTTTCCAATGTTGCTGTGGCTCGCGGCGCGTTGCCGGCCCGTCTTCGCCGCTGCCGGGTCCTTCGTGGTCTCCCTCACCATCGTCTCGACCCTGATCTTCGGCGTAGGCCATTTTGGAAATTCGCAAATTCCGATCGCAGAACGCATCCTCACTGCTCAGGCCGGCATCCTGGTCGTGGCGCTGTGCGCCTTGGTTCTGGCCGCGCTGTTCGCCGAGCGGCGGGAGCATGAGGCCGAGCTCAGCGACAGCCAGGAGCGATTACAGCAAGCCCTCACCGCCGGCCGGGTGACCGCCTTCGACTGGGATCTGCGCACCGGCTCGTCGCGGCTGAGCGAGAACGCAGCGCAAATCCTCGGCATCGACCCGCGGCGCACCTTCACGGCGGCGGACTTTGTCGCCCGCATCCACCCCGACGACCGCGCCCGGCACCAGGCGCTGGTCGACAGCGTCAGCCCCGAAAGTCCGTCTTACGCGGATGCCTTCCGCTTCCTTCGTCCCGACGGCCAGCAGATCTGGCTCGAAGCCACTGCGACGGTCGATTTCGATGCGGCAGGGCGCCCGGTGCGCCTGAAAGGCCTGACCCGGGACATCACGGCGCGAAAGCGCGCGGAGGAGCGCCAGGACCTGCTGATCGCCGAGCTCGATCATCGGGTCAAGAATGTGCTCGCGCGCGTGGCGGTGGTCGCGATGTATACGCGTGAGGGGAGCCGCTCCATGGATGAGTTTGTCAAGGTGCTCGACGGCCGCATCCAATCCATGGCGACCGCGCATTCCTTGTTGAGCGAGAGCCGTTGGCACGGCGTGGGCCTCATCGACCTTGTGCACCATCAGGTGGCGCCCTACGCGACCGATGCGAACGTCACGATCAATGGCTCCAATGCCATGTTGAGCGCTGCCGAGACGCAGGCGGTTGCAATGGTGATCCACGAGCTGGTGACGAACGCCGCCAAATACGGTGCGCTGTCGTGTCCGGGCGGCCATGTGTTGGTGACGTGGCGATGCGAGACTCTCGCGGATGATTCGGCTCGGCTGCAGATCGAATGGCGCGAAACCGGCGGTCCCCTGATCCAGGGGCCGGTTCGTCCGGGCTACGGGACCAGCCTGATCCGTGAGCTCATCCCTCACGAGCTGGGCGGCAAGGTCGACCTCGAGCTGGCATCGGTCGGGGCATCCTGCCGGATCGAGATTCCCCTCGGGGTGGCCTGAGCCGACGAGCCGGCGCAGCTCACCGTGCCACGTTGCGTGCGCTCGCCGGGCGCGCGGTAGCTCGGTATAGAAATATTCGGTTTTCCCGCGCGAAATAGCGGCAATTCTACAACACTCCGGCGCAATCTCACCCTGGGCAGGATATTACCCGGGAAAGTTGAACGTCCTCCGAATAAAATCGCTCTCGATTGCAGACGGCTGCGGCCGGGACACTGAAACGGGGGAGCTCAATGAGAAAGCTGCTTGTCTTCATCTTGGCCTCGCTGGCTGTGCTGAGCCTGGGTGCGTGCGCTGGCAAATCGCCCAAGGCTCCGCCGCCGCCGGTCGTGACGAAGGGCTGATCGCAAGGAAATATCGAGGCGAGGGCGGCCGTGCCGCCCTTGCGCTTGCCTTCTGCGAAAGAACGCACGAGGCGCAGCGAGCCCGAACAGGCGGTGCGCGCACGCCGTGGTTTCGCGCGTGTTGGCGCTTGCGCAGCAATGGGGTCATCCGATGCTTGAACGTCGCACGAGACTCATTCCGGTCGTGGTCGCGGCGTGTCTCTGTGTCATCGCGACGGGGCAGTCGCTGGCGGCCGCCTCGAATGCGACGCGCGCGAGCGACAGCGCAGGTGAGGTTTGGCGGATCGTGACGCCGTTCGGGGTCCTCTACGGCCGCATTCCACGGGAAATCGTCAACGAACCCGGCAAGCACGCCCCGGGAACCATCATCGTCAAGACAGCCGAGCGGCGTCTTTACTTCGTGTTGGGCAACGGCACAGCAATTCGCTACGGAATCGGCGTCGGCAGGGAAGGCTCGGCCTGGTCGGGAGTCAGCACGGTCTCCGCAAAGCGCGAATGGCCGGATTGGACGCCAACGCCAGACATCATCAAGCGCATACCGAGCGTTCCTCGTCATATGGCCGGAGGTCCGGCCAATCCGCTTGGCGCACGCGCGCTCTATCTCGGCTCGACGCTGTACCGCATCCACGGCACCAACGAGCCCTGGAGAATTGGCGGCGCTGCCTCAGCGGGCTGCATCCGCATGTTGAACGACGACGTGATCGACCTCTACGATCGGACAAGGATCGGTGCGACGGTGATCGTCCAGCCTTGACGGGCTCGGCCAGCGTTGAGGAGACGCCCAGGAGCGAGCAGGTCGTCTCATCTGGACGCGAGTTTCTTTGCGATCGTGAGCGCTGCGCCTTCGACGCCGTCGCCTCGCATCGCTTGCGGGTCCCCCGCTTTCAGCAGGAGTTCGTTCATGACACCGAGGATCTGCTCGCGCGATTGGACCACGCCGGCGGCGTCGAAGTCCTTGCGGATTTTGCTGAACACATCACTTCGCTCCGGATCGAGCGTGTCCATTGCGAGGGCGTCGGAATAGGCCGCGCCGTCTGCGCCCACGAGTCCCAATTTTTCGGCGGCCCACATGCCGAGGAGCTTGTTGCGGCGAATTGTCCTCCTCAGTTCGTCGTCGAAGTTCGTCATTGGAATGTCCTCGACTGCCGAGGGCCTTCAACCGAAGGCCCATTTCCACGCGGCGCCTCACCCCGCCGGGGACCATGGTCCGGTCGGCGAATATGCCTCGGCCTCGCGGCCTTCATGGCGTGGAACCCGCCCCATCTCCTGCGCAAGTTGCTCCAGGGCGGCGATGCGGTTTTCCGTCGATGGATGCGTCGAGAACAGGTTGTCCATCCCGTGTCCCGAGAGCGGATTGATGATGAACATATGCGCGACTGCAGGATTCCGTTCGGCCGGCTCATTTTCGATTTGATGCGCGCCGCTTTCGATCTTCTGCAATGCGGACGCAAGCCATTCCGGGTTTCCGCAAATGCGTGCGCCGAGGTTGTCGGCCGCATATTCGCGCGTTCGACTGATCGCCATCTGGACCACCATGGCGGCGAGCGGGGCGAGCAGGGTGATCAACACCGTTGCAACCGGGCCCGGACCCTCGTGGTTATCGCGGCGGCGAAAAAGCGCGCCGAACTGCGCCAGCATGGTGATGGCGCCCGCGATGGTTGCGGTAACCGTCATGATCAAGGTGTCGCGATTTTTGATGTGGGCGAGCTCATGGGCCATCACTCCCGCGCCCTCTTCGGGCGTGAGCAGTTCGAGCAGCCCCGTCGTCGCAGCGACTGCGGCGTGGTGCGGGCTACGGCCGGTCGCGAACGCGTTCGGCTGCGGGTTGTCCATGACATAGACCCGCGGCATCGGCAGCCCTGCTCGATGCGTGAGGTCGGCCACCAGGTGGACAAGCTCCGGGGCGCTGTGCTCGTCGACTTCGTG
>DASTZX010000295.1:0-3623 GCA_035764045.1 Xanthobacteraceae bacterium | reverse complement strand
TTCTTGACCTCGCTGCCCGCCTGCGAGTTGAACTGGGTGAGCCGGATGTAGCCGACGTCGTCGCCTTCCTTGTGCGAGCGCACGGTGCGCACGTGGATGGTCTCGCGCGTCAGCGTGACGTCGATCGGCTTGTCGGCGCCTTTGCGCATGATCTTGAGGTGGACCTGGGTGTTGACCGGCCCGCGCATCTTCTCGACCGCCTGCTGCAGGCTCAGGCCCTTCACCTCGGCGCCGTCGAGCTCCAGGATCAGGTCGTTGGCGAGGACCCCGGCCTTGGCGGCCGGCGTGTCGTCGATCGGGGAGACGACCTTGACGAGGCCGTCCTCCATGGTGACCTCCATGCCGAGGCCGCCGAACTCGCCGCTGTTCTCCACCTGCATCTCGGTGAATTCTTTGGCATCCATGTAGCTCGAGTGCGGATCGAGCCCGTTCAGCATGCCGCTGACCGCGCCCTGGATGAGCTTCTGGTTGTCCGGGCTGTCGACGTAATGCGCCCGGACCTGATCGAACACGAGGCCGAACAGCTCGAGCTTGCGATAGGTGTCGGACGCGTTCTGCGAGGCCTGCGGGTTCTCGGCGGCCAGGGCCCGGCGCGGATCGAGATGGCCGGGCGCGAGCATGTAGGCGCCGGCCGCGCCGGCGAGCGCGCCGAAGGCAATCAGGGAGTATTTACGCATATTTAGCTCCAAAGCCGGGGCGATCTCCGGCCGATCGTCGCCGCCACCAGGTGAATGACCAGGGTTGTAGGCCCGGCGGTCGGAAGCCGCAACGGGCGGGCGCGCCCACCCGGCGCGCGCCAGACGGGTTGCCGCGAAACTATGTCTTTTTGTGAGCAGGCCGGGGCAACAGATGCTCACCGATGCGTGAGGCCTGTCTTGTCCACATCGGAACGGCCCGGGGAATGGCCCGGGCTCGACACGACCGCGGGGACGGCTACAACCAGGGCCGGCGGAGACACGACATGTCTGCAATCGTGCTGGACGGCAAGGCGATCGGGCGCGAGATCCGCGAGGCCGCGCGCGCGCGCGTCGCCGGGCTCGAGCGCCGGACCGGCCGTGCGCCCGGGCTCGCGGTCATCCTGGTCGGCAGGAACCCGGCCTCGCGCCTCTATGTCAGCAATAAGATGAAGGCCTGCGCCGAGGTCGGCATCCGCGCCCAGCTGCACGAGTTCGACGCCTCCGTCGCGCAGGCGGCGGTGATCCGGCGCGTCGAGGAGCTCAATGCCGACCCGTCCGTCAACGGCATCCTGGTGCAGCTTCCCCTGCCCGCGCACATCGACATCCGCGCGGTGCTGCGCACCGTCGCGCTCGAGAAGGACGTCGATGGCTTCCATCTCTACAATGTCGGCGGGCTCGCACTGGGCGAGACGGTATTCCCGCCCTGCACGCCCTACGGGGTGATGAAGATCCTCGAGCATGCCGGGATCGAGATCGAGGGCAAGAACGTCACCATCATCGGGGCGAGCAACATCGTCGGCAAGCCGATGGCGCTGATGATGATGCGTCGCGAGGCGACCGTCGCGGTCTGCCACGCCAAGACGCGCGACCTCGCCCAGTACACCATCCTTGCCGACATCCTGATCGTCGCGGCCGGCGTGCCGAACCTGATCCTGCCACAGATGGTGCGCACCGGCGCGGTGGTGATCGACGTCGGCATCAACCGGCTCGCCGACGGAAGGCTGGTCGGCGACGTCGACTTCGAGGGCGTGCGGCGCAAGGCCTCCTACATCACGCCGGTCCCGGGCGGAGTCGGGCCGATGACCGTGACCATGCTCCTGGTCAACACCATCTCCGCCGCCGAGCGCGCCGCGGGCCTCACCCCCACGCCGGCCGCCCAGCCGGCCGAGGACGAGACCGAGCCGGCGGCGTGAGCCGCGGCGGCGCGACAGCGCACTCCGTCATCGCCCGCGCAAGCGGTCGATGACTCAACAGAGCAGTCGTTTGTGATTGCCGGATTGCCCGCTTGCACCGGGCAATGCCAACGATCGGCCGCGCCGCCCGCTGCGCGCCCCTGATGTTCGCTTCCCTGATGATCGGGCACCAGGAAAGACTTTCAGCGGAACGTGATTTGCCTGTGAGAGGGATTTGATAAATCGCTGATGCGGTCGGTTGAAGCCGGCCGGCCGGAGCCGCCAAGCCGGGAGTTGACGATGCTCGATCGAGAGTTTGCCGCCGAGTTTGCTTCGACATGGATCTCGAACTGGAACGCACGGCGCGTTGAGGACGTGCTCGCTCACTTTCGTGACGATTGCGAGTTCGAGAGCCCCATCGCGGCGACGCTGACCAACAGCGCGCGCGTGCGCGGCAAGGACGCATTGCGGACCTACTGGGAAAAGGCGCTGGCGCAGATCAAATCGCTGCACTTCGTCCTCGAAGGCTACGTGTGGGACCAGGAGCAGCGCAGGCTGGTCGTTGTTTACCGGTCCCATACCGACGGCCGCGTCACGTCATGCGCCGAGCTGATGCAATTCGACCCCGACGGAAAGCAAACATACGGCCGCGCATACTGCGGTGCGGTTCTATCGATCGCTTGACGCGCCGATCGGGCTCGACGTCCCGTCGCGCGATCCACTCAGCACCGATTCGCTCAGCACCATGGCCTCATTTTTTCTCGCCGTGCCGCGAAGGCGTGGATGGCCGGGACAAGCCCGGCCATGACGTTTCGACCCGGACCGCGTTGCGCCGGAGCGTGACCGGAAATGCTTTGCTCGATCTGAGCTTGTCCGCGTCCGACCTCATGCGGGCCTCGCCGCCCGGGCGTATGCCAGCCGCCGGCATTCCTGAGTGAAGGCGCTGCAGTGAGTTCCGACCACAATCGATCAACAAGAGCACGGACGTTCAATCGCCAACAGGCCACCGCCCCTAAGTTGCCGAGCGCTCTTCAAAAAGGAGGCGAACGATGGCCACCATTACCACGCGCGACGGCGTTGAAATCTTCTACAAGGACTGGGGCGCGAAAAACGCACAGCCGATCGTCTTCCATCATGGGTGGCCCCTGAGCGCCGACGATTGGGATAACCAGCTGATGTTCTTCCTCGGTCAAGGCTATCGCGTCGTCGCCCACGATCGTCGCGGACACGGCCGCTCTAGCCAGACCGACGGCGGCAATGAGATGGATACCTATGCCGAGGACGTGAAGGAACTCGTGCGGGCGCTGGACCTGAAGAATGCCGTTCACGTCGGACATTCCACCGGAGGCGGCGAAGTCGCGCATTATGTCGCGCGTTCGGAGCCCGGCCGCGTTTCCAGCGCTGTCCTGCTCGACGCCGTTCCGCCGGTGATGGTCAAAAAGGATTCAAACCCGGGGGGAACGCCGATCGAGGTGTTCGACGGCTATCGCGCCGCTTTGGCCAACAATCGGGCCCAGCTCTACCTCGATATCCCGACAGGCCCGTTCTACAATTTCAACCAGACGGGCGTTGCGCCAATCGAGGGGCTGATCCGCAACTGGTGGCGGCAGGGCATGATGGGAAGCGTCAAGGCCGGCTATGAATGCATCAAGGCGTTCTCCGAGACCGACTTCACCGATGACCTCAGGAGCATCGACGTGCCCGTGCTCGTCATTCAAAGCGAGGCCGATCAGATTGTGCCTTACGCGGATTCGGCGCCGCTCAGTCTGCAACT
>DASTZX010000294.1:0-29353 GCA_035764045.1 Xanthobacteraceae bacterium | reverse complement strand
TATGACGGGACGGCGGGTTTTTGGCGCAATGCAGCATGCCGTTTTGCTTGCGGCACGCATGTTGCATTGGCTATAGCCCTAGTGGTGACCGCGCGGGCCGCCCCCGCGCGCAATCTCAACGATGGACAGCCGGGTTCGCTCGGTCTGACGGCCCGAAAAGGACCTCCCGCCATGCGCGGCGCGCTTGGCGGTCCGCGCGTGCTGTTGCGGCGGCTTCGCGAAGTGATGGCGGAGCCGGTCAGCGCGCAGGACCGCCTCGACAAGATCGTGGTGCTGATTGCCGCCAACATGGTGGCGGAGGTCTGCTCCGTCTACGTGCTGCGCGTCGACGGCACGCTCGAGCTTTACGCCACCGAAGGATTGAAGCGCGAGGCGGTCCACCAGACCGTGCTGCGCCAGGACGAAGGCCTGGTCGGCCTGGTGGCGAGCGAGGCCAACCCGATCAACCTGTCGGACGCGCAGAACCATCCCGCCTTCTCGTATCGGCCGGAAACCGGCGAGGAGATCTACCACTCGTTCCTCGGCGTGCCGGTCCTGCGGGCCGGCAACACGCTCGGCGTGCTGGTGGTGCAGAATCGCGCGCGGCGCACCTACTCGGAGGAGGAAGAGGAGGCGCTGCAGACGACCGCGATGGTTCTCGCCGAGATGATCGCCTCGGGGGAGCTGCTGGCGATCGCCAAGCCCGGCGCCGAGCCGCTGGCGCGGCGCGCCCTCAACCTCAACGGGACGGCGCTCAACGACGGGATCGCGCTCGGCTACGTGGTTCTGCACGAGCCGCGCGTCGTGATCACGAACTTCATCGCCGACGACCTGCCGGGCGAGCGCAAGCGCCTCGAGACCGCGCTCGAGAGCCTGCGCGCCGACCTCGACCGCATGTTCGAGCACGGAGACGTCGCGGCGGCGGGCGAGCATCGCGAGGTGCTCGAAGCCTACCGCATGTTCGCCAACGATCGCGGCTGGGTGCACAAGCTGGAAGAGGCCGTCATGACCGGCCTGACCGCGGAGGCCGCGGTCGAACGCGTGCATTCCGACATCCGCGCCCGCATGCTGCGCCAGACCGATCCCTATCTGCGCGAGCGCCTGCATGACCTCGAGGATCTCGCCAACCGGCTGCTGCGCCAGCTGCTCGGGCACGACCACGCCCCCGCGCGCGAGAGCCTGCCCGAGAACGCGGTCCTGGTCGCCCGCATGATGGGACCGGCCGCCCTGCTCGACTACGACCGCAAGCGGCTGCGCGGCCTGGTGCTGGAGGAAGGCGGGCCGACCTCCCACGTCGCGATCGTGGCGCGCGCGCTCGGCATCGCCGCGGTCGGCGAGATCCCCAATGCGACCGGCGTGGTGGATCCGGGCGACGCCATCATCGTCGACGGCAGCTCGGGCGACGTCTATGTCCGCCCCCCCTCGGACGTGCAGTCGGCCTATGCGGAACGCGTGCGCGTGCGTGCGCGCCGCCAGCTCCAGTACCAGGCGCTGCGCGACAGGCCCTGCGTCACCCGCGACGGCGTGCCGGTGACGCTCTTTGTGAATGCCGGGCTGGTGGTCGACCTGCCGCAGATCGCGGAGACCGGCGCAGCCGGCATCGGGCTGTTCCGCACCGAGATGCAGTTCATGGTCGCCTCCCAGTTCCCGCGCGCGAGCGAGCAGCAGCAGCTCTACCGCTCCGTGCTCGAGGCGGCCTCCGGCCGGCCGGTCACCTTCCGCACGCTCGACATCGGCGGCGACAAGGTGCTGCCCTACATGCGCAACTTCGAGGAGGAGAACCCCGCGCTGGGGTGGCGGGCGATCCGGCTCGGTCTCGATCGCCCGGGCCTGCTGCGCAGCCAGGTGCGGGCGATGCTGCGCGCGGCGGCGGGACGCGAGCTGCGCATCATGTTCCCGATGGTCGCCGCGGTCCATGAATTCGACGACGCCAAGGCCCTGGTCGAGCGCGAGCTCACGCATCTGCGCCGGCACGGGCACCGCCTGCCCGAGCGGGTGGCGATCGGGACCATGCTCGAGGTGCCCTCGCTGCTGTTCCAGCTCGACGAGCTGCTCGACCGGGTGGACTTCCTCTCGGTCGGCTCGAACGACCTCGTGCAGTTCTTCTATGCGGTCGACCGCGGCAATGCGCGGGTGTCGGCCCGCTTCGACGAGCTCTCCCCGCCGGTGCTGCGCGCGCTGAAGATGATCGCCGATCGGGCCAAGGCGCATGGCAAACCCGCGACCCTGTGCGGCGAGCTCGCCTCGACTCCGCTCGGCGCGCTGGCACTGGTCGGGCTCGGCTATCGCTCGCTCTCCCTCGTCCCATCGGCAGTGGGCCCGGTGAAGGCGCTGCTGCTCGAGCTCGACGCCGCCAAGGCCGAGACGCTGCTCGGCTCGCTGATCAACAAGGTCGACGGGTCCGGCTCGATCCGCGACAAGCTCGCCGCCTTCGCGGCGGCCGAAGGCCTGCCCGCTTAACATCGGATCGGGGGCGCGAGCTGCGCCGGACCGGTCGCATTTTCCGCGGCGAACCGCTATCTCGTGGACGCCGGACACCGCCCAAGAGCGCCGAAGAGCATTTTCCGTGACGACGCTGCCCGAAGCCAAGCTCGACGCCCTGCTCGCCCGCCACGCGATGGTGGAGGCCGAGCTCGCGCGCCAGATCGCGCCCGAGACCTTCGTCAAGCTGTCGCGCGAGCTGGCCGAGATCACGCCGGTGGTCGACCGGGTGAAGGCGTATCGCGCCGTCGATGCGGAGATCGCCGGCCTCGACTCGATGATCGCCGATCCGGATCCCGAGATGCGGGCGGCCGCAGCGGCGGAGAAGCCCGAGCTCGAGGCGCGGCGCGAGGCGCTGGCGCACGAGATCCGCCTCGCGCTCATCCCCAAGGACGCGATGGACGAGCGCAACGTGATGCTGGAAATCCGCGCCGGCACCGGGGGCGACGAGGCGGCGCTGTTCGCCGGCGATCTCCTGCGCATGTACGAGCGCTACGCGGCGGCGCAGGGCTGGCAGGCCGAGCTCATCTCGGCGAGCGACGGCCCGATGGGCGGCTACAAGGAAGCGATCGCGGAAATTCGCGGCCGCGGCGCCTTCGCCAGGCTCAAGTTCGAATCGGGCGTGCACCGCGTGCAGCGCGTGCCGGCGACCGAAGGCTCGGGGCGCATCCATACGTCGGCCGCGACCGTGGCGGTGCTGCCGGAAGCCGAGGACGTCGACATCGCCATCAACGAGGCGGACCTGCGCATCGACACCATGCGGTCGGGCGGCGCCGGCGGGCAGCACGTCAACAAGACCGAATCGGCGGTGCGCGTGACGCACATCCCCTCCGGCATCGTGGTGCTGGTGCAGGAAGAACGCTCGCAGCACCGCAACCGCGCGAAGGCGATGGCCCTGCTGCGGGCCAAGCTGTACGACGCCGAGCGGAGCAAGCGCGACGCCGAGCGCGCCGCCGAGCGGCGCGGCCAGGTCGGCTCGGGCGATCGCTCCGAGCGCATCCGCACCTACAATTTTCCGCAAGGCCGCGTCACCGACCATCGCATCAACCTGACCCTCTACAAGCTGCCGCAGGTGATCGAGGGCGAGGCGCTGGGTGAAATCATCGATGCCCTGACCACCGAGCATCAGGCGACGCTGCTCGCGGCCGAAAGCGGCAGCGCATGAGCGGGACCGCGACAGCGGGGGTGATGGACACCGCGGACGCGCCGCAGCTGGCGCCCGGACTGACGGTGGCGCAGGCGCGGCGCGCGCTTGCGGAACAGTTCCGCCGCCGCGGCCTGGAGAGCCCGGAGCTCGACGCCAGACTGCTCGTCGGGCACACGCTCGGGCTCGACCACCGCGGACTCACGCTCCAATTCGCGCACACGCTGACGAGTGGCGAAGCCGAGGCGCTGGCCGGCGCCATGGCGCGCCGCCTCGCGCATGAGCCGGTGGCGCGGATCGTCGGCGCCAAGGAGTTCTGGAGCCTGCCGCTCGCAGTCGATCCCGCCGTTCTGGTTCCGCGGCCGGAGACCGAAACGGTGGTGGAGGCCGTCCTGTCGGTCACCGCCGGCACGCCACCGGCGCGGATCGCCGATCTCGGCACCGGGTCGGGCGCGATTCTGCTGGCGCTCTTGTCCGAGTTCCCAGGCGCGATGGGTATCGGAACCGATCGCGACCCCGGCGCGCTGGCGCTCGCCCGCGCCAATGCGACGCGGCTCGGCTTTGCGGACCGTGCCGCGTTCGTGCTGTGCGATTTCGGCGCGGCGCTCGTTGGCCAATGCGACCTTGTGGTGTCCAATCCGCCCTATATTCCGACCGGGGACATCGCGACACTCGCCCCCGAGGTGCGCCATTATGACCCGCGGCCTGCGCTCGACGGCGGATGTGACGGGCTCCTGGCCTATCGTGCGATCGCGGCCGATGCGGCGCGGCTGCTCGCGCGTGGCGGATGGCTGGCGGTCGAGATCGGCGTCGGTCAGGCCGACGCCGTCGCGGCGCTGTTCCGGCGCCACGGCCTCGCGGTGCCGGGCGAACCGCGCTTCGACCTCGCCGGCCGGCCGCGCGTGGTGCTCGCCCGACGCGATTCTTGAGGCGCCGCCCCCTCCCCGGCCAACGCCGGCCCGGGGAAAAAACGCAAAAAAACCCCTTGGCTTATGCCCTCGGAACGACTACGTTCTGGGTACGAAACGACCCAAGTTGTGTCGGCACGCCGTCCCTGATGCCCCGAGCAGCGGCTCCGTGAGGCAGGCGGCGAGCGGGGCGAACAGCGAAACCAGACGATACGCTTCACGGTTCGCCGGCTTGAGGTCGAATGCTTCATCGGCTAGGCGCAAGCGAGACTCCCGAGGGATTCGCGCGGCGCGAGATGAAAGGCGGGCGAACCGCGGCATCGTTGCGGAGCTGAGCACACCGGGCAGGCCACGTGCCGACCGCGGATTTGCGAGGCGCGGCTCCCGATAACACTCGCTGGATAAATTTGGCCATCGCGCTACCACAGTCGACATGTCGATGAGCGAACGCCTCGGAAGTCTGCGGCCTGGGAGGGGTCGACAAGGACGCGAGACCGGTCCTCTTTCGTGCCCGCCGCCGGATGATGAGGGGCAGCCTGTCGGTCACGGATGAATTTTCAGTCCATTGGCGGCGTGAGGCCGTCGCAAAGCAGGGGTTGGCGAACAAGCAAGCCATGAGAAACGGTCAGAACAAACGCATGCGGGGGCGCAACCGCAAGAGTCACAATCCGTTGACCCGGGTTTACGAGTCGAACGGGCCGGACATCAAGATTCGCGGTACGGCATCGCATGTGGCGGAGAAGTACGTGCAGCTCGCCCGCGACGCGCAGGCGTCAGGCGACCCCGTGGGGGCGGAAAATTACTACCAGCATGCCGAGCACTATTTCCGCTTGATCGCGGCGGTGCAGGAGCAGTTCCGGCAGAACCAGCCCAATTTCTATCGCCAGGAGAGCACCGGCAACGACACGCACGGCGGGAACGACGCGCAGGACGAATCGTTCGACGAGGGCGACGAGGAGGGCGCGACGCAGCCGGCGCATGCGGGCGGCGACCAGCCGCCGCAGTTCGGCACCCGGGATCCCCAGCCCTACCTGCCGCGCGATGCCCAGTTCTACGCCCCCCGCGAGCAGCAATACGGCGGCGGCCGTCCGCAGCAGGGCGGCGGCGAGCGCCACCACCGCGGCCATGAGGACGGCAATGTCGATCGGCTGCCGTCGTTCATCACCGGCGGCGGCGGCCAGCCGCAGCAGCCGCACCAGGGCATGGGAGGCAACCCCGGCCAGCAGGGGCACGGCCAGAACGGCTACGACAACCAGGGCGGGGATCGCTTCCACCGCCGCCGGCGGCGGCACCGCGGCCCGCGCAACGACATGGGGCCGCGTCCCATGGAGAACGACGACGCCCAGGGACCACAGGGCGACTGAGCCGTCCAATTCAAGCAGGGGCGAGTGGATCGGGGAGCGGCCGCTCGAGGCCGCGTTCAGCCTGTGCGGCCCGCCGAGGGCGTGAGCACTGGCTCGAGCACAGGGGCAAGACCGGGCACGAGCTGACGTCTTTCCCGGCGGGCCGGAAGTGCGCGATAGACCTGCTTCGTCGCTTCGACGATATGCACGCCCGCAAACGGCGCTGAGGTGGTCGCGCCGGCGCGCTCCCACGCGACCGCCGCGCGCAGGAACCAGCCACGCGACACCGGCGGCAGATAGAGCGCCTCACCCCACGAGGTGGGCGTGAACCAGGTCTCGCGCAGAAGCTGGGTGATCTGCGAGCGCGAATAGGGCCGCCCATGGCCGAACGGCGTGGTGTCGATGCGGGCCCACAGGCCGCGCCGGTTCGGCACCACGGCCAGAAGCCTGCCTCCGGACGCCAGCACCCGCCAGACCTCGCGCAGAAGCGTCGGCGCGTCGTGCGACATTTCCAACGCATGAACGAGCAGCATCCGGTCGACCGACGAGTCGGGAAGCGGCAGCTCATATTCGTCGACAAGGGCTGTGAGCGTCGGGGTGGCGGATGGCCATTTCACCACGCCCTGCACCGCCGGCATGAAGGCGAGGCAGCGCTCCGCCTCCTCGCGAAAGAGTCCGAGATAGGGCGTCGGATAGCCGACGCCGACGACGCACAGCCCGCGCGTATCCGCCCACAGGGCCCGGATGCCGCGGCCGACGAAGCGGCGCGCCACAATCCCGAGCCGCTGGGCGTAAAAGCCGCGTAGATCGACGACATCGTACGTCATGGCCGAAGGGTAGCACGAAGGCGTTACCTTGTTGCGTGGCCCGGCGCGAAAGCGGATGATTGCTTAATCAAATATTGGAACCCGAGTTGCCCATGCCCGCCGAGATCCGTCTGTTCCGCTGCCTGCAAGACAATTTCGGAGTCCTCATTCACGACCCTGCCAGCGGGGCGACCGCCGCCATCGATGCTCCCGAGGCGGCGCCGGTGGAGGCCGCGCTGCAGGCGACGGGCTGGCGCCTCACCGACATTCTCGTCACCCATCATCACGCCGATCACACCGGCGGGATCGCCGAGCTCAAGGCGCGTCACCGCTGTCGCGTCACGGCGCCGCGCAACGAGGCTGCCCGCATTCCCGACGTCGACGCCACCGTCGGCGAAGGCGATCGCGTCAATGTCGGCAAGCTCACGGCGCGCGTGCTCGAGACACCCGGCCACACCGCCGGTCACATCTCATACGTGTTCGATGCCGACCGTCTCGCCTTCGTGGGCGACACGCTGTTCTCGATCGGCTGCGGCCGGGTGATCGAGGGCACGCCGCCGATGATGTGGGACTCGCTGTTGAAGCTGCGCGCGCTGCCGGACGACACCCAGATCTACTGCGGACATGAATACACCGAGGCCAATATCCGTTTCGCGCTGACCGTCGAGCCCGACAACAAGGACCTGCAGGCGCGCTCCGAGGAGGCACGGCGCCAGGTCGCCGCCGGCAGGCCGACGATTCCGTCGACGATCGGTTCGGAGAAACGCGCGAACGTGTTCTTGCGCGCCGACGTGCCGGCGGTCGCGCAGGCGGTCGGGCTCGCCGGCCGATCGGCCGCAGACGTGTTCGCGGAAGTGCGGGCGCGCAAGAACCGGTCCTGAGCGCTAGTGCCGCGAACCCGAAGTTCGGAATCGGGGACACGCGCCGTGCTCACCGCCGCCGAGGTCATCCGCCTGCTCGAGCTCAAACCGCATCCCGAAGGCGGACACTTTCGCGAGACCTTCCGCGATGCGCACACGGTCCGCGACGGACGCGCGGCGTCGACCGCAATCTACTTTCTGCTCGCGCGCGGCGAGCGCTCGCACTGGCACCGCATCGACGCGGCCGAGGTCTGGCATTGGCACGCCGGCGCGCCACTGGCACTCGCGCTCGCCTCCGGTGACGACGGGCCGGTCACGCACATCACGCTGGGCGCCGATCTCGCGGCCGGCGAACGGCCGCAGGCGATCGTGCCGGCCGGAGCATGGCAGTCGGCGGAAAGCCGGGGCGACTGGACGCTGGTCGGTTGCACAGTTTCGCCAGGATTCGACTTCTCCCGGTTCGAGCTCGCACCGCCCGAATGGAACCCGGGGTGAAGGAACTCGCCCCCGCAGCGCAACCCGTCGCGGCTTCCGGCGTTGGTTATGCGTCAAATCCATCAGGAGGCCGTTATGCGAACGACCGTCGCAGCCGCAGCGCTGCTCATGAGCCTTTTTGCCCTGCCGGCCAGTGCGCCGGCGCAAACCGTGGGGGTTGCACCCGACAGGATCACGGTCGACGAAGCGCGCGACGTCGCCGGGATGAACGGTGTTGTCGACATTCGCAAGATCGAGCTCTATGACGGCGCTTGGCACGTCGACGGCCGTGACATGACTGGCAGGCACGTCGAGATGACGATCGACCCGCACAGCGGCACGATCGCGCACCTCGAGCGGTACGACTGAACTGACTATTCGTTGAATGCCGAGAGCGGGTCGGGAGAGTCCCGATCCGCTCTTTCGCTGTGCCTATTCGAGCCTTCTCACATCATCGCTCAATCGCTCACATCATCACCTGACCGCCGTTCGCCGAGAGCGTCGAGCCGGTGATGAAGCTTGCGTCGTCGGAGGCGAGGAAGACGACGCAGCGCGCGATGTCCTCCGGCTCGCCGAGCCGGCCGGCCGGGATGAGCGGCAGAATCGATTTCTCCAGCACGTCCTTCGGCACCGCCTGCACCATCTCGGTGTTGATGTAGCCGGGACAGATCGCGTTCACGGTGATGCCGGCGCGCGCGTTCTCCTGCGCGAGCGCCTTGGTGAAGCCGATCTCGCCCGCCTTGGCGGCCGAGTAGTTGGATTGGCCCATCTGGCCCTTCTGGCCGTTGATCGACGAGATGTTGATCACCCGCCCGAACTTGCGCGTGCGCATGCCTTCGATCACGGGCCGGCACATGTTGAACAGCGAGTTGAGATTGGTGTTGATGACGGCGCTCCAGTGCTCCGGCTTCATGCGATGGAACATGGAGTCACGGGTGATGCCGGCGTTGTTGACCAGGATCTCGACCGGTCCGAGATCGGATTCGACCTGCTTGAGCCCCGCCGCGCAGGCGTCGAACGAGGAGACGTCCCACTTGTACACCGGGATGCCGGTCTCGCTCTTGAATTTCTGCGCCGCCTCGTCGTTGCCGCCGTAATTGGCCGCAACCGTGCATCCGGCCTCCTTCAAGGCCTTGGAGATCGCGGCGCCGATGCCGCGCGTTCCGCCGGTGACCACTGCCACGCGGGCCATGCTTTCCTCCCTGTTTGGCGAAACATGAACGTACGAGGACGAACGATCGTCCGTCCTCGCCGTTCCATGTTCGTCTCTTATCTCTCAACACACATCGCGATGCCCATGCCGCCGCCGATGCACAGCGTCGCCAGGCCCTTCTTGGCGTTCCGCTTCTGCATCTCGTGGAGCAGGGTGACGAGCACGCGCGCGCCGGAGGCGCCGATCGGGTGGCCGAGAGCGATCGCGCCGCCATTGACGTTGACCTTGCCGGTGTCCCAGCCGAGGTCCTTGTTGACCGCGCAGGCCTGGGCTGCGAACGCCTCGTTCGCCTCGATCAGGTCGAGGTCCTCGATCTTCCAGCCCGCCTTCTTGAGCGCCGAGCGCGAGGCCGGGATCGGTCCGGTGCCCATGATCGACGGATCGACGCCGGCATGCGCCCACGACACGATGCGCGCGAGCGGCGTCTTGCCGAGCTTCTTCGCCTCGGTCGCCTTCATCAGCACGAGGGCGGCGGCGCCGTCATTGATGCCGGAGGCGTTGGCGGCCGTGACCGTGCCTTCCTTGTCGAAGGCTGGACGCAGCTTGGCGATCGAGTCCATCGTCACGCCCGCCTTCGGATACTCGTCGGTCTCGACCACCACGTCGCCCTTGCGCGTCTTGATCGTCACCGGCGTGATCTCGTCCTTGAAGCGGCCGGACTTCATGGCCGCCTCGGCCTTGTTCTGCGATTTGACCGCGAACTCGTCCTGTTGCGATCGCGTGATCTGCCACTGCTTGGCGACGTTCTCGGCCGTGGTGCCCATGTGATAGCCGTTGAAGGCGTCCCACAGGCCGTCCTTGATCATCGTGTCGATCATCTCGTAGTTGCCCATCTTCACGCCGTTGCGCAGATGGGCGCAGTGGGGCGCCATGCTCATCGACTCCTGGCCGCCCGCCACCACGACGTCGGAGTCGCCGTTGACGATCGCCTGATAGCCGAGCGCGACGGCGCGCAGGCCGGATCCGCACAGCTGGTTCACGCCCCAGGCCGGGCTCTCGACCGGAATGCCGGCCGCGATCGATGCCTGCCGGGCCGGGTTCTGACCCTGCCCGGCGGTCAGGATCTGGCCCATGATGACCTCCGAGACCCGGCCGCCCTCGACGCCGGCCCGCTCGAGCGCGGCCTTGATCGCGATCCTGCCGAGCTCATGCGCCGGCACATTGGCGAAAGCCCCGTTGAAGGCGCCTACCGGAGTGCGCGCCGCCGAGACGATGACGATGTCGTCCTGCATTTAACCAAGCTCCTTATGTTGGGGTGAGCCGCGCGGTCCGCAAAAACCGCCGCCACCGCCGCCCCACCTATTGTTTCGGGTCGGTCCCGACTTCCCCGCTGACCTTGTTTCGCATCCTCGACAGCCCGTCGGACCGTGTCAACGTTACTACCGTCTCAACCATATGGGGATCGTCGGCGGTTTGATCCATGTCATCACGGTGCGGGGCGCCGGGCCGTCACCGCAGGTCAGAAACCGGCAGTAACCTCGTGTCAGAAAAAGGATAGCCGGGCCCGCGGAAACCGCCTATTTTTGCAGTTCAGACCCGCCGGGCCCACCGGCGCGGCAGACAGAGCGACGCGCCCCATGGCGAAACCCGACGATCCGGTCATCATCAAGAAGTACGCGAACCGGCGGCTCTACAATACCGGCACCAGCACGTATGTGACGCTCGAGGATCTCGCCTCGATGGTGAAGGCGGGCGAGGATTTCGTCGTCTATGACGCCAAGACCGGCGAAGACATCACGCGCTCGGTGCTGACCCAGATCATCTTCGAGCAGGAGAACAAGGAAGGGCAGAACCTGTTGCCGATCACCTTCCTGCGCCAGCTCATCCGCTTCTATGGCGACAGCATGCAGATGCTGGTGCCGCGCTATCTCGAAGTCTCCATCGACACGCTCGCACGCGAGCAGGGCAAATTCCGCGACCAGATGGCGCAGGCGTTCGGGGTGAGCGGCTTCGGTCCGCTCGAGGACATGGCCCGACGCAACATGGAGATGTTCGAGCGCGCGTTCGCGATGTTCGCGCCGTTCCCGCGCCGTGAGGCGCAGCCCGGCGCATCCGGCGGCGAGCCCGGCAAGGCGGCGCCGCCCGAAGGCGGCGAGATCGACGATCTCAAGAAGCAGATGGACGAGATGCAGCGCCGTCTCGACCGCCTGACCGACAAGGGCAAGTAATCGACCTCACCGCCACGCCGTTGGGCCGCGCCGCTCCGGCGCGCCCCACGGGCGACCGCGCGCATAATAGTCGGCGGCGCAAAGGCGTCTCAATCCGGGTCACCGGCAATCCCGGCGCGGGCACATCGACGCCGCGCGCGCACATGCCGAGCGCGATCCCGGCCCATCTCGCGAGAAAATCCTGAACACTGTGGAAACCCACGCCTGCGCGTTGTGGTTAACAGCCGGTTGCGGCACGCTCGCGCGCGGCATGCTCCTTGCGACGCTTGGAGCAACCGAACCGCGCCTGTGCCGGTTCGAAACAGGATTTGCCGATGACGTCGGTCACCGCCATCCGAGGCTCGATCGTCGCCGCCGTTGCGGACGGCGCCGCGCGCGAGGCGGGATCGCGCGCCTCCGCGCCAGCGAACGCGCCGGCCCGCGCGTTGATCCCGCTGCAGCCGATCGCGCGCAGCGAACCAGGCCTGCAGGGCCGTCCGCACGCGGGCTTTCTCGCCCATCTGATCGCGACCGAGCGCCAGCTGCCGCAGACCCGCGAGCGCCGGCGCGCCGAGCCCGCCGATGCGATCGCGGCCTACGCGGCCCGGGGCGTCGACATGGCGTGGGCGGGGCGCCGCGTCTTCCGTCTCACCTGACGCGAACAATTTCGCAGCACTAAATTAGTAGCCGAGCGCGCAGCCATCCTTGCGATGGTCGGAGGCGCCGATCAGCACGCCGCGCTGCCAATCGATGCGGATCGCCTGCCCGCCTCCAAGCGGCAGCGGACGGAGCCGCACCTCGTGGCCACGCTCGCGCAGGCCCGCGACTGCGGCCGGCGATACGCCGCGTTCGACCTCGATGGTCTCTCCGGCGAAGAAGAAGCGCGGATATTCGAGCGCCTCCTGCAGGTCCATGCGATAATCCATCGTGTTCACGACGAACTGCGCATGGCCCATGGCCTGATAATGCGCGCCCATGACGCCGAACGACATTTCGCAGCGTCCATCCCGCATGGCGAGCGCCGGAATGAGCGTGTGCAAGGGCCGCTTCGAGGGCCCGATCGCGTTCGGATGCGCGGGATCGACGACGAAGCCGGACCCCCGGTTGTGCAACAGGACGCCGGTGTTCTCGGTCGCGATGCGTACGCCGAACTCGCGAAAGACCGAGTTGATCAACGTCACGGCAGTGCGATCGCGATCGACCACGCTCACCAGCACGGTGTGGGTGCCGGGCGTCGGCGCCGGCGGCAGCGGCACGCGCTTTCGGGGATCGATGCGGGCGGCAAGCTCGCCCGCAAACGCCTTGTCGAGCAGTGCCGGGACGGGCACGCGCATGTGCGCCGGATCCGCAATGTGCGTGTCGCGCACCGCATAGGCGAGCCGCGCGGCTTCGAGCTGGAGATGCAGCCGCTCGGGGCTTCCCGGCTCGAGGGCAGCGACGTCGAAGCGCTCGAGGATGTTGAGGATCAACAGCGCCACCAGCCCCTGCCCGTTCGGCGGCAGCTCGACAATGTCGAGACCGCGATAATCGGTGCTGATCGGGGCCGTCACGTCGCCATGGTGGCGGGCAAAATCATCGCGCGTGAGGAACGAGCCGCGCGGCGCCAGTGTCGCCACGATCTCGGCGGCGGCAGGACCTTCGTAGAAGGCTGTCGGCCCGTTCGCCGCGACCGCGCGCAGCGTCGCGGCGAGTGCCGGGTATTTCATGATGTCGCCAACGGCGGGCGCGCGGCCGTTGCGAAGGAAGTGACACGCAGCGCCCGGATCACGCGTCAGCGCGTCGGCGAAAAGCGACCAGTCGTAGGCGACGCGCGGCGCGACCGGGGTGCCCTGCTCGGCAAATCGGATGGCGGGTTGAAGTGCGCGATCGAGCCCGAAGCGGCCATGCGCACGCAGGATCGCATCCCAGGCTTCGATCGCGCCCGGGATGGTGACGGCATGGACCGAGTCGGCGTCGATCTCCCGCACGCCTTGGGCGAGCAGCGCCTCCGCGCTGGCCGCAGCGCCCGCGCGGCCACAGCCGTTGTAGCCCCATATCGGAGCGCCGGGCTTGGCGACGAGGCAAAAGCAATCGCCGCCGATCCCGGTCATCTGCGGCTCGAGCACGCCGAGCGCGGCGACCGCAGCCACCGCGGCATCCGCCGCGCTGCCGCCCGCCTGCAGCATCTCGAGCGCCGTGACGCTCGCGAGCGGATGGGAGGTCGCGACCATCCCTTCGGTGGCGAACACCGGCGAGCGGCCGGGCAGGTGGAAGTCGCGCATGCTGAGGAGTCCGGGGCGTCAGACCTGGGCGTTGACGGGCGGCGCGCCCGGGGCGGCCGCGTCGACGATGACGGGGCGCGGTGCGATGCGGATCATGGTGAAGCCCGCGACGACGTCGACGAAGCTGATGACCAGGAGCAGGAAGAAGGTGCCAGACGCCGCTTCCTTGACCAGCAGGAACTCGGCCGTCATGCCGAGGAAGAGCAGCGTCGAGAGCAGGTGGTCGATGATGCTGCGGGGATTGATCCGCATCGCCTTGAGGATCTCGAACCACAGCACGATGGCCGCGAATGCGACCAGGAGCTCGCCCGGCGTGCAGGACCAGTCGGCGCCCGACATCAAGGGGACGCGGATGATCTCCTGCGACCAGCCGATGCCGGGGAGCAGAAAGGCGATCATGTTGTAGATCGCGAACGGGATGATGAGCAGCGGAAACCCGACCAGAAACATGCCACCCTCCCTGCCGCGGCCGCCGCTGCCGATCACAGCGCCTTCCGGCGGATCCGGCCGGATGCGCGCAACCGCACGTCGCTGGCCCGTGACACGGCCGAGACCACGGCCCGAGGCCCGGGCGTCAGACCTCGGTCTTCGGCTTGAGCACCTGGCGGCCGCGATACATGCCGGTCTTGAGATCGATATGGTGCGGGCGACGCAGCTCGCCGGAATCCTTGTCCTCGACGTAGGTCGGCCGCTTCAGCGCATCGGCAGAGCGGCGCATGCCCCGGCGAGACGGCGAGGTCTTTTTTCGCGGCACGGCCATGGCATTGTTCTCCTTGACGAATTTCTGAGGCGCCGGGCGCCCGCGGAACTCAATGGTTCGGAAGCCGGGCTTATAGAGGAAGCCGCCGGCCGAGGCTAGTGTCCCTCTCCCGACAGTGTCCCTCTCCCAACTGTCCCTCTCCCAACGTCCCTCTCCCAACTGGCCCTCCGGACCCGGGCGCGCACGCAGGCGTCGAGACCCGGCCTGGCCGCCATCCGGCCCTGGTAAAGCCCGGCGAGCCGACGCAGCGCGGGCGCCGGCGAACGGGCGTCGCGCCGGTGCGGATTGGGCAGCATGGCGGCGAGCAGCGCCGCCTCGCGCGGGTCGAGATGAAGGGCGGACCGGTTGAAGGCGCGTCGCGCCCCGGCTTCGGCGCCGAATTCGCCGTTCGGGCCCCATTCGGCGATGTTGAGATAGATCTCCATCAGCCGCCGCTTGGGGAGCACGAGGTCGAGCCACAGGGCGAGCGGGAATTCGAGCGCCTTGCGCACGTAGCTGCGCCCCTGCCAGAGAAACAGGTTCTTGGCGACCTGCTGGGTAATGGTCGAGCCGCCACGGACATCGGCGAGATCGTCCACATCGTCGATGCCGCCGATCACGCCGCGCAACTCGCCGAGATCGACCCCATGATGGCTGCAGAAGCGGTTGTCCTCGGCGGCGATGACGGCGAGCGGGACGGCCGGCGCGATGCGTCCGATCGGCGTCCAGATGCGCTCGACGCGGGCGCCGGTCGCCCAGCGCCAGAGCATCAGGGTGGAGACCGGGTCGACGAAGCGGTAGAGCGGCGCCAGCCCATAGGGGAGCACGATCGCGACCGCGAGGACGAAGAACGCGACGCGCACGACGGGCCGCTTGCTGAAATCGGATCGGCTTGGCAAAGGAATCGACGCTCCGTCGTGCGCGGCTTGCACGCACCTCGGGTGGGGTTGCCGGCGGTCGCCGCCGGCGCCCATCATAGGGCCGGAACCGGCCATCGACAAAAATGCCAGGAGGCGCGCATGCGGGGGATTCTCATCGGCTTCGGGCTGCTGTTCGGGCTGTCATCGATGATGCTGCCGGCGCGCGCCGAGGACGCGGCCGACCGCGCCCGCATCGTCGGCACCTGGAAGCTGGTCTCGGTGAATTACGAGGACCAGGAGACCAAGGCGGTGACGCCGATCTATGGCGAGCACCCCAAGGGCTATCAGATCGCGACCCCGGAGGGCCGCTGGCTTGCGCTCGTCACCGCCGAGGGGCGCAAAGTGCCGCAGACCGACGCCGAGCGCGCGCAGGCGCTGCGCACCATGATCTCCTATGCGGGCCGTTACCGGGTCGCCGACGGCAAGGTGACCACCAAGGTCGAGGTGGCGTGGAACGAGGCATGGGTCGGCGGAGAGCAGACCCGCTTCATCCGCTTCGATGGCGACCTCCTGCACATCGAGAGCCCGCCGATGCCGCACCCCAATCTGGCCGGCAAGGTGGTCCGGGTGATCGTGACCTGGCAGCGCGACAAATGAGCCCTGGCGACGCGAAGAGCACAGGCCGTGCGTCCGGCGCCTCGCCCTCGCAGCGCGCCCATCGGCGGCTGCCGCGCGTCCTGCGGATCGTGCGGGCGCGGCCGCGGCTCTTTATCGCTGCGGCGCTCGGCGTCGTGATCGGCGTCGTGCTGCCGGCCGAATGGCGTCCGGTGATGCGGATCCTCATTGGCTGGGATGCCTGCGTCGCGATCTATCTGGCGTTCGCATTGCGGGCCATGGCCGATTCCGACGTTGCCCGCATGCGCCGGCGCGCGGCGCTGCTGGACGAGGATCGCTTCGCGTTCCTGGTGCTGCCCGCTCTCGCGGCGCTCGCGAGCCTCGGCGCCATCGTGGCCGAGCTCGGCGCGAAGGAGGCTGCGCATGCGCCCGCCCATCTCGTCCTGGCGCTGGCGACGATCACGCTGTCCTGGGCCTTCACCCACACGATCTTCGCGCTGCACTACGCACACCAATTCTACGGCGAGGCGCGGCCCGAGGACGGCGGGCTCGCCTTCCCGGGCAAGCAGCAGCCGGACTATTGGGATTTTCTCTACTTCTCGCTCGTCATCGGCATGACCTCGCAGGTCTCCGATGTGGCGGTGACGGCGAAATCGGTCCGCCGCACCGTGGCGGCGCATGGCGTGCTGTCGTTCTTCTTCAACGCGACACTGCTGGCGCTGATGGTCAATATCGCGGCCGGCGCGCTGGCGGGATGAGACGCGCACCCCTCGACGGTGCAGGACGCGACGGGGACCGCCTCGACTCCAACAGCACGCCCCCGCTACGCGGCAGCCTCGCGCGCCGCGTCCGGTTTGAGATCGCTCGCAGGCTGCTCGGACGGATATCGGTAAGAACCGAACCGGAGAACCAAAACAGCAAACGACAACAGCAAGATTGCTCCGGTGACAACGAGTATGTCCAACCCGGTCCGATGTTCCGCACTGACAATTTCGATCAACACGCGGCCCAACGCGGTGATTGCGACGTAGATCAAGTATCGCACGGGGAGTCTCGTGGTCTTGAAATAGATGCCGATCATCGCGCCGAGCTCCAAATAGATGAACAACAACAGGATGTCCGACAAATCCGCCCTTCCCTGGCTCACCATGCCCACGAAGACGGCAGCCGCAGACCAGACTGTCGTCGCGCCGATTGCAAACAAGGCCAGGTGATGAAAGGCGTCGACCAGGAACGTTCCCACCGCGTCTGCGATCGCCTCCATGTCGTGGTGCAGGCCGGCCGCCAATCGCTCGATTTTGCGCACTGCTTCTGACATTGGAAATGCTCCCCGGGCGCATCATCTCAAATGAGAGCGTAGTCGCATTGCGCCGGATTGCGACGCGACGCGCCTCCGTCCTGACTCCACATGCGACGCGGATCGTTACTCCGCCGCAGTCCGTCCTGCCCCACCCGCGCCGTAGCGGCGCTCGATGTAGTCGATCACCATGGCCTTGAAGTCGGCCGCGAGCGTCGGACCGCGCAAGGTCGCCGCCTTCTTGCCGTCGATGAAGACCGGCGCGGTCGGCTGCTCGCCGGTGCCGGGGAGCGAGATGCCGATGTCGGCATGCTTGCTCTCGCCCGGGCCGTTGACGATGCAGCCCATCACGGCGACGTTGAGCGCCTCCACGCCCGGATAGCGCGTCTTCCATTCCGGCATCGAGTCGCGGATGAAGGTCTGGATGTCGCCGGCGAGCTCCTGAAACGTTGTCGAGGTGGTGCGCCCGCAGCCCGGACAGGCGGCGACGAGCGGCACGAACACGCGGAAGCCCATGGTCTGCAGGATCTCCTGCGCGACCTTGACCTCGAGAGTGCGGTCACCGCCGGGCTCCGGGGTGAGCGAGACGCGGATGGTGTCGCCGATGCCCTGCTGCAGCAGGATGCCGAGCGCGGCCGAGGAGGCGACGATGCCCTTCGAGCCCATGCCGGCCTCGGTGAGGCCGAGATGGATGGCGTAGTCGGAGCGCTTGGCGAGATCCATGTAGACCGCGATCAGGTCCTGCACGGCCGAGACCTTGGCCGACAGGATGATGCGGTTGCGCGGCAGGCCGATCTCCTCGGCGCGCTGGGCCGAGAGCAACGCCGACTGCACCATGGCCTCGCGCGTCACCGCGCGCGCCTCGAGCGGATTCGGCTTCTTCGAATTCTCGTCCATCAGGTGGGTGAGCAGCTCCTGATCGAGCGAGCCCCAGTTGGCCCCGATGCGCACCGGCTTGCCATGCTTGATGGCGGTCTCGACGATGGCGCCGAACTGCCGGTCCTTCTTCTCCTTGAAGCCGACATTGCCGGGATTGATGCGATACTTGTCGAGCGCCTCGGCGCAGGCCGGATGATCGGCGAGCAGCTTGTGGCCGATGTAGTGAAAGTCGCCGACGATCGGCACGTTCACGTTCATCCTGAGCAGCCGCTCCTTGATGTGCGGCACGGCGGCGGCCGCCTCGTCGCGATCGACGGTGATGCGGACGATCTCGGAGCCGGCGCGGGCGAGGTCGGAGACCTGCTTCGCGGTCGATTCGACATCCGCCGTGTCGGTGTTGGTCATCGACTGGACAACGACCGGCGCGCCGCCGCCGACCTTCACATGGCCGACGTTCACGGCGACGGATTTGCGTCTCGGCAGAGGCGCGGCGGCATCGATCATCGAGTTTCTCCTTGGCGCTGCGACGCAGTGCCAGTGCGGCAATCCACGGTCAATCTAGTCATCCGGCGCCCATGCGCCCAGCCCTGCGAAACCATGGCGGTCAGCCCTTCCGGCAGTGCGAGCAGGTTCCGGTGATCTCGACTACCGACAGGTTGGGCGTGAAGCCCGCGCTGCGGGCGGCGGCGGCGAGGGTCTGGCTGGCGGCGGCGGCGGGCGCCTCGCCCACCGCTCCGCAGCTTTCGCAGATCAGGAACGCAACCAGCGCATCGGAGCGATGATTGCGCACGCAGGCCACGAAAGCATTGCGGCTCTCGATCCGGTGCACCAGGCCGTTCTGGCGCAGGAAATCGAGCGCCCGATAGACGGTGATCGGCGCCGGCCGCGCCCCCTTCTCGGCCACCTGATCCATGATCTCGTAGGCGCCGAGCGGCCGGTGGCTGGCGGCCAGCGCCTCGAGCACGCGCCGCCGCATGGGGGTCAGCCGCTCGCCGCGCTCGGCGCACAGGACCTCCGCATGCGCCACCGCGTCCGCGCTGCAGCGGGCGTGGTCATGGTCGGGAGCGGGGAAAACGCTGGCCATCGGCTTGGTTCTACCGCTTGCGGCGGCCCCGATCAAAGGAGCGTCCCGGGGCGCGTATGGGTATCATCATAGGGCTCCCCAACCTCAATTTCCGTCTTATATTGCGCTGCAACATACCGTCAGGCCCGACCGCACCCCACGCCCACCTGCACTCCGCCGGTTCACAGGACATCCGCCATGATCAAGGGAAAGAACGCCGTTGTCACCGGTTCCACCTCTGGAATCGGCCTCGGCATCGCCGAGGCGCTCGCAGAAGCGGGCGCCAACGTGATGCTCAACGGGTTCGGCGACAAGGCGGCGATCGAGGCGGAGCGCGCCGGCATCGAGAAAACCTTCGGCGTGAAGGCGGTGCATTCGGCAGCCGACATGACCAAGCCGGCCGAGATCGCCGACATGATCAGGAGCGCCGAGACGACGTTCGGGACGGTCGACATCCTGGTCAACAATGCCGGCATCCAGCACGTCGCGCCGATCGAGGAATTCCCGGTCGACAAATGGGACCAGATCATCGCGATCAACCTGTCGGCCGCGTTCCATGCGATCCGCGCCGCTGTGCCGGGCATGAAGGCGCGCCGCTGGGGCCGCATCATCAGCACCGCGTCGGCGCATTCCCTCGTCGCCTCGCCGTTCAAGTCCGCCTACGTGACCGCCAAGCACGGCCTCACCGGACTCACCAAGACGGTCGCGCTCGAGCTCGCGACGTTCGGCGTGACGGCGAACTGCATCAGCCCGGGCTACGTGTGGACGCCGCTGGTCGAGCGGCAGATCCCCGACACCATGAAGGCGCGGGGGCTCACCGCCGAGCAGGTCAAGCAGGACGTGATGCTCGCCGCCCAGCCCACCAAGCAGTTCGTCACGATCGAGCAGGTCGCCTCGCTTGCGCTCTACCTGTGCTCGGATGCGGCGGCGCCGATCACCGGCGCCAATCTCTCGATCGACGGAGGCTGGACGGCGCAGTGAAGCTGCACCACCTCGATCCGCGCCCGATGCTGCGGCGCGCGGTTGCGCGCGTGCGCACCGGATCGGCCAGGACGAAGCGGATCAATCTCGCGCTGCAAGGCGGCGGCGCGCACGGGGCCTTCACCTGGGGCGCGCTCGACCACATCCTGGAAGACGGACGGCTCACCGTCGAAGGCATCTCCGGCGCCTCGGCCGGCGCGATCAACGCCGTCATGCTGGCCGATGGGCTCGTGCGCGGCGGCCCCGAGGAGGCGAGGAAGCGGCTGGCGGACTTCTGGCGGGCCGCAAGCCTCGCCGGCGGGCTTCCGCCGCTGCAGCGCGCGGTGATCGAGCGGCTGTTCTCCTTCCTGCCGCTGGAAGGCTCGCCGGTGCAGGCCTGGCTCGCGGCGCTGTCGGGTTACCTGTCGCCCTACGACGTCAATCCGCTCAACATCAACCCGCTCAAGGAGCTGGTCGAGCGCTTCGTCGATTTCGAGGCGCTGCGCAATTCGGACCTGGCGCTGTTCGTATCCGCCACCAACGTCCACACCGGGCGATTGCGGATATTTCCGCGCGACAAGGTCAGCGCCGACGCGGTCATGGCCTCGGCCTGCCTGCCGCATCTGTTTCACGCCGTGGAGATCGACGGGGAGCCCTATTGGGACGGCGGCTATCTCGCCAATCCGCCGATCTTTCCGTTCTTTTCCGCGACCGAGAGCGAGGACGTGCTGCTCATCCAGATCAATCCGCTCGAGCGCAAGTCCGTTCCGACCTCGTCCAAGGACATCATGAGCCGCATCAACGAGATCACGTTCAACTCCTCGCTGATGTCGGAATTCCGCGCCATCGCCTTTGTCGACCGCCTGATCGACGAAGGCAGGCTCGCGCGCGGCATCGGGCCCGGACGGTACCGCCGCGTCAATGTCCACCGCATCGTGCTCGATCGGATGGGCAAGCACCTCACCAGCGAGACCAAGCTCTCGACCGACTACGAGTTCTTCGACATGCTGCGGGGCGTCGGCAAGCGCGCGGCGCGCCGCTTTCTCGACGCGCATTTCGACGACATCGGCGCGCGCAGCACCTTCGACCTGCGCGCCGAGGCGCAGGCCGAATGGGCGTGAGGCGATTTCGGCGTCATGGCCGGGCTTGTCCCGGTCATCCACGCCTTGCATGTTAATGCGCAGTAAGGCGTGGATGCCCGCGACAAGCGCGGGCATGACGAAGGAACCGGCATGTCTTCACCCCCGCCGCTCCTCACCGCAGAGGTCGGCGCCGCCCGCCTTGAGGTGCTGGTCGCCGATATCACGACGCTCGACGTGGATGCGATCGTCAACGCGGCGAACACATCGCTGCTCGGCGGCGGGGGCGTCGACGGGGCGATCCATCGGGCGGCGGGCCCCGAGTTGCTCGCCGAATGCCGCACGCTCGACGGCTGCGCGACCGGCTCCGCCAAGATCACCCGCGGGTATCGGCTGCCGGCGCGGCACGTGATCCACGCGGTCGGCCCGGTGTGGCATGGCGGCCGATCGAACGAGGAGGAGTTGCTCGCCTCCTGCTATCGCACCGCGCTCGAGCTCTCCGCCGCCCACCGGCTCGGCTCGATCGCCTTCCCGGCGATCTCCACGGGAGTGTACCGCTTTCCGCTCGGGCCGGCGGCGCGCATCGCGGTCGGCACCGTGGCATCCGAGCTCGCGGCGCGCGGCACTGCCCCACGGCGGGTGGTCTTTTGCTGCTTCAACAGCGACGCGGCCGTTCCGTACGAGACCGCATTCGCCGAGCTTGGGCTTGCTTAACGCAAGGTAACCGGCCCGGAACAGCAAGCCGATTTCTCGTTGCTTTTTAGCGATCCGCTTAGCGTGAAATCAAAGTCAGCCAGGTAGATTCGCGTTAATGGAACGGTCGAGGACCGGCCGTGGCCGGCATGGGAAGCGCGATGAAGAAGTACTTTTTCGACGTCGTCAGTGAGAGCTGCTCACAGTACGACTTTCACGGACGCAGCTTCGCGGAGCCGCAGAAGGCCTTTCAATTGGCGCATCTGCTCGCGCTCGACATGGAAGTCGGCTACGGGGACGAGTACGCGGGCGGCAAGATCGACGTGCGCAACGCGGACGGCCACCAGCTCTTCAGCGTGCCGATCCGCGAGCCCGAGGCCATCGCCGCCTAGGCCGCCCTGCCTTGATCTTGATATCGAATCGTTAACCGTGCGGCGTCACAGCGCCGCCGGAAGGTCCGCCACCACGCGCGCGACCACGCTGTCCCAGGCGCCGGGCTGCGGCTGGCGGTAGAGCCGCGCCTGCGGGTACCAGGGGCTGCGGTCGCCGCCGACCGTCCAGCGCCAATCGGACGCGAACGGCAGCAGGATCCACACCGGGCGGCCCAGCGCGCCGGCGAGGTGCGCAACCGAGGTATCGACCGTCATCACCAGGCTGCAGCCGGCGAGCACCGCGGCGGTGTCGTCGAAATCGGCGAGCTCGTCTCCGAGGTCGAGCAGCGGCGCGGCGGCCAGGAGCTCGGCGTCGCCCGGCCGGCGCTCGCGCTGCAGGCTCACCACGCGGGCATGGCCTCCCGCCCACAGCGGGGCAAGCTTCGCCAGGGCAAGCGAACGGTTGCGGTCGTTCGGATGCGCGGGGTTGCCGGCCCATACCAGCGCGACGCGCGGCCCGCCGAAGGCCTCGAGCCGCGGGCGCCAGCGGGCGACGCGCTCGGGGTCGGCGGAAAGATAGGGGATGTCGGCGGGCACCGAGTCGAGCGTCGTCTTGAGCGCCAGCGGCAGGCTGCCGAGCGGACACTGCAGGTCATGCGGCGGCCGCGGCTCGCCGCGCGCGATGACGCGGGCGCCGCCGAGGCGCGAGAGCAGCGGCTTGAGCTCGGCATGCACCTCCAGGATGACGTTCGCGCCGGCGCGCGCGAGCGCGCCGACGTAGCGCACGAACTGGATCGTGTCGCCGAGTCCCTGCTCGGCGTGCAACAGGATGGTCTTGCCGTCGAGCGGTGTCTCGCCGAGCCACAGCGGCCGGGAGACATCGCGGCGGATGCTCTCAGTCCCCGAGCGCTTCCAGCGCCACTCGTATTCGGCCTGGCCGCGCGGATAGTCGCCGATCGCGAGCAGCGCCAGCGACTTGTTGAAATGCGCGTCCGCATAGTCGGGCGCGAGCGCGAGCGCGCGGTCGAAGCTCGCGATGGCATCAGCATGGCGGTTGAGCGCCTGCAGCGACACGCCGCGGCTGCTCCAGGCCGGTGCGTGGTTCGGCAGCATGGTGAGCGCATGCTCGTAGGCCACGACCGCCTCGGCATGGCGTCCGAGCGCCGCGAGCGCATTGCCGCGATTGTACGAGACAATCGGCTGCGGGCCGGCGGCGAGGACCGCGTCGAAATCGGCGAGCGCCGCCTCGTGCCGTCCCAGAGCGGCGAGCGCGACGCCGCGATTGGCCCGCGCCTCGGCATGACCCGGCGCAACGGCCAGGATCTTGTCGAAGCACGCGAACGCCTCGGCGGGCCGCCGCAGCGCGAGCAGCACATCGCCGCGGTTGCCCAGCGCATCGACGCTGGCCGGATCGATGGCCAGCGCCTTGTCGAAGCTCGCCAGCGCGTCGGCATCGCGCTTGAGCGCGCGCAGCACATGCCCGAGGTGAATGCGCGCATCGACCGCGTTCGGCCGCGCCGCGACCGCGGCCGACATGTGGCGGAACGCCTCGCCCGGCTTGCCGCGCGCCATCTTGAGCTCGGCGAGGAGCTGCAGCGTCTCGAACTGGTCGGGCAGCGTCTTGAGAATGCGGTTGAAGATCTTCTCGGCCTCGGCGAGCTTGCCCTGCCGCTGCAGGAGCATGCCGTCCTCGATGGTTCGCCCGAGCGTGGCGAGGAATTGTGGGGAGGCCGGTCTGGGCATGCGGCGAGCGGGACTCCGGCAGGGACTGGCGCTGGGCGCGCGGTGAGCGGGAATACACGGGAGCCGGCTGACGCCGGCTCACGCGTGCATCTCACACCGGCAGCGCGTTTGGCAACCGCTTCCGGCCAGTGTCCCGATTCCGAAGTGCGCAAAAGGACGCGCCGGGACGTCGTGCGATCCCTAGCCGGCCGCGAAAACCCGCTGAGCCGCGACCACGTGCTCCGCCACCGCGGCGCAGCCGACGAGCCCCGGCTCGTTGCAGGTGATCAGCCAGGTCGGGATCGCGGCGAGGAGATCGCGATAGGGCGGATGGTTCTCGAATGCGGCGCGGAAGGTTGCCGCATTGAACAGCGGCCCGAGCTTGAGTGCGACCCCACCCGCGATATAGACGCCGCCAGTCGCCTTGAAGACGAGCGCGATGTCGCCGGCGAAGCGGCCGAGCAGGCGGACGAACAGCTCGATCGCCGCGCGTGGCTCGGCGGCGCCGGTGCGCGCCTGGGCGACGATCGTCCGCGCCTCGAGCGGAATGCCGAACGGGTTGATGGCGCGATAGATGCGCTCGAGGCCCGGTCCCGAAATCACCGTCTCGGCCGTGACGGAGCCCGATCCGTTGGCAAGCCGCTCGAACACGACGCGCTCGTCCGCCGCCGCCGGCCCGAAGGAGACGTGACCGCCCTCGCTCGCAAGCGCAATCCAGTCGTCGCCCTTGGGCAGCAGCGCGGCGACGCCGAGCCCGGTGCCGGGCCCGAGCACGGCGCGCGGCCCCTGCTGCGGCGTACCGGCGCGTCCGAGCGGACGCAGATCGCGGCTCTGCAGGATCGCCAGCGCATGCGCGACCGCCTCGAAGTCGTTGACGGCGTGAATCTGGGAAAAGCCGAAACGGCTTGCCACCTGCTCGAGATCGAAGCGCCAATCCCGATTGGTGAGCTTGATCTGGCCGCCGCTGACCGGCCCGGCCACCGCGAGCACGGCGGATTGCGGGCTCTGGTTGGTCTCGCCGAGATACCGCCGGATCGCCGCTTCCAGGCCCGAGACCGTCTCATTGTCGATGCGCAAGATATGCTCGGGACGCCCGCCGGGGGCGCAGACCGCAAAGCGCGACGTGCTTCCGCCGATGTCGGCCAGGAGAACGCTGGTCATGACGAACGCGGCACTCCTCCGCTACGCACAAACGCCGAGCACGGAATTGGTTCCGGGAACCGTCATCCCTGTCCACAGGAATATCGAGGAGCGAGCGGTTGCGCCAGAACCCGGCCGGTTGCGATCTACCGGTTCCATTGCTTCAGCCCTCCTTCGGATCCGCATCGAGCCGGGCGATCCATCCGTCGAGCCCCGGCCCGGCGGAGGGGTAGCGCGCAAGCACCAGCGGATCGTGGCCGGGCACAACGTGATGTGGCGAGCTCGCGAGCTTCTTGAGCGTCGCATAGCCCTCGACGACCTCGCCGACATTGTAGGTGATGGGAAACACGCGGCCGCCCTCGACATGGGCGTAGAGATGCGTCGCATCTGACGCGAGCATCACATAGCCGCGCCGGGTCTTCACCCGCACGCTTTGCAGTCCCTTGGAATGGCCGCCGATATGGTGGACCGTCACCCCCGGCACGATCTCGTCGGCGCCGTCATGAAACTCCACCCGGCCTTCGAACACCTTGCGCACCATCGCGACCACGTCGTCCGCCTCGAATGGCAATCGCAGCGCCGCATGGCACATGCAGCGGCCGGTCGCGTAGGACATCTCGCAGTCCTGCAAGTGATAGCGGGCGCGCGGGAAGAGCGCGTAATTGCCGCAGTGGTCGTAATGCAGATGAGTGACGATCACGGTCTCGATCGCCTCGGGCGACACGCCGAGCGCGAGAATCCCGTCGCGCATCGGCTTCGTCATGTCGCGACCACGGCGCTCGGCCATCGCGGCGTCGAAGCCGGTGTCCACCACGATCGCGCCCGCCGGCCCCTTGATCAGCCAGACGAAGTAATCGAGCGGCTGGAGCACGTCGTGCGGATCGCCGTCGATGAAGTTGGCAGGCGACCGGCGCGAATGATGGGCGTAGCGGATCGCGTAGACCTCGTGGGTGTCGTCGGTCACGGAGCTTTCTCCGTCGGTGGGCTGGTCCAGGCCGTCATTGCCCGCGGAAAGCGGGCAATCCAGTCATCGCAAACGGTCAAATGAAATATCGGCAGTGCCACACTGATCCGGTCCCGGCGTACTGGATCGCCCGCTTTTCGCGGGCGATGACAAGCTGCCTACTTCCTTTCCTTCACCTCGACCCCGGCGAGGCGCTCGAGCGGCTGCACGATGGTGGTGAGGTCCTGGTTCGGACCGATCTCGTCGCAGGCGCGGCGCAGGTGACGCAGGACGAGCTCGGCGATCTCCATCGGAACGCCGAGTGTCTTGGCTTCCGAGACGGCGAGCCCGACGTCCTTCGCCATGAGGCCGTTGGTGAAGCCGAGATCGAACGTCCGCGGCAGCACGTTCTTGGGAAATTTCGCTTCGGTCGCGGTATTGCGGCCCGAGCCCGAATTGATCACATCGAGCATGACGCGCGGATCGAGGCCGGCCTTCACGCCCAGAACCATGGCTTCGGACGTCGCCGCCATCGCGGTGGCGGAGAGGAAGTTGTTGCAGAGCTTCATCGTCTGCCCGGCGCCCGGCTCTTCGCCGATGACAAACACCTTGCCGATCACCGCGAGCGCCGGCCGCACCGCCTCGACATCCGCGCGCGGCCCCGAGGCCATCACGGCGACGGTGCCCTTCTCGGCGCCGCTCACGCCGCCCGACACCGGCGCATCGACCTGCACGATGTCGCGCGCCTTGAGCAGGGCGAAGATGCGCTTGGCCATGTCCGATCCGGTGGTGGAGAGATCGACGAACCGGCGGACGCGCTGACCGTCGATCACGCCGCCTGCGCCGGTCGCGACCGCGAGCACGATATCGGGCGTCGGCAGGCTCGCCATCACGGTCTCCGCCCGGTCGCCGACCTCCTTGGCCGAGGCCGCCGGCTTGGCGCCGAGCGCGACCATGCGGTCGAGCACCTCGCGGCGGGTGTCGAGCGCAACCACGCTGTGGCCGGCCTCGAGCAGGCGCCGGGCCATGTGGAAGCCCATGTTGCCGAGGCCGATGAAGCCGATGTCCATGACCGCACTCCCTTGAGGCTGCGAGCGTAGGGTGCGCAAAGCGAAGCGTGCGCACCTCCGAGGTCCACGTGGGCACGGCGCGTTCCGCGCCTTTGCCCACCCTACGCTAGATTTTCTTCCCCTCGATCTCCTTGAAGAACTCGCGCGCGATGCGGAACGAGTCGACCGCGGCCGGCGCGCCGGCGTAGCATCCGACCTGGAGGAAGATCTCGGCGATCTCCTGCTTGGTGATGCCGTTGCGCAGCGCACCACGCAGGTGCGCGCGCAGCTCGTGCGGCCGGTTGAGGATCGAGATCATCGCCAGGTTGAGCATGCTGCGCGTCTTGCGCGGCAGGCCCTCGCGGCCCCAGATCGCGCCCCAGCAAAATTCGTTGAGGATGTCCTGGAGCGGCTGGTTGAAGTCGTCGACGTTCTTCATCGCGGCGTCGACATACTCATCGCCCAGCACGGCGCGGCGCACGCCGAGCCCCTTGTCGTACATGGCCTTGTCCATGGCGTTTCCCTTTCGATTACCCTCTGGCGGGCACAGAGACTGCCCGATAGCGGCGGCTGCTGTCACCATCATTTCACTGCGTGGTCATTGGCCGCGAAAGCGGGCAATCCAGTATCCTCGGCATCTCGTGTACGACTGGCCTCTATGGTTACTGGATCATCCGCTTTCGCGGATGATGACGGCTGAGAATGGTGCGGACGCAGCGGCTTTCACACGCCGCCGAATTCCTTTCTCACCTTGTCGCTGTGCTCGCCGAGCGCCGGCACCGGGCCGTAGCGGCGCGGCGCACCGGACCACAGCGCGGCGGGCGCCGGATAGGACACCGGGCCGGTGGGCGAGCCGATGGTGATGCGCCGCAGATGCGGATGACCACGCAGGCTCTCCGGATCGCTGACGCGGCCGAAAGCGATATCGGCGCGGGCGAGCTTCTGGGTGAGCTCGTCGAGGGTCATCGCGCCGAAGGATGCCGCGACGCGGCCGTCGGTCTCGGCCCGCCGCTTCACCCGCGCCAGGTTGGTGGCGAAATCCGCCTGCGCGGCAAGCGCCGCGTCGCCCATCACGTCGCGCGCCAGAACCACCCATTCGCGATCGTTCTGGATCGAGATCAGCACGTCGGCGCCGTCGCGGGTCTTGAACACGCCGTACGGCGAGATCGACGGATGGGCGAGGCCGACGCGCTCCGGGGTGCGGCCGCCTTCGTGCTGCAGCAGCGGCACGGTCATCCAGTCCGCCATGGCGTCGAACATGGCGACCGAGATCGCGGCGCCCTCGCCGCTCCTCTCGCGCGCGAGCAGCGCCTCGAGGATCGCCTCGTAGGCGTTCATGCCGGTGGCGATGTCCACCACCGAGACGCCGACGCGGGCGGGCGCTTCCGGCCCGCCGGTAACCGAGGCGAGCCCGGACTCGGCCTGGATCAGAAGATCGTAGGCCTTGCGCCGCGCATAGGGGCCGCCCTCGCCGAAACCCGAGATCGCGCAGACGATGAGGCGGGGAAAATCGCGCCGCAGCCGCTCGACGGAAAAGCCGAGCTTCGCCGCCGCGCCCGGCTTGAGGTTCTGCACGAACACGTCGGCCTTGGCGAGCATGGCGCCGAGCAGCGCCCGGTCGCCGTCGGTCGCGAGATCGAGCACGACCGATTCCTTGCCGCGGTTGAGCCAGACGAAATAGGCGCTCTCGCCATGCACCAGCGCGTCGTAGCCGCGGGCGAAGTCGCCTTCCGGCCGCTCGACCTTGATGACGCGCGCGCCCGCGTCGGCGAGCCGGCAGGTGCACATCGGCGCGGCCACCGCCTGCTCGAGCGCGACCACCAGGAGGCCGGCGAGCGGTTGCGTCTTCTCGGCCATCAGTAGGAGCGCGGCAGGCCGAGCACATGCTCGGCGAGGTAGGACAGGATCAGGTTGGTCGAGATCGGCGCCACTTGGTAGAGCCGCGTCTCGCGGAACTTGCGCTCGATGTCGAATTCCTCGGCGAAACCGAATCCGCCGTGAGTCTGGACGCACATGTCGGCCGCCGCCCAGGAGGCGTCGGCGGCGAGCATCTTTGCCATGTTGGCCTGCGGCCCGCAGTCGCGCCCTCCCGCGTAGAGACCGGCGGCCTCGTAGACCATGAGCTCGGCGGCGCGCATCTGCGCATAGGCGCGGGCGATCGGGAACTGGACGCCCTGGTTCTGGCCGATCGGCCGCCCGAACAGCACGCGCTCCTTGGCGTAGGCCGTCGCCTTGTCGATGAACCATTTGGCGTCGCCGATGCATTCGGCGCCGATCAGGATGCGCTCGGCGTTCATGCCCGACAGGATGTAGCGGAAGCCGCGGCC
>DASTZX010000293.1:0-5566 GCA_035764045.1 Xanthobacteraceae bacterium | reverse complement strand
ACATGCTCGGCAGCCCGGAACGCCACCGCCTTGGGCATGGCGAGCGCGGTCTCGAGGTCCGCCAGCACGAGCGCGGCGGCGCCGTCGGAGACGAGCGAGCAGTCGGTCCGCTTGAGCGGGCCGGCGACGAAGGGATTCTTGTCGCTTTCCGTGCGGCAGAACGCGAAGCCGAGGTCCTTGCGGATCTGCGCATAGGGATTGCCGACGCCGTTCCGGTGGTTCTTCGCCGCGATGCGCGCCAGCGCGTCCGACTGGTCGCCGTATTTCTGGAAATAGAGGCCGGCGATGTTGCCGAAGATGCCGGCGAAGCCGCCGGCGATATCGGCCTCCTCGCGCACATACGAGGCCTTGAGCAGGTTCGTCCCGATCTGCGGGCCCGGTGTCGTGGTCATCTGCTCGACGCCGACCACCAGCACGACGCGCGCCGCCTTGGCCTCGATCGCCTTGAGGCCCTGATGAACGGCCGCCGATCCGGTCGCACAGGCGTTCTCGACCCGGGTGGCCCGCTTGAAGCGCAGGTCGGGCGAGGCTTGCAGCACCAGGGAAGCGGTAAAATCCTGCGCCGAGAACCCGGCGTTGAAATGGCCGAGCAGGATCTCGTCGATGTCCGCCGGCGCCACGCCGGCGTCGCGCAGCGCCTCCTCGGCGACGCGCACGACGAGGCTTTCGACAGTCTCCGTGTCGAGCCGGCCGAAAGGCGTATGGGCCCATCCGATGATGCAGGCGGTCATGACTTCGCCTCCGGATCGTTCATTTTCTGACTATTCGTTCATTGTTGCGCCGAATTCCGGTGCTTCGCTCGGGGACCATTTTACGACATCCCGCATTAAAGGGGAGGCGGCCGATGGCCGGTGCTTTGCGTTGGGCCGGGGCATCCGTGTAACATGCCGGCATCGGCCGCGGTGCGGTTGATGGGGGCGATTGGACCCAACTGAGAGCGGGAGCGAAAGTGCGGTCATCAGGCGTAAGACTTCTGGCTCATGGATTGTTCATCGTCCTCGCGGCTGCCGCGCTGACCGTGCCGGCGAAGGCCGGACATGAGGCGGTCCTGCTGATCGACGCCAGCAGCGGCAAGGTGCTGCAAGCCGACAACGCCACCCTGCCCTGGCATCCGGCGTCCACGAGCAAGCTCATGACCACCTACGTGACCCTCCAGGCCATCAAGGAGGGACGCATCGGCCTCGACACGCTGCTCACGGTCTCGCCCAGGGCGGTGTCGCAAGGCCCGTCGAAGATGGGCTTCCCCGCCGGCATCCAGCTCACGGTCGACAATGCGTTGAAGATGATGCTGGTGCATTCGGCGAACGACATCGCGGTGGTGCTGGCCGAGGGCGTCGACGGCTCGGTGGAGAAGTTCGCCGAGGAAATGAACCTGACGTCGCAGCGGCTCGGCATGGTCCAATCCAACTGGGTCAATCCGAACGGGCTGCCGGACGACGCGCAGATCAGCTCGGCGCGCGACCTCGGGATCCTGGCGCGGGCGCTGATCCGAGACTTCCCCGAATTCGATTCCTACTGGCACATCCCGTCGATCAAGTTCGGCCGCCGGGTCATGCGCAACTACAACAAGCTGCTGGCCGAATACCCGGGCGCGGACGGGATGAAGACCGGATTCATCTGCGCATCCGGCTTCAATCTGGTGGCGAGCGCGACGCGCGGCAACCGGCGCCTCATCGCGGTGGTGCTCGGGGCTCCGTCCGGCGCGGTGCGCACCACGAAGGCGGCCAGCATGCTCGAGCGCGGCTTCAATTCCTCCGCCCTGGCGTGGCTGCTGCCGTCGCTCGGCACCGTCGACGCGTTGCAGCCGATCAAGGCCGATCCGCCCGACCTGCGCGAGCAGACCTGCGGTCCGCATCGCAAGCGTCCGGCCGCCGAGGACGAGGACGACGACGCCGGCACGAGCGCCGACAACGACCAGCAGCGCGTGATGACACTCGCGACCACCAAGGACGGGTCGCCCGCCTCGCTGCTGACCGGCAATCCGCTCGCGGCCGTCCCGCCGATCGTCGTCTATGTCGGGCCGAAGCGCGCGACCGCGGTGGCGACCGCCGCGGACGATGCCGCCATTCCGGCCCCAAAACCGCGCCGCAAGCATAAGGTCGCGACCACCGACAAACCAACCGACAAGCCGGCGGCGGCAAAAGGCACCGCCGCGGCGCCGGCCGAGGCGAAGGCGGCGGCGAAATCGCCGAAGACCGCTCAGGCGAAGGCTGCCAAGCCCAAGAGCACGCCGCACACGCAATGACGGCGCAGCCCGGCACCCGTCCGCGCGGGCCGGTCGCGCCGCTCCCGCTCACGGTGCTGACCGGCTTTCTCGGCGCCGGCAAGACGACGCTGCTCAACCGCCTGCTGAAGGACCCGGCGCTCGCCGACACGGCGGTGCTGATCAACGAGTTCGGCGAGGTGAGCATCGACCATCTGCTGGTCGAGCGGGTCGAGGGCAACGTGGTTCAGCTCTCGACCGGCTGCCTGTGCTGCACGGTGCGCGGCGACCTCGTCGACTCGCTCGAGAAGCTGCTGCGCGATCGCGACAACGGGCGCGTCGCCTTCGCGCGGGTGATGATCGAGACCACCGGCCTCGCCGATCCGGCGCCGGTGCTGCACACCATCATGCTGCATCCCTACCTGGTGCTGCGCTTCCGGCTCGACGGCATCGTCACGGTGGTCGATGCGGTGAACGGGCTTGCGACCCTCGATGCGCAGCCCGAGGCGGTCAAGCAGATCGCGGTCGCCGACCGCATCGTGCTCGCCAAATCCGATCTTCTCGACACGCCGGCGCGGCGAGCGGCGGCCGAGACCCTGCTCACCCGCGTGCGCGGGCTCAATCCGGCGGCGCCGATCCTCGACAGCGCCGCTGGAGAAGCCGTGCCGGCGCGGCTTCTCAACTGCGGGCTCTTCGATCCGGCGCGGAAAAGCCCCGACGTGAAGCGCTGGCTCGCCGCCGAGGCGCTGGAGAATGCCGGCGCGGCGCATGCGCACAGCCACGATCCCAACCGGCACGACGGGCGCATCCACGCCTTCGCGCTCACTGCCGAGGCGGCGATCCCCGCCGCCGCATTCGACATGTTCCTGGAGCTGTTGCGCGCGACGCACGGAAAAAACCTGCTGCGCGTGAAGGGCATCGTGAAGCTCGCCGAGACGCCCGAGCGGCCGGTCGTCGTGCACGGGGTGCAGCACGTCTTCCACCCGACGGCGCAGCTCGAGGCCTGGCCGGACGAGGACCGCAATACCCGCATGGTGTTCATCGTGCGCGACATCCCGCCCAAGACGATTCGCGGCCTGTTCGACGCCTTCCTCGGGCCTGCCGGGGTGGACCGGGCCGACCGCGCCGCGATCGTCGACAACCCGCTGGTGCCCTTCGGCGGCGTGGATCGCTAGGATCGGCATGCGTCATGCCCGCGCTTGTCGCGGGCATCCACGTCTATGTGGTGCAAGGAGAAAGACGGGGATGGCCGGGCATAGGCGAGCGAAGCGACGCCGTTCTTCGAACGGCCATGCCCGGCCATGACGCGTAACGATAGGCGGTAACGATCGGGCATGACTCTTCTCGAACGGCTCAGGAACGACGCGGTGTTCCTTGCCGGCGCGTTGCGCGCGCTGCGGCACGCGAGCCCGATCGCCAAAAATCCCACCCGCGTGTTTCCGGTGGTGATGGCGGAGCTCGCTGCGCGCTACGGCGACAAGCCGGCGCTCATCTCCGAGGCCGAGACCCTCACCTATCGCGGCCTCGCCGAGCGCGCCAATCGCTATGCGCGGTGGGCTTTGTCGCAAGGGCTGCGCAAGGGCGACACGGTCTGCCTGCTGATGCCCAACCGGCCCGAATACGTCGCGATCTGGCTCGGCATCATCCAGGCGGGCGGCGCGGTCGCGCTCCTCAACACCAATCTCGTAGGCCCTTCGCTCGCCCGCTGCATCGACCTGGTCGCCCCCACGCACGTGATCGTCGCCAACACGCTGGCCTCTGCGCTTGCGAGCGCGGCGCCGCATCTCAAGAGCGCGCCGCAGGTCTGGAGCCACGGCGGAGGCGCCGTGTCGGCACGCCGCATCGATCGCGTCGTCGCGGAGCTTTCGGGCGCGCCTCTCTCGGCGGCGCAGCGGCCGGCGCTGACGATCGAGGACCATGCGCTGTTCATCTACACGTCCGGGACGACCGGCATGCCGAAGGCCGCAAACATCAATCACTACCGGCTGATGCTGGCGGCGCTCGGCTTCGCCGGCGTGATGGCGACCCGCGCCTCCGACCGCATGTACGACTGCCTGCCGATGTACCACACCACCGGCGGCGTGGTCGCGATCGGGGCGCTGCTGGTGAAGGGCGGCAGCGTGGTGATCCGCGACAAGTTTTCCGCGAGCGCGTTCTGGGACGATATCGCGCGCCACGAGTGCACGATCTTCCAATACGTGGGCGAGCTCTGCCGCTATCTGGTCAATGCCCCGCCGCATCCGGCCGAGGCACGCCATCGCCTGCGCCTCGCCTGCGGCAACGGGCTGCGTCCCGACGTCTGGCCCGCCTTCGCGAAGCGCTTCCACATTCCCCGCATCATCGAGTTCTACGCGGCGACCGAAGGCAACGTGACGCTGTTCAATTTCGAGGGCCGGCCGGGCGCGATCGGCCGCCTGCCGCGCCTGCTCGAGCGACGCTTCCCGGTGCGGATCGTCAAGTTCGATGTCGCGCGCGAGGCGCCGTTGCGCGATGCCCGCGGCTTCTGCATCCGTTGCGCGGCGGACGAGGTCGGCGAGGCCATCGGCCGGATCGTCAACGATCCGGCGGCGCCGAGCGGCCGGTTCGAGGGCTATGCAGACCGCGCGGAAAGCGAGGCGAAAATCCTGCGCGACGTGTTCGAGCCGGGCGACGCCTGGTTCCGCACCGGCGACCTGATGCGGCAGGACCGGCACGGCTACTTCTACTTCGTGGACCGCATCGGCGATACGTTCCGCTGGAAGGGCGAGAATGTCGCGACCGGCGAGGTGGCGGAGATCCTCAATCGCTGTCCGCGCATCCGCGACGCCAATGTGTACGGCGTTGCGGTCGCCGGCCACGAGGGCCGCGCCGGCATGGCGGCGATCGTCGCCGATCCCGGCTTCGATCTCGTGAGGCTGCGCGCCCATGTTCATGCGCTGCTGCCCGACTATGCGCGGCCGCTATTCGTGCGTCTGAGCGACGAGCTCGAGGTGACGATGACATTCAAGCAGAAGAAGACCGAGCTGGTGGCGCAAGGATTCGATCCGACGCAGTGCGCGGACGCAGTCTACTTCGACGACCCACGCGCGGCCGCCTATGTGCGGCTCGATCACGCGCTGTATGAGGAGATCGTCAAGGGAGCGGTCAGACTATGACCGGCGAGGGTCAGGTCGGACCGGAAACGGTGCTCGCCTTCTGGCGCGCGGCCGGACCGGACAAATGGTTCAAGAAGGACGACGCCTTCGACGCCGACATCCGCACGCGCTTTCTCGCCACCTACGAGGCGGCGGCGGCCGGCCGGCTCGCCTGGGACGAGACGGCGGACGGTGCGCTCGCCCTCCTCATTGTGCTCGACCAGTTCCCGCGCAACATGTTCCGCGGCAG
>DASTZX010000292.1:0-19868 GCA_035764045.1 Xanthobacteraceae bacterium | reverse complement strand
CGATGAAGAAGCCTCGCATCAGCTATGTCGATCCGGCCAGCATCAAGGATCCCGCCATGCTGGCCGAGCTCGATCGCTGCCGTCGCGAGGGAACGCCGCGGCCCGAGAGCCAGGCGATCCGCGCCCACGTCCCGGCGACCTTCTGGTCGTTCGCCAACAGTTGGCGCGACGTCTTCCACACCGGCGTCGCCGAGCACGCCATCAAGGAGCTGTGCCGCATCTACGTGTCGCGCTCGGTGCTGTGCGAGTTCTGCGGCAATCAGCGCTCGATCAAGGCCGCCAAGGCCGGCGTGGTCGAGGACGACTACCGCGACCTGATCAACTTCGAGAGCTCCACCCGCTACAGCGAGAAGCAGAAGGCCGCCCTCGCGTATGCGGAGGCGATCACCTGGGACCTGCCCACCGACGACAAGTTCTGGGCGCGCCTGCACGCGAATTTCAGCGAGCCGGAGCTGGTCGAGATCGGCTATTTCGTCGCGATCACCATGGGCCAGCAGCGCTGGCTGCGCACCCTCGACATCGAGCATCATCAGGTGCTGGCCGGGACCGACGCCTCGATGGCGCCCGGCTTCGAGAGTGCCGAGGCGCTCGCGCGCTCGAAGGCCGACCCCGACTACTGGGCGCGCAAGAAGGCATCGCCCGCGCAAGCCGCCGAGTGACCCGCGGAGGCGATGTCGCCGCTCGCCCCGACCGGCGCCTCAGTGGCCGGCATGCGCCTTGTCGACGAACGCCTCGGTGTAGGTCTTGCTGAGATCGATGGTGGCTGTCTTCACGGTCGGATCGAAGGTCTTGAGCACCGCGAGCGCGGTCTCCGCCCCCTCGCGTGAGAGGCGGCCGTCGGGCGAGTACATCGGCTTGCTCGCCGCGATGGCGCGCACATAGATGGCCGGATTGCCGAGCGCATAGTCTTCCGGCATCAGGCGAGCGATGTCCTCGGCCGAATGGCCCTCGATCCATGCGAGCCCGCGCACGAAGGCGGTGACCAGCGCCTGCATGGTTTTCGGATTCTTCTCGATGAATGCCGGGGTGGCATAGAGCGCGCCCGCCGGATAGGGCCCGCCATAGACGGCGCGCGCACCCTCGGCGGTGCGCGTGTCGGCCACCACTCTGATGAGATTCTCGCTCTCCATGATGCTGGCCATGGGATCGGAGGTCACGATCGCGTCGATCTCGCCGCGCCGCGCCGCCGCCACCGCAGTCGAGGTCACGCCGACGCCGATGAACGACGCATCGTCCGGCTTGAGGCCGTTGCGCACCATCAGATAGGCCGCCATGAAGTGCGTGCTCGAGCCGGGCGCCGTCACGCCGATGCTTTTGCCCTTGAGATCGCGCGGGCCGTGATAAAAATTCGCCTTGGCGGCGATGACCCCGAGCACCAGGCCGGGGACGCGTCCGAACTGGACGACCGCGACCACCGGCTGATGCTTGGCCTGCATCTGGATGGTGTGATCGAACGTGCCGGTCGCAACGTCTGCGCTGCCGCCGACCACCGCCTGCAGGGCGCGCACGCCCGCCTGCACGTCGGCGATCTCGACATCGAGGCCCGCCTGCTTGAAGTAGCCGAGCCGCTCGGTCACGGTGAGCGGAAGGTAGAACAGCCCGCTGCGGCCGCCGACCGCGAGCCGCACCGACGAGAGCTCGGGATGCTCCTGCGCTGCCGCTGACTCGATCGCGAGAACCGCAAGCAAAAGCGCGAGCGCCAATCTTCTCATGCGATCCTCCGGCGTTGGTCGGAAAAGGCTACTCCGGCGCCTGCCGCGCAGCAACGCGCCGACATGCCCCTTCGGCGCAAATGCGGGTGGAATCGGAGCGCGGGTTCTGCGACATTCGACGCGAACACGATCGCATGTTCACTGGAGCGAATGCATGTCCGACCTGATTGCCGTCATTGCGCCGGGCGAAATGGGCGCCGCCATCGGCCAGCGGCTGCGCGAGCGCGGCGCGCCCGTCATCACCTCGCTCGCCGGTCGCAGCCCTGCGAGCGCGACCCGCGCCGAGCGCGCTGGGCTCATCGCCGCGGCAAGCGACGACGAGATCGTCGCAGCCGACATCATCCTCTCGGTCGTCCCGCCCAAGGACGCGGTGGGCCTCGCCGTGCGGCTCAAGCCCGCGATCGTCCGCGCCGCCAAGAAGCCGATCTATGTCGATTGCAATGCGGTGGCGCCGAGCACCGCCGAGGAGATCGGCGCCATTCTCGACGGCAGTGGCGCGGCCTACGTGGATGGCGGCATCATCGGCGCGCCGCCGACGCCGACCACCCCGGGCGCGCGGCTCTACGTCTCGGGCGCACGCGCCCGCGACGTGCTCCGCCTCGGCGCCTGCGGGCTCGATGTGCGCCTCCTCGACGGTCCGGTCGGTGCCGCCTCGGCGCTCAAGATGTCGTATGCCGGGATCACCAAGGGATTCACGGCCGTGAGCGCCATGATGATGCTCGGCGCGACGCGTGCAGGCTGCGCCGCCGAGCTGCACAAGGAGCTGGCCGAGAGCCAGTCGCCGCTGCTCGCCTGGCTCGGCCGGCAGATGCCGAAAATGCCGCCGAAGGCCTATCGCTGGGTCGCCGAGATGGAGGAGATCGGCGCGTTCCTCGACGGCATCGCGGGTGGCCGCAACGCCTATGAGGCGATCGCGCGGCTCTACCAGCACATTGCCGATGTGCAGGCGCAGCCGCGCAAGTCCGACGACACGGTCGGGCAGCTCGATGCGTTCAGTGCGATCGAGAGCGAGCCGGCGAAGCGCAAGACCGCGTGAGCCCGGTCCCTCGTCCTTCCCGGGCATGCCGTCGCGGAATGACGGCGGGATCTCACTTCACCGGCGCCGGCACCTGAAAGAGCCGATCGAGCTCTTCTCTGCTGAGCGGCGCCCTCAGGTAGCGGGCCGCGACCCCGTCGGCCATCACGGCATCCAGGCCCGAGATGCGATCCACACGCATTCCGTCCTCGGGATAGAACCGGTCGCGCACCTGCCGGGCGATCGCGGCCGACGCGCCGGAGAACTCCGCATAGGCGGCGAGCCCGGCCGGGTCGCCGTACATCCAGGCGAGCGTGTCGCGATAGGCCTGAATGAAACGCGCGGCGAGGTCGCGATGTGACGCCAGCCAGGGCGCGTTGGCGACGATCAGCCGGATGGTCTGATCGCGGAAGTGCGGCAGGTCGTTGCCGTAGCCGATGATACGGATCTTGCCGTCCTGCGCCGCCGCGATGCCGAACGGAGGCGACGACCAGCCGATGTCGATCTGGCCCGACATCACCTGGGTGAAGGTCGCCGCCGTATCACCGGTTGCGACCGGCCTGGCATCGATCCCGTATTCCTTCACGAACCCGAGCACCTCCATGTTGCCGGACGACCCCGCCGTCGAATAGGCGATGCTCTTGCCCGCGGCCTCCTTCATGCTGTGCACCGGCGAATCCGCCCGCACGTACCAGAACTCGCTCGACCCGGTCGATGCATTGCCGATCACGGTGAGCGGCGCGCCCTTCTGGAACGCCGCCATCACCGAGGTGGTGCCGAGCCCGACCCCGATCGCCACGCTGCCGGAGATGACGGCCTGCTGGGTCTCGCCGCTGCCCTGGGTGTAGAGGATCTCGAGCGCAACGCCGCGCCGCTTGAAGAAGCCTGCCTTCTGGCCGAGCTCGGCGGCAGCGGTTTCCCAATGGCCGCGCGCGCCGACCGCAAGCTTGATCGCGTCCTCGGCGAAGGCGGGGCTCACCGCCAGCATCATTGCGAGGAGCGCGCCGGCGCGGCAAAGCAATCTCGGCCACAGACTCGGCGCAAGTGAAGTGAGATTGCTTCGCTTCGCTCGCAATGACATCTGCCTGCTCCTTCCCGTTACTTGTTCCGCAGCGCCAGCACCCGGTCGACCATCTCGCCGGCCTGCCCGAGATAGTTGGCCGGATCGACCAGCCTCGCGAGCTCCTCGCGCGTCATGTGTTTCGCGATCTCCTTGTCCTCGGTCAAGAGATCGAGCAGCGGGCGGCCGGTCGCGACCACCTTGCGGCAGATATCGTAGACCAGATCGTGCGCGTATTGCCGGCCGAGATGCGGGCCCAATCCCATCATGACGGCTTCGGAGACGATCAGCCCGCGCGTGATGTCGAGGTTCTGCCGCATGCGCTTTTCGTCGACCTGCAGGCCGGTGAGCAGAAAGCGCGTCTGCGCCAGCGCGCCGGCCGAGAGCGAAAAGATTTCCGGCAGCACGATCCACTCAATCTCCCACGGCCCGGTGGCGCGCTCGTGGTCCTCGACCATGGCATCGAGCAGCGCGGCAACGTGCTGGCGCACCACCGATGTCAGCGCCGTGATGTAGACCGAGGAGATCGGGTTGCGCTTCTGCGGCATCGTGCTCGATGATCCCCGTCCCTCGTGGAACGGCTCGAAAACTTCCTCGACCTCGGTCTGCATCATCAGCTTGACGTCGAGCGCGATCTTTCCGCACAGCCCGGTGAGCAGGCCGAGGAAGCAGCCGGTCTCGGCGATGCGGTCGCGCACCGTGTGCCAGGCGATCTCCGGCTGGGCGAGCCCAAGCTCCTTGGCGAGCTCGGCCTGCACCTTGAGGCCGTCCTTGCCGAGCGAGGACAGCGTGCCGGCGGCGCCCCCGAACTCGAACACCAGCACGCGCGCGCGCAGCTCGGCCAGGCGCTGCTTCTGCCGCTCGAAGGCGGCGAGCATGGTCGCCATCTTGTAGCCGAAGGTGATCGGCACCGCCTGTTGCAGGTTGCTGCGCCCCGCCATCGGCGTGTCGCGGTATTTTTTCGCGAGCTCGGCGAGCGCATCGCAGATGGCGTCGAGATCGGCCTCGATCAGCGCCAGCGCCTCGCGGACTTGCATGACGGTGGCGCTGTCGGTGATGTCCTGGGTGGTCGCGCCCCAGTGGCACCATTCGCCGAGCCCGTCCCGGCACAGCGCCACGAGCTGCTGCACCACCGGAAGCACCGGATAGCCGATCCGTTCGGTCTGGGTCTTGATCTTGGCGAGGTCGAACTGGGCCACATCGCAATGCTTGAGGATTTCCTCGCAGGCGTTCTGCGGGATGATCCCGAGGCGCGCCTGCGCCCGGGCCAGCGCGGCCTCGAAGTCGAGGTATTTCTGGATGCGGTTTTCGTCGGAGAAGACCCGCCGCATCGTCTCGGTCGAGAAGATGTCGCGGAACACGGCGGAGTCGATGGCGGTCGCGGTCATTCGGGGGCCTTTCGGGATGCGCGTCGCACGGATGATGACGGACAGCCGCAGGACGGCAAGAGGCGCGGGAGGGCACGGCGAGCGGTTATGCCCGAAACGCGAGGCCGGGGCGAGGCTCCGGCCGGGCGGCGGGCGGCGCGCTTATCGCCGCGGCCGCATGGGTCTCGCGCGGCCACGCGCTCAGATTGGAATACATGCAAACTGATGTTTTCCCTTTTGCAAACCGCGCCGCGTTCGCCTAATCGAAACGCTGTGACAAGGTCCCGCATCTTCCCCCGATGATCGTCTGCTCCTGCAACGTCCTCTCCGACACCCAGGTGCGCTCCGCCGTGGCGGATTCGGCGCCGCGTTCGGCCGCAAAGGTCTACGGCTGTCTCGGCTGCAGCCCGCAATGCGGCCGCTGCATGGTGACCATCCGGCGCATCATGGACGAGGCACTCGGCGGGTGTGCCCGAGCGGACGGCTGCACGGGCGGCGAGACCTCCTGAGCGTTTCCCGCCTGGTCGCGCCGCGGCAGAGGGCCGCTTGCGCGGCGGCGATTCCCCGCTAGGCTTGGGCCGAGACTGCCATCCACGGAGAGCTCCGATGCGCGGCGACGCCAGGGTCATCGAATATCTCAACAAGGCGCTGCGCCACGAGCTGACCGCAGTCAACCAGTATTGGCTCCACTATCGCCTGCTGGAGAATTGGGGCTACCAGACGCTCGCCAAGAAATGGCGCAAGGAATCGATCGAGGAGATGGAGCATGCCGACAAGCTCGTCGCCCGCATCATCTTCCTGGACGGCTTTCCCAACATGCAGGTGCTCGATCCGCTGCACATCGGGCAGACCGTCAAGGAGGTGCTCGACTGCGATCTCGCGGCCGAGATGTCGGCCCGCAGCCTTTACCAGGAGGCCGCCACCTACTCCCACGAGGCCAAGGACTACGTCACCCGCGATCTGTTCGAGCAGCTGATGCACGACGAGGAGGAACACATCGACTTCCTCGAGACCCAGCTTGATCTCGTGGCAAAGCTCGGGCTGGAGCTCTATGCCCAGCACCACATCGGCGAGCCGGACGAGAAGGACTGACGCCCCGCCCTCGCCTCGCCTCGCGGGCGCCATCCGATCGGCGCATACTTCCGATAGTCGCCAAAAGAGCACACTCCACAACCGTTTGTGCGGGCGCGCTTGTCCGCACCCGGCGGGGTGCTAGCTTGCGGCGGGGTGCGTCGCGCTTCCGCCGCGGGGCGGCGGGGGTGCGTGGTCGCGCGGGATTCCTTGCGTTCGAAAGATCGTCGGATGGGGGTGCGTCAGTTCTCCTTATCGGAGGCCGGCCGAGCCTGCGCGCGCACGCTCGCACGCACCCTCGCGCTCGCCTGTCTGGCGCTGCCTCTGTCCGGATGTTTCGTCGGCTACGAGCACCCCGACCTCAATCTCGAGGTTCCCGATTCCTACACGGCGGCCCGCAAGAGTCGGGACGCCGACCTGCCGCCGCTCGACTGGTGGCGCGGCTTTCGCTCGCGCGAGCTCACCTTGCTGATGGAGGAGGCGCAGACCGCGAACCTCGACATCGCCGCGGCGGTCGCCCGCATCGAGCAGGCGGACGCGCAGGTGCGGATCGCCAACGCGACTCTGCTCCCGGTGCTCGACGCGAACTTCAGCGCCACGCGCGAGCGCACCGCAATCCTCGGTGGGACCCTGCGCGGAGGCTCGCCGGTGAGCTCGCTCTACAACCTCAATCTGACGGCGAGCTACACGCTCGATTTCTGGGGCAGGAACCGCGCCACCCTCCTCGCCGCCGAGGACAACGCGATCGCGAGCCGCTTCGACAAGGACGTGGTCGCGCTGACCACGCTGGTGAGCGTCGCCAACACCTACTTCGCGGCGCTCGACGCCCAGGACCGGTTGCGGGTCGCGCGTGAGAACCTCGACGCGTCGAGCAGGATCCTCGACCTGATCAAGCAGCGCGAGCAGGCCGGCACCGCCTCGCAGCTCGAAGTGTCGCAGCAGGAGAGCCTGGTGGCGACCCAGCGCGCCTCGATCCCGCCGCTCGAGATCACGCTGCGCCAGAGCAAGGCGGCGCTCGCCGTCCTGGTCGGCCGGGCGCCGGAGCATTTCATCCTGGCGGGCGGCAGCACCTACCGGATCGGCACGCCGCGCATCGCTCCCGGACTGCCCTCCGAGCTCCTCAACCAGCGGCCCGACATCCGCATGGCCGAGGAGAACCTGCGCTCGGCGAATTTCACCGTCGAGTCCGCGCGCGCCGCCTTCTTCCCGACCATCTCGCTCACCGGCGAGACCGGATTCGAGAGCCTCGCGCTCAAGACCCTGTTCGGCCCGGGCGCCTGGTTCTACACCATGGCGGCGAGCGCGACCCAGCCGATCTTCCATGGCGGCGCGCTCACCGGCGCGCTCGAGCAGGCGCAGGGCCGCCAGCTCGAGCTGCTGCAGGATTACCGCAAGGCGGTGCTGTCGGGCTTCAGCGACGTCGAGCAGGCGCTGATCGCGGTCCAGCAGCAGGCGCTGCATGAGCGCTACCAGCGCGAGGTGGTCCGGGCGTCGAAGCAGGCCTTCGACATCTCCTATCAGCGTCTGCAGCAGGGCACCCTCGACATGGTGACCCTCACGCAGACGCAGCAGACCCTGTTCACCGCCCAGGACGTGCTCGCGCAGGTGCGATTGTCGCGGCTGCAAGCCGTGGTGAGCCTTTACCAGGCCCTGGGCGGCGGGTGGTCGCCGACGCGGCCTGAGCTCGCCGCCTCGGCCGCCCGGAAACCTGGGTACAAGCCCGAGCCCTCGCCGCAGCCCAAGCCCGGCTCCGCGCCCCATTGACGGGCTCGACCGCGGCCGCGTACCGCCCGGACGCGCGAAAGCGCATCGTAGGATGGCCCTTCCGGACGGAAATTCACGCAACCCCCGGCCATCCTGTGCATTTTTTAATCTGACGGAAAGCCGGGGGTCATCTCGGCTTCGCCAAAATGGCGTCCCATGCCGAGGAGTGCGCCCGCGGGTTCGGAACGTCACTGATCGGGCGGGTTCGTAACGTCACTGATAATGCCCTGCCGTCGCCCGGCCGCGTTCCGCAGACTGGTTGCAAATGCCCCCGTCGGGTAGACTGAACGACAGAAGATGGACGACCGCACCAAGACCGACCGCAGCGAGGCCTGGCCGGGCCAGCAGGCCAAGCCCAAGGCCCCCGCGCGCAAGGCGCCGCCGCGGCGCGGCCGGGGTGTGCTTGGCGTTCTCCTCATCCTGCTCGCGATCGCGGGCGTCGCCTGGTGGGTGCACACGCGGCCGCAGACCCAGCCTCAGCGCGGCCGGCCCGGGCTGCCGCCGGTCGCCGTCGCGGCGGTCCAGAGCGGCGACATCGATATCAAGATCAACGCGCTCGGCACCGTCACGTCGCTCGCGACCGTCACGATCCGCAGCCAGATCAGCGGCCAGATCGTGCGCATCGCCTTCACGGAAGGTCAGATCGTCAACAAGGGCGACCTCATCGCCGAGATCGATTCACGGCCCTACCAGCTCGCGCTCGCTCAGGCCGAAGGGGCGCTCAAGCGCGACCAGGCCCTGTTGCAGGCGGCCCAGCTCGACCTCGAGCGCTACGAGAATCTCTCCAAGACCAACGCCATCCCGCGCCAGCAGCTCGACACCCAGCGCGCCCTGGTGCTGCAGGACCAGGGTCTCGTCGTCTCCGACCAGGCGCAGATCGATACCGCCAAGCTCAACATCACCTACTGCCACATCGTCGCGCCGGTGAGCGGACGCGTCGGCCTGCGCCAGGTCGACCAGGGCAACTACGTCACGCCCGGCGACGCGAACGGCCTCGTCGTCATCACCCAGCTCTCCCCCATCAGCGTGGTGTTCACGACCGCCGAGGACAATCTCCCCCCGATCCTCAAGCGCGTGCAGTCGGGCGCGCAACTGCCGGTCACCGCCTATGACCGCTCCGGCAAGACCAGGCTCGCCGGCGGATTGCTGCTCACCTTCGACAATCAGATCGATCCGACGACCGGGACCGTCAAGCTGCGCGCGCGATTCGACAACGGCGACGGCGCGCTGTTTCCCAACCAGTTCGTCAATGCCGAGCTCCTGGTCGACACCCTGCGCGACACGCCGGTGGTGCCGTCGAGCGCGGTCCAGCGCGGCGCGCCCGGCACGTTCGTCTACCTGGTCAATCCCGACAGCACCGTGTCGGTCCGGCCGGTGCAGCTCGGTCCGGTGGACGGCGACCGCGTCGCGATCAAGAGCGGCGTCAAGCCGGGCGACCAGGTGGTCACGGATGGCACCGACAAGCTGCGCGACGGCATCAAGATCACGCTGCGCGGGGGTGCAGGCGACGGACCCGCGCCGGCTCCGGCCGCCGCTCCGCGCTCGCGCCGCAAGGCGCCCTGACGGGCGCGGGGCCGATCATGAGCCCGTCCCGCATCTTCATCCTGCGGCCGGTGGCGACCTCGCTGCTGATGATCGCGATCATGCTGTCCGGCGTGCTCGCGTTCCAGTTCCTGCCCCTCTCCGCCCTGCCCGAGGTCGATTATCCGACCATCCAGGTGCAGACCTTCTATCCGGGCGCGAGCCCGGACGTGATGACGTCCTCGGTGACCGCGCCGCTCGAGGTGCAGCTCGGCCAGATGCCGGGCTTGAGGCAGATGAGCTCGATCAGCTCGGCCGGCGCCTCGGTGATCACGCTCCAGTTCAGCCTCGACCTCAATCTCGATATCGCCGAGCAGGAGGTGCAGGCGGCGATCAACGCCGCCGGCAACCTGCTGCCCTCCGATCTGCCGGCGCCGCCGATCTATGCCAAGGTCAATCCGGCGGACGCGCCGATCGTCACGCTGGCGCTCACCTCGAAGACCCTGCCGCTGCCGCCGGTGGAGGATCTCGCCGACACGCGGCTCGCGCAGAAGATCTCGCAGCTGCCCGGCATCGGCCTCGTGAGCATCAGCGGCGGCCAGCGGCCGGCGGTGCGCGTGCAGGCCGACACCCGCAAGCTCGCGGCCTACGGGCTCAACATCGACGACCTGCGCACCACGCTCGGCAATGCCAATGTCAACACGCCGAAGGGCAGCTTCGACGGGCCCTCGCGCGCCTACACGATCAACGCCAATGACCAGCTGCAGAGCGCCGACGCCTACAAGAACCTGGTCATCGCCTACAAGAACGGCGCGCCCGTGCACCTGACCGATGTCGCCGACGTCGTCGAGAGCGCGCAGAACGAGTATCTGGCGGCCTGGATGAATGCGGTGCCGGCCGTCATCCTCAACATCCAGCGGCAGCCGGGCGGCAACGTCATCGAGGTGGCGGACCGCATCAAGGCATTGCTGCCGCAGCTCCAGGCCTCGCTGCCGGCGGCAGTCGACGTCGCGATGCTCACCGACCGCACGGTGACGATCCGCGCCTCGGTCCGCGATGTCGAGTTCGAGCTCGCCCTCGCCGTGCTGCTGGTGGTGCTGGTGATCTTCGTCTTCCTGCGCAGCGCGCGCGCCACCATCATTCCGAGCCTGTCGGTGCCGCTGTCCCTGATCGGCACTTTCGGCGCCATGTATCTCATGGGCTACAGCCTCGACAACCTGTCGCTCATGGCGCTCACCATCGCGTCGGGGTTCGTGGTGGACGATGCGATCGTCGTCATCGAGAACATCTCGCGCTACATCGAGCAGGGCGAGCGGCCGCAGCAAGCCGCGCTGATCGGCTCGGAGCAGGTCGGCTTCACCATCATCTCGCTGACGGTCTCGCTGGTCGCGGTGCTCATTCCTCTGTTGTTCATGGCCGACGTGGTGGGACGGCTGTTTCGCGAGTTCGCCGTCACGCTGGCCGTCACCATCCTGATCTCGGCGGCAGTGTCGCTCACGCTGGTCCCCATGGCTTGCGCCAAGCTGCTGCGGCCGGTCGAAGAGGAGCGCGAGAACGTCTTCCAGCGCTGGAACCGGGAATGGTTCGAGGCGCTGATCCGCGGCTACGGCCGCGTGCTCTCCTGGGTGCTCGACCGGCAGACCGCGACCCTCCTGGTCGCGCTCGCGACATTCGGGCTGACCGCGCTGCTCTACGTCGCGATCCCGAAGGGGTTCTTCCCGACCCAGGATACCGGCCTGATCCAGGCGATCACCCAGGCGCCCGAGACGGTCTCGTTCCGCACCATGTCCGAGCGGCAGCAGGCGCTCGCCGCCGCGATCCTCCAGGATCCCGACGTCGAAAGCCTGTCCTCCTTCATCGGCGTGGACGGCGCGAACACGACCCTCAACAGCGGCCGCATCCTCATCAATCTCAAGCCGCACGCCCAGCGCTCGGCCGACATCGACACCACCATTCGCCGCCTCAAGGACGAGACGGAGCGGGTGTCCGGCATCACGCTGTACATGCAGCCGGTGCAGGACCTCACGATCGACGCGGTGATCAGCAAGACCCAGTACCAATTCATCGTCCAGGACGCGAACCCGGCGGAGCTTGCCGAGTGGGTGCCGCGCCTGGTGGACAAGCTCAACGAGCTGCCGCAGCTCGCCGATGTCGCCAGCGACTTCTCGGCACGCGGCCTCTCCGCCTATATCGATATCGACCGCGACACTGCCGGCCGCTTCGGCATCACCCCGGCGACCATCGACAATGCGCTCTATGACGCGTTCGGCCAGCGAATCGTCTCGACCATCTTCACCAACACCAACCAGTACCGCGTGATCCTCGAAGCCGACCCGGCGCTCAAGACCTCGCTCGACGCGCTCTCCTCGATCTACCTGCCGACCTCGACCGGCGCCGGCCAGGTGCCGCTGACCGCCATCGCGCATGTCCGCGAACAGATGGCGCCGCTGCAGGTCAATCACCTGGCGCAGTTCCCCGCCAACACGATCTCGTTCAATCTGGCGCCCGGCGCCTCGCTCGGCGAGGCGGTCGCGGCGATCCGGCAGGCCCAGGCCGACATCGGCCTGCCATTGAGCGTGATCACCCGTTTCCAGGGCGCCGCCCTCGCCTTCCAGGCCTCGCTCTCGAACGAGCTCTTCCTGATCCTGGCCGCGATCGTGACCGTCTATATCGTGCTGGGCGTTCTCTATGAGAGCTTCATCCACCCGCTCACCATCCTGTCGACGCTTCCGTCGGCCGGAATCGGCGCGCTGCTTGCGCTCATGGCGGCGGGCGACGACCTTACGATCATCGCGATCATCGGCATCATCCTGCTGATCGGCATCGTCAAGAAGAACGCGATCATGATGATCGACTTTGCGCTCGACGAGCAGCGCAACAACGGCCGAACGCCGCGCGACGCGATCTTCCAGGCAAGCCTGCTCCGCTTCCGTCCCATTCTGATGACCACCATGGCGGCGGTGCTCGGCGCGCTGCCGCTGATGCTCGGCACCGGTGTCGGCTCGGAGCTGCGCCATCCGCTCGGAATCTCGATCGTCGGCGGACTGCTGCTCAGCCAGGTGCTCACCCTGTTCACCACCCCGGTGATCTACCTGTGGTTCGACCGGCTGGCGGCGCGCCTGAGCGGAGCGCCCGGCGCGCCGCGGCCGGAAGGCGCGGCACCATGAGCATCTCCACGCCGTTCATCCGCCGCCCGGTCGCGACCATCCTGCTGACCCTCGGGGTGGCGGCGGCGGGGGCGATCTCCTTCTTCCAGCTGCCGGTCTCGCCACTGCCGCAGGTCGATTTCCCCACCATCTCGGTGCGGGCGCAGATGCCGGGCGCGAGCCCGCAGGTGATGGCGACCACGGTGGCGACCCCGCTCGAGCGGCATCTGGGGCAGATCGCCGACGTGACGGAGATAACCTCGAGCTCCTCGGTGGGCTCGGCCCGGATCACCCTGCAGTTCGGGCTCAACCGTGACATCAATGGCGCGGCGCGCGACGTGCAGGCCGCGATCAACGCGGCGCGCGCCGACCTGCCGGCGAGCTTGCGCTCGAACCCGACCTACAAGAAGGTCAACCCGGCCGACGCGCCGATCATGGTGCTCACGCTCACCTCCGACATCGTGCCGCGCGGCGGCATGTACGACGCCGCCACCACCGTGCTGGCGCAGCGGCTGTCCCAGGTCGATGGCATCGGCGAGGTGGAGGTGAGCGGCAGCGCGCTGCCGGCGGTGCGCGCCGAGCTCAATCCCACGGCGCTGTTCAAGTACGGCATCGGTCTCGAGGATGTGCGCGCCGCCCTCTCGTCCGCCAATGCGCACAGCCCCAAGGGCTCGATCGACGTCGGCCCTCTGCGCTACCAGCTCTACGACAACGACCAGGCCAGTCGGGCGGACCAGTACCGGCCGCTGGTCGTGGCCTACCGCAACGGCGCGGCGGTGCGGCTCAGCGATCTCGGCGACGTGGTGGATTCGGTCGAGAACCTGCGCAATGCCGGCCTTGCCAACGGCACGCCGGCCGTACTGGTCATCCTCTTTCGCCAGCCCGGCGCGAACATCATCGACACGGTCAACCGCGTGACGGAGCTGCTGCCGGAGCTGCAGGCCTCGATTCCGGCAGCAGTCGACCTCAAGGTCGCGATCGACCGATCGACCACCATCCGCAGCTCGCTGCATGACGTCGAGATGACGCTGGTGATCGCCGTGATCCTGGTGGTGCTCGTGGTGTTCGCATTCCTGCGCGATCCGCTGGCGACCCTCGTTCCGTCCACCGCGGTTCCGATCTCGCTCCTCGGCACCTTCGGGTTCATGTACCTGCTCGGCTACAGCCTCAACAACCTGTCCCTGATGGCGCTCACCATTGCGACCGGCTTCGTGGTCGACGATGCGATCGTGGTCGTGGAAAACGTGTCGCGCCACATCGAGGCCGGAATGTCGCGCCTCGAAGCCGCGCTGCTCGGTGCGCGCGAGGTCGCCTTCACGGTCCTGTCGATGAGCCTGTCGCTCATCGCCGTGTTCATCCCGATCCTGCTGATGGGCGGCATCGTCGGCCGCCTGTTCCGTGAGTTCGCGATGACGCTGTCGATCGCCATCCTGGTCTCGCTCGTGATCTCGCTGACCACCACGCCGATGATGTGCGCCTTCCTGCTCGGCCGGGGCAGCGGCCGGCATGGACGTCTTTATCGCGCGAGCGAGCGCATCTTCGTCGCGGCGCTCGCGAGCTATGAGCGCTCGCTCGGCTGGGCTCTCCGCCATCCCCTCACCATTGTGCTCCTCCTGATCTGCACGCTGGGGCTGAACTGGGAGCTGTTCAAGATCGTGCCCAAGGGATTTTTCCCGCAGCAGGACACCGGGCGGATCATCGGCGGCATTCAGGCCGACCAGAGCATCTCGTTCCAGGCGATGCAGCAGAAGCTCACCCAGTTCATCACGATCATGCGCAAGGATCCGGCGATCGACAGCGTGGTCGGGTTCACCGGCGGCGGGCAGACGAACTCGGGCTTCGTGTTCGCGTCGCTCAAGCCGCGCGCGCAGCGCGAGCCGGCAGACCGCGTGATCAGCCGCCTCTCGCGCGAGCTCGGCCAGGTTCCGGGGGCGACGCTCTTCGTCCAGGCCGTGCAGGACATCCGGGTGGGCGGCCGGCAATCCAACGCCCAGTACGAGTACGCCCTCCAGGCCGACGATCTCGAGTCGCTCTATGCCTGGGGCCCGCGCATCCTGGCCGCCATGCAGGCGCTTCCGGAGATCAACTCGGTCAATTCCAACCAGCAGAACAAGGGGCTCGAGACCGACATCGTGATCGACCGCCCGACGGCGGCGCGCCTCGGCATCGCGGTCAGCCAGATCGACAACACGCTCTACGACGCGTTCGGCCAGCGGCAGGTCTCGACCATCTACAGCGCGCGCAACCAGTATCACGTCGTCATGGAAGTGGCGCCGCAGTACTGGCAGAATCCCGAGACCCTCAAGAACATCTACGTCAGCACCTCGGGTGGCGTGATCCGCGGCACGCAGGCCACCAACGCGGTCGCCGGCACGGTATCCAGCAGCAAGGTCAAGAGCAGCGCGGCCGCCGTCGCGGCCGATACGGCCCGCAACCTCGCCAACAATGCCATCGCCAATTCGGGCCGCGGCGCCACCTCGACCGGTTCCGCCGTGAGCACCGCCGCCGAGACCATGGTGCCGCTCTCGGCCGTCACCCACGTCGAGACCGGCACCACGCCCCTCTCCGTCAATCATCAAGGAACGTTCGTCGCGACCACGATCTCGTTCAATCTCAATCCCGGCTATTCGCTGAGCGACGCAACGCGGGCGATCGAGGCCGCCATGCTCCGGATCGGCGTGCCGGCATCGATCCATGGCAGCTTCCAGGGGACGGCGCGCCAGTTCCAGGACTCGTTGCGGAACGAGCCCTTCCTCATCCTGGCGGCGATCGTGGCCGTCTACATCGTGCTCGGCATGCTGTACGAGAGCTTCGTCCACCCGGTGACGATCCTCTCGACCTTGCCGTCCGCCGGCGTCGGCGCGGTAATCGCGCTCATCCTGTTCAACACCGAGTTCAGCGTGATCGCGCTGATCGGCGTCATCCTGCTCATCGGCATCGTGAAGAAGAACGCCATCATGATGATCGACTTTGCGCTCGATGCGGAACGCACGCGGCACCTGTCGACGCGCGACGCGATCCACGAGGCTTGCGTGCTGCGCTTCCGCCCGATCATGATGACCACCATGGCGGCGATGCTGGGGGCCGTGCCGCTCACCTTCGGCTTCGGCGAGGGAAGCGAGCTGCGCCAGCCGCTCGGTATCGTCATCGTGGGCGGGCTGTTCATGAGCCAGATGCTCACGCTCTACACCACACCGGTGATCTATCTCTACTTCGACCGCTTCCGGCTGTGGTGCCAGCGGCTGTGGCGGCCGGAGGCTCCCTCGATCGCGCCGGCCGAGTGATGCACTGCGTCCGCGCGTTCGCCGGAGCTTGCCGCAACCGCTGCTGACTGCGATTGTACGCGCCCCGAAGCGCGCACAATCCAGCGCCTGCGCGTTCGGCCGGTCGAGGCATCGTCTCACCCCGAAAAACGTCGCAGATCCGTCACACTCGGTCTCGACCGAGGTGGAAGGCTTGCCGTTCCGGCGCAAATGACGACAAGATGGGATACGGGATTGCGGGGCGCGATTCGGCTGTGAGACTGACCAGTTATCTTGCACTTGTCGGAGTTTCGGCGTTTGGCGCGGCCGTGACGCCTGCCGCCGCGACCGATCTTCCGGCGGCAACCGCCAAGGCACCGACAAAAGCCGCCTGGCATGATTGGAGCGGCTTCTATTTCGGCGGCCATGTCGGCTACGGGCTCGGCCATGCCGATGCCACCGTCTGGGATCCGAGCGCCACGGCTCGAGCCAACAGGTTCGACGGCCTCACGGCCGGCGTGCAGTTCGGCTACAACTGGGTGCTTCCGTCCCGCCTGCTGCTCGGGCTCGAGACCGACCTCACCTTCCCCAGCTTCCTCGAATCGAATGCGATCGTCGCCGCGCTTGCGACCGCGCACAGTGACGTGACCGAGCAGCTCGATTATGCCGGAACCGTGCGCGGGCGGCTTGGCTACGTTGCGGATTCCTGGATGATCTATGTGACTGGCGGCTACGCGTTCGCCGGCACCCGCATCCTCAACCAGCTGCCGACCGGCGACGAGGAGAAGACACTCAACGTTCGTTCCGGCTGGGCGCTCGGGGCCGGTGTCGGTCTTGCCCTCTCGCCGCATTGGAGCACGCGGCTCGAATACATCTATCACCAGTACGACGGTGCGAATGTGCAGTTTCCGTCCGGCACGCGCTATGCGTCGAGCATGGACTTCCACGAGCTCCGCGTCGGGCTCGATCGCAAGCTCGGGGAGGCGGGACACGCCGCCGCGGACACCACGGTGGGGACCGAGTCCGACCGCTGGGAGCTGCACGCCCAGACGACCTACATCCAGCAGGGCTATCCATCGTTCCGCTCGCCCTACCAGGGGCCGAACAGCCTGTCGCCCCTTGCGCAGACCCGCGAGACGTGGACGAACAGCGCCTTCGTGGGCGTTCGGCTGTGGGATGGCGGCGAGCTCTATTACAATCCGGAGCTGCTGCAGGGCTTTGGTCTGAGCGACAGCGTGGGCCTCGCGGGCTTTCCCAACGGCGAGGCGCAGAAATCCGATTTCGCATACCCGCACTACAACACATCGCGGCTCGCCCTGCGTCAGATCTTCGGCTTCGGTGGCGAGCAGGAGAGCATCGAGAGCGCGCCGAACCAGCTGTCCGGCAAGCTCGATGTCTCGCGGCTCACCCTGCAGGTGGGTCGTTTCGCCGTGAGCGATTATTTCGACAACAATTCCTACGCGCGCGATCCTCGCCGCGATTTCATGAACGGATCGATCTGGGCGTCGGGCGCATTCGATTATGCCGCCGACAAGGTCGGATACACCTATGGCGGGGTCGCTGAGCTCAATCAGAAAGACTGGGCGCTGCGCGCCGGCTATTTCCTTATCGACAAGGTGTCGAACTCCAACGCTTTCGACACCAAATTCTTCCAGCGCGGCGAATACGTTGTTGAGCTCGAAGAGCGCTATGCTCTGTTCTCGCATCCCGGCAAGCTGCGCATGACGTCATGGGTCAACAGCGCCTTCGCGGGCAGCTATCGCGAGACGCTGGACAACCCGACTCTCAATCTCGATATCGCACAGACCCGCAAGGGCCGCATCAAGTACGGCTATATCGTCAACCTCGAGCAATCCATTGCGGACGATCTCGGCGTGTTCGGACGCTGGAGCTGGAACGAGGGGCGCACCGAGATCATGGCGTTCACAGACATCGACCGCAGCCTGTCGGGCGGCGTGTCGATCAAAGGCAAGCGCTGGGGCCGCCCCGACGACACGGTGGCCGTTGCAGGCGCCGTTAACGCGTTGTCGCGCGATCACCGCGACTTCATTGCGGCGGGCGGGCTCGGGATCAACATCGGCGATGGCCGACTGAATTATCAGACCGAGCGCATTCTGGAGACGTATTACTCATATGCCCTCCTCAAGACGACGAGCCTGACTTTCGATTATCAGCTCGTCGTCAACCCGGCCTACAACGCGGACCGCGGTCCCGTGTCGATCTTTGCTGTGCGGCTGCACGCGGATTTTTGAACAGCGATCACGACGGCGCTCACGTCAGCCGCAGCGGGATAGCCCCCAGAAAGTCGCGCTTGCCGATCTCGACGCCGCAATGACGCAGGATCGCGTAGGCGGCGGTCAGATGGAAATAGAAGTTCGGCAGCACGAAGTGCGTGAGGTAGTCGGCGCCCTTCATGTGCCCCTTGTTGTTCGGGCCGAGCGGGAACGTGATCTCGCGGTCGCCCGCGGCGTCGATCGCCTTGGCATCGAGCGTCTTCACGTAGGCGAGCGTCTTGGCGATGCGCGCTTTCAGCTCGTCGATGGTATTCTCGTTGTCCTCGTAGCGCGGCGGCTCGACGCCCGCGAGCCGCGCGCCGCCGTTCTTCGCCTGGTCGCAGACGACCTGCACCTGGCGGGCGAGCGCAAACATGTCGGGTGCGAGCCGCCACTGCGGCAGCACGGCCGGATCGAGCTTCTTGGCTGCGGCAAACGCCGCGGCCTTATCGAGCACACCGGACAGCGCATTGAGGCCGATCTCGAACACCGGCAGCGAAGCTTGCGACATCGTGTAGGGCATGGGCAGTTCCTCGGGGGTCGGTCGCGAAAGATGCGGCACCATGCCCGCGGCCGCGCGCGAATTCAATCGTCCGGACGGTGATGACCCTGCGTACGGTGCGCGCTATCCTGCCAGCCGATTCCGACCGGCCCGCGCCGCCCTGGCGCACGCGGCCACCATCACTCCAAGGAGGACTGCATGACTGCCGGCCATTTCCGGCGCCTGTTCGGCTTCGTCGCCGCGCTGCTCGCCGCGCTCGCGACGCCGTCGTACGCCCAGGCGCCTTATCCCAGCCGCATCATCAAGCTGGTGGTGGGATTCGCGGCCGGCGGAGGCAACGACATCATCGCGCGCATCATTGCGCAGAAGCTCCAGGAGCGCCTCGGCCAGACCGTGATCGTCGAGAACCGCGCCGGCGCCGGCGGCCGGCTCGCCGCCGAGTTCGTCAAGAACGCGGCGCCCGACGGCTACACGCTGCTGGTCGGCGCGGCCGGCGCCATGACGATCATCCCGGCGATCTCGGAGAAGCCGCCCTATCACGGCACCAAGGATTTCACGCCCCTGTCGATGGTCGCGGCCTTTCCGCTCATCCTGGTGGTGAACAAGGATCACCCGGCGAAGAACGTCCAGGAGCTGATCGCCTGGATGAAGGCGAATCCCGACAAGTCCAACTACGCGACGTCGTCGCCCGCCTTCACGCTCGCGACCGAGCTGTTCAAGCTCAGGAGCGGAGCGCCGGGCACCGCGATTCCCTACAAGAGCAGCAACGAGTCGATCCTGAGCGTGATCGGCGGGCAATCGCTGCTCACCATCGCGGACCCGCCGCCGACCACCCCGCAGGTTCTCGGCCAGCAGGTGCGCGGCCTCGCGGTGCTCGACGCGCACCGCCTGAGCGACCTTCCCGACGTGCCCACCATGGCGGAGGCGGGCGTCGCCGACGTCAACGTATCGCTGTGGAGCGGCTTGTTCGGCCCCGCCCGCCTGCCGCCCGAGATCGCGCGCAGGCTCGAGGGCGAGATCATGAAGATCATGCAGATGGACGACGTGAAGGACAAGTTCAAGAAGATGGCGACGCCGACTGTCGGCAGCAGCGCGGCGGACTTCGCGCGCATCATCGACGAGCAGACCAAGACCTGGGCCGAGGTCGGCCGCGTCGCGAATGTGAGGCTGGAGTAGCCGCGGGTAGTGAGTCCGC
>DASTZX010000291.1:0-4290 GCA_035764045.1 Xanthobacteraceae bacterium | reverse complement strand
GCCGCCGGCGCCGACGGCATCTTCATCGAGGCGCCGCGCAGCGTCGCGGAGCTCGAGATCATCGGTAAGGCTTTCGACGTCCCGCAGATCTGCAATCCGCTCATGGGCGGCCATACCCCGATCCTCGGCATGGCGGAGCTGGCCGCGCTCGGTTTCAATTGCGCGGTGCTCGGGATCGATACGCTCATGCACGCCGCCAAGGCGGTCGAAGCCGTTCTCGTCGACATGAAGACGGGAAAGTTCGCACACCGCAACGACGGCATGGATTTTGACGACTACAAAAAGCTGGTCGGTTACGACAAATGGGTCGGCGTCGATGAGGAATTTGCGCCGCCGCAATGAGGCGCTGTCAGCCCATCGCCGCGTGGACGCGTCATCCTCCGCCTGAGTTCTCCCGGGTGACGACCCAACGAGGACAATAAGTTCCTCCGCATGGCGTCGCTCCGTCGTGTTTCTGGTCCGATGAGGCCAAGACAGCGGTGTTACTCCCTGATCAGCACCGCATTGCGCAAGCGACTGTGATCACAGCGGCGCAGCGCGTCACGCGACAGTGAAGACAAGCCGGAAATCTCTGCCCTCCTTCGATGGTCTCCATTTCCGACACGAGATCGCTTCACGCCGATCACGGCACGAGGCCGAGATCTCGGTCAGACACAGCAATGGAGATTCTCATGAAGACGATCATCGCGCTCCTCACCACCACCGCATTGGTTGCCGGCACCACGACCGCCATGGCGGCCGAGCAGGGCAGCGACGAGGCACCCGGATACGCACTCAGCCTCCGGGCTGCCCAAGGCTTCGGCGCAGTCCAGCCGGCCCGCAGCTTCGGCGGCGCCTTTGCGTCCGCGCGCGTGCCCGGCGCCCTCCGTCACCGGATGATGGACCCTTCGGCGAACGGGGATTTTCAGCTCCAGGGCCGGTGAAGAGCGCAACCTCATCTCGTACGAGAATGGCTGGCCGGAAGGCCGGCCATTTTTGCTTGCCGGCCCTTGTGGGATGACGGCGACGATCTCACGATCGCGAGAGCGCATCAGGCATGTCATGGCAATTGGAATTTTAATGCCGGGCGCCGGGTCTCTGCATCGACCACTCCAAAGGAGAATTCGCTATGCCGAGCAGAGTCCTGAACGCCGTTGTCGCTTTCCTTGCGATGATTGCAGGCCCCGTCCTTGCGGGTGACCATAAGCTTGGTCCAACGCCGTTTATGCGCGCCGTACCCGTTGCGGCCAGGGCGCCAGGGCAATATGCGGCGCCTCCGAGCATCGCGGCGCACTCCGCACGACCGGCGTGCGGTTTTGCTGCGATCGACTCATGAGGCCCGAACGGATTCCAGTACTGCGATGCCCGGGGTGTCCGTCCGGATGTCTGGTAGCGCGATCGATCGCTTCCGGCGCACGCACGCGCACCACATGATCGCCTATGGCTGACGCGCCGCGACTTGTCCGGCCGGAGCGATCGGAAGCTCGGCGGCCAATGGACTTGGGCGCCGGAGGCCCCGGGGGCCCCGGATGGCGGCATGTCGGCCGCGGTCTCTTGCTCGGTCATGCCGCGATCGGGGCAGATTGTCTCTCGGGGCTCATGCAGCGAAGATCGCACTGACGAACCGCAACGGCAAATCAGGCCCCGCCTGCGATCCTATGGCGCGTACCACCTGTCCGTTCCTCCGCTAAACTTGCCGTTGCCAGGCGCGGCAGCAGAACCGCGGGCGTGCAACTGGAAAAGACGTGGGAGAGACGGTCATGAGCCAATGGCGGGTGATAGTAGTGGCGCTGACGGCGCTGATGGCGATGCTGCCCGAGGTGCGCGCCGAAGATTATCCAACGCGCAACGTCACCGTCCTGGTGCCGTTCGCTCCCGGCGGCGGCACCGACCTGCTGGCGCGCGCCTGGGCGCAGATTCTCGAGAAGAAGTACGGCAAGTCGTTCGTCGTCGAGAACAGGCCCGGCGGCGGCACGGCGATCGCCGCGACCACCACGGCCAACGCGACGCCGGACGGCTACACGCTGATGCAGGGCACCAGCGGCACCATGGCGATGAACCCCACCATCTTCAAGCATCTGTCCTATGAGCCCTTGAAGACTCTGGTGCCGGTGTCGTTGATCGCCGGCGCGCCGTTCGTGCTCACGGTCAATCCGGAGCTGCCGGTGCACAGCGTGGCGGACCTGGTGGCGCTCGCCAAGAAGAGAGATGCCGAGGGCAAGCCCCTGACTTACGGCTCAGGCGGCGTCGGTGCGTTCCATCATCTCTGCGCTGCGTTGTTCAGCAGCCTGACCGGCATCCAGATGACCCATATTCCCTTCCGGGGCAGCGTGCCGTCCACCATGGCGCTGATCTCCGGCCAGATCGACGTGCTGTTCGTCGACCTCGGACCGATGTTGCCGCAGATCAAGGCCGGCAAGGCCCGCGCCCTCGGCATCACCAGCGACAAGCCGTTTCCGACGGCGCCGGAGATCAAGCCGCTCGCCGAGGTCGGCCTCCCGTCCTGGCCGAACACCGTCGCCTGGCAGGCCCTGCTCGCGCCCGGCGGCACACCGAAAGCGATCCTCGAAAAGCTGAACCGGGACGTGAACGCGGCTGTCCACTCGCCGGAGATGAAGGGGCCGCTCGACACGCTCGGCATGATCGGGATCGGCGACAAGTCGCTGCAGCAGTTCGACGCCTTCGTGAAGTCGGAGACCACGCGCTGGGCCAAGGTCATCACCGAGGCGAACCTGGCGGGCACGCAGTAGCTGAACCGCGCTGGCGCCGCGGGCCAGCGGCCCGAGGCGCCGGCGCACAGTTGCCGCGCGTGGCCGTGCGGCCGCCGCCAGTATTTCGCTCAGTTTGAATTTCCGCCGCCGAAGAACCAGGGGCGGGCGATGGCTGCCGCCTCGGCTGCCTCTGGGGTCTCGTAAGGCCCGATTTCCTCGCCGCGTCCCCGGTCTTTGAAGGTGGTGCCCTCAACCAATTCTCGCTCAACGAAGTAGGCCCGGCCGTCGCGGCGCTCGCGCACTTCGACCTGTCGCTTTCCATCCTTGCTGTAGAGGCAGAAGGCCACCCGATACTCGACACGCCGTGAAGGCGCTGGAGTGGTTCGCGAGAACAATCGATGCCACCGCGCCATGGGTCGCTCCTCGTCGGCGAAGGATTAGCCGTGACGTGCTGACCATGTCCAGGCGCGCCGCCCCCGCGCCCTGTATAGTGACGTGCCACACGAATCGAGCCATGCCGCCGACCCGCCCTTCCCGCGACCTGCGCTATCCGGATTACCTGGCGAGCGACAATCGCCCGGCCTTCGACGGGCTGCGCGGCCTCGGGTTCCTGCTGGTCATCACCGCCCATGTGCCGAGCGTCTGGTTCTTCGGCTACCTGCAGGGCTGGGCGGCGGTCTGGATCTTCCTGGTCATGAGCGGATATCTCGTGACCATGCTGATGATGCGCGAGGAGAAGCGCGCCGGCCGCATCGACTTACGCGCGTTCATGGTCAGGCGGTTCTTCCGCATCGTGCCGGCCTACTGGGCAGCGATCCTGATCTACTGGCTGGCGTGCTATTCGCTGCCGCCGCTGGCGGAGGATTATCCGCGCTTCATGGCGCGCCTGCCGGCCTATCTCGCCTTCATTCCCGAATATGCGGACACCGACGGGTTCAGCATTTTCACCCATGCCTGGACGGTGGGTGTCGAGCTCAAGTTCTATCTGCTGTTTCCCCTCGTCGTCTTTCTGATGCTGAGGATCCCCAGTGGGCGGTTCGCCGCGGTTGCGGTCGTCGCCGCACTGTTCGCCGCGCACGGCGCGTTCCTGTCCGCCGCCTATTGCGCGATTCTGTTCGGCGCCATGCTGGCCCTCGCGCTCGAACGGCCGCAGGGATACGCGTTCGTCGCCAGGCTGACGCGGGTCCCGGTTGCGGTGCCGCTCGCCCTGATCGTGGCGCTGCTCGTGCTCCTCCATTATGGCGAGCGGTTCACCGCGCTCGCGGCAGTCGTGACCTACCTGCTCGCCTACACCATCGTGCAGGAGGCCGCGGTGTCACGCATGCTGACGTGGCGGCCGCTCGCCTATCTCGGGCAGCGCTCCTACGGCGCCTATCTGCTTCACTTTCTTGCGCTGCGGATCGGCTACATGATCTTCGGCGACGACAGCACGACCTCGGGCCTTCTCGCCGCCGCCTTCTGCCTCGTGCTCACCGTGCCGGCGGCGGAGCTCCTGTACCGGGCGATCGAGCGGCCCGGACGGGACTATGGGCGCAAGCTGTTGAGCCGAATGAGCGCGCGCGCCCCCGAGCTCTTCAGGTCGTAACCGCGAGCGGAGCGG
>DASTZX010000290.1:0-54850 GCA_035764045.1 Xanthobacteraceae bacterium | reverse complement strand
GCGCCGTCCGAGTGCAGGCTCCAGCGGGGCATCCAGTAAACTCCGACGTTGCGGTCAGAATCGCAAGCGCTGCGGCGTACTGAATCGCCCGCTTTCCCGCGGGCGATGACGGCGTCATGCGTTTAGGAGCTGAAGAATTCCGTCAACGCCCGCGCGGTCGCCTGCGGATTTTCCTCCGGCAGATAGTGCCCGCAATCGATCGCAAAGCCGCGCACATCCTTCGCCCATTGGCGCCAGGTGTCGAGCGGGCTCTTGGTCTCGCTCGGTATGCCCGCGGCGCCCCAGAGCGCGAGCATCGGGCAGTCGATCATCTTCCCGACCGCGCGATCGGCCTCATCGTGGACGAGATCGGTGGTGCGGCCGGCGCGATAGTCCTCGCAGGTCGCGTGGATGCGGCGCGGATCCTGGAAGAACGTCCGGTAATGGGCGAGCGCGCGCGGATCGAAGGCGGAGAGGTCCTTCGCCTTCGTGCCGGGCGCGGTCTTCCAGTCCCAGAACCCGACCGGATCGCGGCCGATCACGGTCTCGGGTCCGGGCGCCGGCAGGGCCAGAAAGGTCCAGTGCCAGATCCGGTAGGCGAGGCGGGCGTCGAGGTCGTGCCACATGTGCCAGGTCGGCACGATGTCGAGCGTCGCGAGCCTGGTCAGCCGTCCGGGGTGATCGAGCGCCAGCCGATAGGCGACGCGTCCGCCGCGATCGTGGCCGGCGAGAGCAAAGCGCGCATGGCCGAGCGCTTCCATCACCGTGACCATCGCGGCAGCCATCAGGCGCTTGGTGTAGGGCGCGTGCTCCCGGTCGGCGTCCGGCGCGTCCGACCAGCCGTAGCCGGGCAGGTCGGCGATCACCAGGCTGAAGCGCTTCGCCAGCTCCGGCGCCACCTTGTGCCACATCACGTTGGTCTGGGCGTAGCCGTGCAACAGCATCAGCGGCGGCCCGCTGCCGCCGGCGCGGGCAAAAATCCGCCCCGCCGCGGTATGGATCCAGTGCGATGCGAAGCCGGGATAGAGATCGGCGAGATCGGACACGGTCAGAGTCCCGTCATCCTGAGGCGCGAGCCAACGGGTCCGGCCGTCGGCCGGCCCGATGACAGGCTTCGCGAGCCTCGAAGGATGATCGGCCGAGGCGCTGCCATAAGGGAGCAAGTGGCCGGGCCGGGGCCGTCGCCCTTCGAGGCTCGACGCTGCGCGCCGAGCGCCTCAGGGTGACGGGCATGGACCTGAAGCCGAGGGCGCTCACGCTTTCTCCTTCTCCCGCTTCACCGCCTGCCAGCCGATGTCGCGGCGGCAGAAGCCCTCCGGCCAGCGGATCTGATCGATCGCCCGATACGCGCGCGCCTGCGCCTCGCCGACCGTCGCGCCGAGCGCCGACACGTTGAGCACCCGCCCGCCATTGGCGCGCACGCGGCCATCGTCGGCGGTGGTTCCGGCATGAAAGATCTCGACGCCCTCGACGGTGGCGGCCGCGTCGAGCCCCTCGATCAGCGAGCCCTTCTGGTAGGCGCCCGGATAGCCCTTGGCCGCCATCACGACCGTGAGCGCCGCGTCCTCGTACCAGCGCAGGTCGAAGCTGCCGAGCATGCCGTCATGGGCTGCGATGAGCGCCGGCACGATGTCCGACATCAGCCGCAGCATCAGGACCTGGCACTCCGGATCGCCGAAGCGGACATTGTACTCGATGAGCTTCGGGCCCGCGGGCGTAATCATCAGCCCGGCGTAGAGCACGCCCTTGTACGGGGTCCCTTGCGCCTTCATGGCGCGGATGGTCGGCCGGACGATCTCATCGAGGGCGCGCGCACACATCTGCGGCGTCATCACCGGGGCGGGCGAGTAGGCGCCCATGCCGCCGGTGTTCGGGCCGCGGTCGCCGTCGAAGGCGCGCTTGTGGTCCTGCGCGGTCGCGAGCGGCAGCACGTGCTCGCCGTCGCTGAGCACGAAAAAGCTCGCTTCCTCGCCGTCGAGGAACTCCTCCACCACGAGCGCGGCGCCCGCGCCCTCGCTGCAGATCGCGTCGATGGCGGCTTCGGCCTCCTCGATGCTCTGCGCCACCACGACGCCCTTGCCGGCCGCGAGGCCATCCGCCTTGACGACGATCGGCGCGCCCTTGGCTCGCACATGGGCCTTGGCAGGCCCGGCCGCGGTGAAACGCGCATAGGCCGCGGTCGGGATGTCGTTGGCGCGGCAGAGGTCCTTGGTGAAGCCCTTCGAGCCTTCGAGCCGGGCGGCGGCGCGGCTCGGGCCGAATGCCTTGAGGCCGGCCGCCGCGAGATCGTCGACGAGGCCTGCGACCAGCGGCGCCTCGGGGCCGACCACGACGAGGTCGATCTTGTTCGCGCGGCAGAATGCGATCACGGCCGCATGGTCCGCGATGTCGAGCGCGACGCACTCGGCCTCCTGGGCGATGCCGGCATTTCCGGGCGTGCAGTAGAGCCGGTCCGCCAGCGGGCTCGCCGCGATCTTCCAGGCGAGCGCGTGCTCGCGCCCGCCGGAGCCGAGGAGGAGAATGTTCATGCGCGACGGCCGCTCGGTCGAAAGGGTAGGACGGCTCGTGGTTTAGCACGGAGCGGCCGCTTCGCAAGGGAGCGGCGCCGACGCTGCGGCGCCGGTGAAAATTGACAGACGTCTGACGGTTGTTAGACTTCGGTCGGGACTTAACGCCGGACGGAGAATGCCCATGCCCGAGCTGAAAAAAGTCACCGCCTCGATGATGAATGCGATCCACGACCTGCCGCTCCTGGTGGCGCGCGACGAGGGCTATTTCCGCGATCAGGGCCTCGACGTCACGGTGCTGACCACGCCGGGCAGCGGCCAGGCCAATTCCGACGATCGCGCGCTCAAGGACAACATCTTCGCCCGGACGATGGAGGCCCTGTACGACCAGGGCCAGTGCGACCAGTTCCGCATGTGCGAGTGGGGCATCATGAAGCGGGCCGTCGAGACCAATGTCGGCGAAGGCCACCGCACCGCCAAGATCGTCGCGCTCGGATCCGCCATGTCGACCTTCGCGATCGTCACGGATCCGAACACCGGCATCTACGAGCCGGAGCAGCTCAAGAACGTGCCGATCGCCGTGAGCAGGTTCAACGGCTCGCACTTCACGATGCTCAAGATGATGGAAGGCTTCATCAAGCGCGACGAGATCAGGATCACCAATGCGGGCACGCACAAGCAGCGCCTCGACGCGCTCAAGGCGGGCCAGGTCAAGGCGGTGAGCCTGCAGGAGCCGTGGATCAGCGTCGCCGAGAAGATGGGCTGCCGCATCCTGATCGAGTCGCGCTCGACCCGCAGCGAGGCGGCTGGCGACGAGCTCGACGGGCCGACGCTGGCAAAGATGTTCCGCGCCGAGGCGCATGCGGCCGAGACGATCAACAAGCATCCGGAAAAATACGCCCACTATCTGGTCGAGGAGGCGGGCGGCGCGATCGATCTCTCCGAGCTCAGGCTCTGGCGCATCCTCAATGCGCCGCCCGCGCCCTATACGCGCGACCGCTTCAACGACAATTACCAGTGGACGCTCGGCTGGGGCTTGGTGGAGCCGGGCGCGACCTACGAGAATACGGTCGACAATCGCGCCTGGCAGTAGGCCGGCGCGTGATTTGAGGCGCGGCGCCGGCCGGAGGTCGGCGCCGTCGCTTTTGGGGAGCTCGCGTGCGCAAGACGACGATCGACGATCTCTACCGGCGGCCGGGATTCATGATCCGCCGGGCGCACCAGATCTCGGTCGCGCTGTTCCTGGAGGAGACCGGCGCGCTCGGGATCACCAACCGGCAATACGGCATCCTGTTCGCGCTCAAGCACCGGCCCGGAATCGACCAGATCTCGGTCGCGCGGCTGCTCGGCCTCGACCGCTCGACGACCGGCATGGTGATCAAGAAGCTCGCCGACGCGGGCCTGATCGGGCGCGCGGTCGGCGCGGGCGACCGCCGCCGGGCGAGCCTCGTGCTGACCCGCGCGGGCGAGCGGATGCTGGAGCGGCTGGCAGGGCCCGCGCAGCGCGCGCAGGCGCGCGTGCTGTCCGCCTTCACGCCGGCCGAGCGGACCCGGTTCCTGGCGTTGCTCGAGAAGTTCGTCGCCACCTTCAACGATTCGACCCGCGTGCGGCTGGAGGGGCGGGGAGGAAAGGGAAGCGATAAAGCCTGGCGTCATGCCCGGCCTTGTGCCGGGCATCCAGGTCTTGCCACGCGGAAATTCGCAAAAGACGTGGATGGCCGGGATAAAACCCGGCCATGACGGACTGGCGTCCGTCACTTCAGCGCCGCGGCCGCCTGCTGCGCGATTTCGGGGGGAGTCGCATAGATCTCCTTCACCAGCCCCTCGACCTGATCGCCCGGGACGGGAGAGATCTCGAGCTTCGCCTTCTCGCAATCGGCGAGGAAATCCTTGTCCGTCATCGTGTCCATGAACGCCTTGCGCAGCGCGGCGAGGCGGTCGGCCGGAATGCCGGGCGGCGCCAGGAAGGGCCGGCCCATGACCTGGCGGGCGAAGATCATGCGCAGCATCTGCCGCTGGCTGGTGCTCTTGGCGAGCTCCGTCACCAGAGGCACGTCCGGCAGGTCGGGATGCTTGGCCAACGCGAGCTGGACCAGGACGTTGATCTTCTTCTCCTTCCACCATGACATGTGGGCGGTGAGCACGCTCGACCACGACCAGCCGCAGCGGCCCTTGACCTCGCCGCGCTCCATCGCGAGCACCACGTCGTTGCCCCCCGGATAGCCGGTGACGATCTTCATCTTGGTGCCGAGCACGGTGTTCATCACCCGGGCGAACTGTCCGGTGTCGTCGTTGTTGCTCACCGCGCCGACCAGAAGCTCCTTGGTCTTGAGATCCTCGAAATTGGTGACGCCGGAATCGTACCAGGAGGCGCAGATGCTCACCTCCTGGTTCATGCTGCCGATCCAGGAGAAGTCGCTCGCCTTGAACTGGGCGCCGGGCTGGCCGAGGATCGGATCGAACGAGGTGCCGCGACCGATGGTGCCGAACACGGTCCCGTCGCGCGGGCCCGCATTGGCGAGCCAGTTGGCGAGCCGCAGGCTGCCGGCGCCCTCCATGTTCTTCGGCACCAGCGTCGGGTTGCCGGGAATGAACCGGCCCATGTGGCGCGCGAGCATGCGGGCGTAGATGTCGTAGCCGCCACCGGTCGAATAGCCGACATAGACGTCGACGTTCCGCCCCCGGTAGAAATCCGCCACGCTGTCGGCGCGGCCGCCCGCGGCGGTCGCGAGCAGAAGAGCGAGCGCGGGCGCCGCCCGCGCGATCAGGCCGATCATGGACTTCCTCCCGAAGGTCTTTTTGTTTCCATGACGCTAGGACCAAATCGCACTTTGGTCAAAACTCGAAATGTCGCATCGGGACGAGGAGACGCGCCGTGAAATTCCGGGTGGAACTGGTGTGGAAAGAGGACGAGGCGAACGCCGCCGCGTCGATCTACCTCACGTCGGATGGGCGAGTGATCCTGCAGGGCGCCGCGGTATCGCCCGCCGAGCGCGAGACATTGGCGCTGCCGCTCGAGGGCGACATGATCAGCGTCGACCGCCGGCTGATCCAGGCCATCAAGGACATGCTATAGTCCTCAAAAATACGCGCCCTTTCCGTCTCGGGAGGTCCCATGTTCCTGCGCAATTACTGGTATGTCGCGGCGTCCGCATCCGAGATCGGCCGCAAGCCGTTTCCGCGCATCATCCTGGGCGAGCCGGTCGTCTTCTTCCGCACCGAGGACGGGACACCGGTCGCGTTCGAGGACCGCTGCGTGCATCGCCACCTGCCGCTCTCCATGGGCAAGGTCATCGGCGACCGGCTGCAGTGCCACTACCACGGCCTGCAATACGATCGCAGCGGACAGTGCGTGCGCATCCCGGGCCAGGATCGGATCCCGCCCAATGCCAAGGTCAAGACCTATCCGGTGGTCGAGCGCTATCGCTGGCTGTGGATATGGATGGGCGATCCGGCGCTCGCCGACCCGGCCAACATCACCGATTTCCACTGGCTCGACGATGCGAACTGGGGCGCCAAGTCGTCCTACCTGTACGTGAACGCGAACTGGCAGCTCGTCGTCGACAATCTGCTCGATCTCACCCATCTCGCCTTCGTGCACGAGACCACCATCGGCAATTCGGCGCTCGCCGAGCACGCGACCGTCAAGGTCACGCGCGCACCCAACAACGTCGTGGTGACCCGCTGGATCATCGACCAGCCGGCGCCGCCCACCTTCGTCAAGGTCGGCGGCTTCACTGCGAATGTCGACCGATGGCAGATCATCGACTTCGCGCCGCCCGCGTTCCTGCGTCTCGATGTCGGCGCCACTCCGACCGGCACCGGCGCGCCGCAGGGCCAGCGGGTCGGCGGCATCACCATGCGCAACCTCAACGCCATCACGCCGGAGACCGAGAAGACCTCGCACTATTTCTGGGGCCAGGCGCACGACTTCGACGTCAGGAACACCGCGCTCACCGACAAGATCTTCGAGCAGATCCAGACCGCGTTCCACGAGGACGTCGCGGTGTTCACCGCCCAGCAGCGCAGCCTCGATCTCATCCCCGATCCGCCCCAGCTCGACATCAATGCCGATATCGGGGTGATCCAGGCCCGTCGCATCCTCGCGCGGCTGCACGAGGAAGAGCAGTCCGCACTGCGCGCGACCGCGGCGGAATAGGATGGCGGATACGGAGGACTGGCGGCGCGTTGCCGCGCTGTCGGACATTCCTGCGTCAACGCGTGGTGTCCTGTCCCTCGCCGCCGCGATGGCCGAGCGCCCACACATAGGCGGAGACGGCGGCAACCTGGGCATCCGACAGCGGGGCGCCGCCGCGCGGCGGCATCGGGTCCGAGTAGTTGCGCGGCCGCGGCACGCCGTCGGCGACGGTCTTCTCGATCGACTTGAAGCTGCCGTCGCCGAAATACCAGTTGCCGTCGACCAGCGACGGGGCCTGCGGGCTTCCCTTGCCATCGGACCCATGGCAGCCCGCGCAGGTGCCGTCGGCGACCTCGCCATGGAAGATGCGGTCGCCCAACGCCACCTCGTCCTTGGTGGCGCCGGGCGGCACCGGCAGTGACGCGGCGCCGGCGCGGCCGGCATCGGGATGCATGCCCTCCGGCGGCCCGGCATTGCCCGGGCCCGTCGCAGCGACCTTGGTGGCCGGTGCGGCTGCCACCGTGGCGTCGGCGTCGCCGTGATAGGTGACACGCCAGATGCGGCCGTGCACGTCGTCGGAAATATAGATCGCGCCTTCGGGGCCCATCGCAAGCCCGGTCGGCCGGAACGCGGCGCGGCCGGGCTCCCGGGTGGCGCCGGCAAAGCCGTCCGCGAACACGACGAAGGCGCCCGTCGTCTTGCCGTCCCGCATCGGCTGGAAGACGACGTTGTAGCCGCCCTGCGGCAGCGGTGCGCGATTCCATGAGCCGTGGAAGGCGACGAGCATGCCGCCCTGATAGGCCGCCGGAAACGCCTTGCCGGTGTAGATCAGGAGATCGTTCGGCGCCCAATGCCCCGGGAAGGACGCGACCGGCGCCGCCTTGTCGGCACAGACGCCGACCTTCTTGCCGCCATCACCGCCGTATTCGGGGGCGAGCACGAGCTTGTTCTGATTCTGGTCGAAATAGCACTCCGGCCAGCCGTAATCGCCGCCCTGCTTGACGGCGACGACCTCCTCGGCCGGCAGATCCGCGCTCTGCTGCACCGTGTAGAGCTGCGGCCAGTTCTGTGCGAGCTGATCGCGGCCGTGCTGAGTCGCGTAGAGCTGTCCGGCGGCATCGAACGAGAAGCCTTCGCTGTTGCGGATGCCGGTCGCATAGCGGTCGGCGGCGGAGAAATGCTGGTCGGTCTTGTTGGCGTCATAGCGCCAGGTGCCGGCGCGCGTCTCGAGTTCGGTGCACGGGTCGTGACCGGGCGAGCCTTTCACCCGGTTCTGGTCCTGGCAGGCGTTGGTCGCCGAGCCGAGATCGACATAGATGTGACCGGCGCCGTCGATCACGAACGGATGCATGGGATGGTCGCCGGTCAGCGGCATGCCGGAGACCACGGTCTGCGATGATCCCTTCGGGGCGATCGAGCCCGCATCGGTCGGCAGCTCGAAGCTGACGATCTTGTCGTTCTGCTCGGCGTAGACCTTGCCGTTGTAGATCGCGATGCCGGAGCCGCCCGCCGAGCCCTCCTGCAGGCTCGGGCCGAACCGCTCGACCTTGTCGGCATGGCCGCTTCCGGTCGTGTCCCTGAGCGCCACCAGCATGCCGCCCGGCGGGGGCGGGACATTGCGGAAATAGCGGCCGCTCCACGTGTTGACATAGAGCACGCCGTTGGGCGCGACCGCCATGTGGCGGACATGGCCGATATTGTCGGCGAAGATGGTCGCGCAGAAGCCGGGCGAGAGCGTGAGGCCGCCATTATCGCCGGCGCAGCCCGCGGCCTGGCTGCCCTGCGCCAGCGCCGACGATCCGGTTGCGGCCAGCGCCGCGAGCGCGGATGCCGACGCCAGCAAGGCGGCCGTGACGTGGGCGCTGGGGCGCCTGCGGCGCTTGGGGTTCGGAACGCGTTGGCTGGTCCATCCGGTGCTCGCCATGGCGATGCTCCTGTCCAGTTCTTCAATTTGATGCGATGTCGGGTTTCGCGCGTCGGAACCGCCGGCGAGCTAGCTGTTCAACCAAATCTGTTTGCGGACGGACGCGCCATCGCGCGAAATTGATCGCACCGTGGGCTGCATGGCATCCAGCAGCCGCACAGACTAGGTCTCGCAGGGGCGTGGAACCGTGCGGTACGGGCCGACCGCGGAGCCGCCGCTTCGCCGATGACCCGCACGATCTTTGGTGCCGTGGGTTTTACTTCAGCAGCGACATGAGCGCGAAGGTCTCGTCGGCCGCCTGCGCGAAGGTCAGCGAGCGGCCGCGATCGAGCAGGCGTCGCGCCGCGCCATGGTCGGGAGCGCGATTGACCGAGTCGACCGCTATCAGCCGCTCTCCTTGGAAGTAGAACACCGAGAAACGCCGCGCCGCCCGGTCGCCGCGCACCACGATCTTCTCATGGCCGGCCGAGAGGCCCGCCATCTGCAGCCGCACGTCGTACTGATCGGACCAGAACCACGGCGCGGCCGTGAACGGCCGCGGCTTGCCGAGGAGCGCGGCGGCGGCGGACTTTCCCTGCTCGATCGCGTTCTGCACCGACTCGAGGCGCAACAGCGTACCGTCGGCCAGCCGCCGCGCCGTGCAGTCGCCCGCCGCCACCACCGCGGGATCGGCAGTGCGCGAGCAGTCGTCGACGATGATGCCGCGGTCGCAGGCGAGGCCGCTCGCCTGCGCGAGCTCGGCGTTCGGCACGAGGCCGACCCCGACCACCACGAGATCGGCCGGATGCGCGCGCCCGTCGGCGGTGACGACCGCCTCGGCGCGGCGCTTGCCGTCGATCGCCGCAACCGCAGTGGCAAGGCGGATATCGACGTCGTGCGCGCGGTGAACATCGAGGAAGAATTCGGACACGAACGGTGCCGATGAGCGTGCGAGCAGGCGGTCGAGCGCTTCGAACACGACGACCGGCTTGCCGGCCTTGCGCGCCGCGGCCGCAATCTCGAGGCCGATGAAGCCGCCGCCCACCACCGCGACCCTCTCGGCCCGAGCGATGCCGGCGCCGATGCGGCGCGAATCCTCGATGGTGCGCAGGGTCACGACGCCGTCGAGCCCGGCGCCCGGGATCGGGAGCGTGCGCGGCCGCCCGCCGGTCGCGAGCGCGAGGCCGCGATAGGCGAGGGCGCTTCCGTCCGAGAGCTGCACTTGCCGGCCTGTGCGGTCGATCGCGGTAACGCGGGTGCCCGCGATGAGCTCGATGTTTCGCTTCGCCAAGAGCTCGGGGCCGCGCAGCACCAGGCGATCCTCGGTCGTCTCGCCGGTGAGCAGCGCCTTCGACAGCGGCGGGCGCTGATAGGGCGGATGCGGCTCGTCGCCGATCAGCGTCACCGGGCCGTCATAGCCCTCGCCACGCAGCGATTCCGCGACCTGCAGCCCCGCCTGCGAGGCGCCGACGACGACGATCGGATCGGTCATTGAGAGATGGCGCCCAGGATTGTAGCGTGCCCGACGGCGTTCTGCCGCCGCCCAGGCGGTGTGTAGGAATGCGCGGAGGAAATCGCAAGCCGCGATTTCCTCCGCATCATTCAGGGGTCTTCTTCAGAGGTCTTGCGCATGCGCTACATCGATGCCTTCAACCATTTCTTTCCCAAACGCTTCTTCGCCGGCCTGTTGGAAACGCCGGCCGCGCAGAAGGACATGGGCAAGCGTATCCGCGGCATCCCGGCGCTGTTCGATCTCGACGAGCGGCTGCGCATCGTCGATTCGTTCCCGGATTATTCCCAGGTGCTTTCGCTCGCCATGCCGGCGATCGATCGCCTGTGGGGGCCGGAGCAGTCACCCGAATGGGCGCGCATCGGCAACGATGGGCTCGCCGAGCTCGTCGGCAAATATCCCGACCGTTTTCCGGGCTATGCCGCCTCGCTGCCGATGAATGCACCCGCTGCGGCCGCGCGCGAGGCCGAGCGCGCGCTTGCGAACGGCGCCAATGCGATCCAGCTCCACACCAATGTCGACGGCGCACCGCTCGACGAAGAGCATTTCTGGCCGATCTACGAGATCATCGAGAAGTCCGGCAAGCCCATCCTCTTGCATCCGATCCGCACGCGCGAGATGGCGGACTATCGCAACGAGACGAAGTCGAAATACGAGATCTGCAGCGTGATCGGCTGGCCGTTCGAGACCGGCGCGGCGCTCGCCCGGCTCGTCTTCTCGGGCATCATGGACCGCCATCCCGGCCTCAAGGTCATCACCCATCACCTCGGCGGCATCATCCCGTATTTCGAGGGACGGGTGGCGCATTCCTGGGACCAGCTCGGCGCGCGCACCTCCGACGAAGACTACGCGGCGCTGCTCAAGCGCCTCAAGAAGCGCCCGTTCGACTATTTCAAGGACTTCTACGGCGACACCGCGCTCGCCGGCGCCCGCGCGCCGACCGTCTGCGGCATCTCCTTTTTCACGCCCGACCACGTGCTGTTCGCCTCCGACTGCCCGTTCGATCCGGAAAAGGGCCGCGGCTATATCCAGGCCACCATCGCGGTCATGGAGTCGATCGACTTGCCGGCGGCCGACATGGAGAAGATCTGCCACCGCAACGCGGAGACGATGTTCGGACTCAAGCCGTGCGGTACTCAGGGAACGGCCGCGCGGTCCGCGCGTTGACCGCGAACATAGGTCAGCGAAGCGCCCCCATTTCCACCCTCGTGGAACCGGCTATACTCTGACCGGGGCATGAGAGGGACGACATTGCGCTCATCGGTTTCCGTTCGGTGTGAGCGCCGGATTCTCTGCGTGTTTCCGGCATACACCCCATCCTTCGGCACCTTCCAGCACGCATTCCGACTGATGGGCCGGGTGCGCGCCTTCATGCCGCCGCAGGGCCTGTTGCTGATCGCGGCCTATATGCCCGAGGCATGGCCGGTGCGGTTCATCGACGAGAACATCGCGCCGGCGAGCGAGGCGGATTTCGCCTGGGCCGACGTGGTGCTGGTGAGCGGCATGCATATCCAGGCGCCGCAGATCAGGGATATCGCGGCGCGGGCTCACGCAGCCGGCAAGCTGACAGTGTTGGGCGGGCCGTCGGTGTCGGGCGCGCCCGAGATGTATCCGGATTTCGACTACCTGCACATCGGCGAGCTGGGCGACGCCACCGAGGAGCTCATCGGGCTTCTCGATGCGAGCGTCGCGCGGCCGCCCGCGCAGGTCCAGCTCAAGACCAACGAGCGGCTCGGCCTCGACCAGTTCCCGCTGCCCGCCTATCACATGCTGCCGCTCTATCGCTATCTGATCGGCAGCCTGCAGTTCTCCAGCGGCTGCCCCTACCGTTGCGAATTCTGCGACATCCCCGGGCTGTACGGCCGCCAGCCGCGGCTCAAATCGGCGGAGCAGCTCACGGCCGAGCTCGAGGCGATTCTCTCCCAGCCGGCGCATCCGGCGGTGATCTACTTCGTGGACGACAATTTCATCGGCAACAAGAAGGCCACCCGCGACATGCTGCGCCACCTGATCGCGTGGCAACAGCGGCACGACTATCCGTTCGCCTTCGCGTGCGAGGCGACGCTCAACCTCGCCAAGCAGACCGAGATCCTCGCGCTCATGCATGAGGCGAACTTCGTCGAGGTCTTCGTCGGCATCGAGACGCCGGAGCCCGAGGCGCTCAAGGGCATGAAGAAGGACCAGAACCTGATGGTCCCGCTGTTGTCCTCGATCGAGACGCTCAACAGCTACGGATTCGAGGTCACCGCCGGCATGATCGTCGGGCTGGACACCGATACGCCCGAGACCGACAGGCACATCATCGACTTCATAGATCAGTCGAACATCCCGATCCTGACTCTCAACTTGCTGCAGGCGCTGCCCAAGACGCCGCTGTGGGACCGCCTGAAGCGGGACGGCCGGCTGCTCGACGACCCGACCTTGGAGTCGAACGTGCGCTTCCTGCGTCCGCACGACGAGGTGGTCGCCTCGTGGCGGCGCTGCATCGCGCATGCCTACGAGCCCAGCCGGCTGTTTGCCCGCTACCGGCATCAGGTCGACACCACCTACGCGAACCGCTTCCAGCCGCCGATCCGGGGACGGCTCACGCCGGCGAACCTGCGCGTGGGGGCGACGCTCGCCTGGAACGTGGCGATCCGGGTCGGCTGGAGATCCGACTATCGCGATCTGTTCTGGGAGGTCGCCCGGCCGGCGCTGCGGCGCGGCCAGATCGACGCCGTGCTCGGCATGGGTTTCACGGCGCATCATCTGATCCAGTTCTCGCGCGAAGCGTTGCGCGGGGACCAGAACGCCTCGTTCTATTCGGCGCGCCAGCGTGACAAGGCGGCCGCCGGCGAGGCCGCACTCGCCGACGCGTGATCGCCAGCACGCTCAGGGTCGATCAGCTCTCCGGCTCGGGATGGCGGGCGTCGCCGCGCTTGTTCTTGCGGCGCGCATAGGTGATCTCGGCCGCGGGGCGCTGCGCCTTGACCCGCAACGCGGCGATCAGAGCGTCCTCGGCCTCGATGATCGCGTGGCCGGTCTTTCCGTTGAGCTTGTAACCGACGGCAAATTTCACCGCCGATCCTCCTTGTCATGCGTGACGCGCGTTGCGCGCCGCCGACGTGATGATCTTAGGCGCGGCGCGGCCGCGACACAAGCGCGCGCGATCCGCACGGGAGCGGATCACAACGGGCGCAACCGCCCGTGATCGGCCGTCACGACGGGCTCACGCACGAGTGAGGGCGATCGTCGGGGCGACCGGAATTTCTCCGCATCATGTCGGGTCTTCTCGCCGACGACATTGAAGGGAGAAACATCATGTCGACCAAATTCGCCCTCGCCGCCGCGACGCTCGTTGCGGTTCTCGCCGGTCCCGCTTTGGCAGGAGACCACGATCTCGCGACGCTGCTGCGCGACAGCGGGCGTTACGTTCCGGATGCCCTGCCGGAGTGGACCGCACACGATCCGATGGCGAATGCCTATGCGTCGGCGGCCGCACCCACCGTGGTGTCGCCCTTCGTGCCCGCCGACGACTTCCAACTGCAGGGCCGATAAGTCCCCCCGTCTGCCAGCCCTGCAGCAGGGCGGCCGGGGCAGTCCCGGCCGCCCACCTTGTTTGGTGATCCGTGCGATGCGGGTCGGTTACAGCGCGGCGAGCTTCGGCATCACCTCGTCGCGGAAGAGAGCGAGCGAGCGCATCGCGTCGGCGAGCGACATGGTGCCGAGGAAGAGGTAGGTGAGGAGATAGTTGATGCCGAGCTCCGCGGTCTGCTTCTCGAGCTCCGCCAGGACCGTCTGCGGGCTGCCCGCAATGGTCGAGCCGTCCGCCACCGCCTCCTCGAAGCTTGCGCCGCGTGGCACGTTGAAGCGCGCGTCCACCGCGCCGGCGCCGTGCTTCACACGCAGCCAGTTGAGGTGGGCGAGATGGCGCTCCATCGCCGGCTTGGCGAAGCGTTTCGCCTCCGCGTCGGTGTCGGCAACGAAGATGTGACGCTGCACGCCGATGACGGTGCCGCCCGGGAACTCCGGCTTGGGACTCGCCGGGCCGCCGCGCTTGGCGAGCGCGGCGCGGAAGGCGTCGATGTTGCGCTTGGCGAAGCCGGTCGGGCCCAGGCTCAGGAAGTGCATGCCGCGCTCGCCCGCCCAGGTCGCCCCGGTGGTGTTGGAGGAGCCGTACCAGAACGCCGGATGCGGCTGCTGCAGCGGGCGGAGCGCGATCGGCACCTCGGAATAGGCATAGTGCGGGCCCTTGTAGGTCAGCACGTCGGTCTGCAGTCCCGCACTCACGCACTCGAACGCGTCGACGAAGATCTCGCGCGACTGGTCGTGCTCGACCTTGTGATACTTGAGCTCGAACGGCGACACGCCGCGCCCGACCCCGACCTCGAGCCGGCCGTGGCTCAAGTGATCGAGCATGCAGATCTCCTCGATCAGCCGCAGCGGCGAATAGAGCGGCAGGAGGTAGACGAGCGGTCCGAGCCGCATGCGCCGGGTCGCGCGCGCGACCGCGCCGAGCCAGACGCCCGGCACCGGCACCATGTTGAGCGGCGTCGCGTGATGCTCGGCGACGTGCAGGCAGTAGATGCCCGCGGCATCGGCGGCGGCGGCGAACTCGAGGCGCTCGTCGAACAGCTGGGCGAGCGGGCGGTCGCCCCACTCCACATGGTCGAACAGTCCGATTTTCATGGGATCTCCGGCAAGAACGCGTAGGGTGGGCAAAGGCGGCCACCGCCGGCCGTGTTTTGCACGACGTCTGTTCCGCCGTGCCCACGCGTTCCGGCGTCGTGCTTGCGTGGGCACGGCGGAGCACGCGCCGTGTACATATCCGCTGGCGTATCGGCCGCCTTTGCCCACCCTACACAGCCGGCTCCCCGCAGACAAACGGCAGAATCACGCCTATCTTGCCGGGATGATCGAACAGTCCCGCATCAACATTCCCGAATGGTCGGTTTCCGAGCTGTCGGCCGCCCTCAAGCGCACGGTCGAGGAGACCTACGGCTATGTGCGGGTGCGCGGCGAGATCTCCGGCTACCGCGGGCCGCATTCGTCGGGCCACTGCTACTTTGCCCTCAAGGACGAGGGTGCGCGCATCGACGCGGTGATCTGGAAGGGCACCTTCGGCCGCATCCGCTTCAAGCCCGAGGAAGGGCTCGAAGTGATCGCCACCGGCCGGCTCACCACCTATCCGGGGAAATCGTCGTACCAGATCGTCATCGACCGGCTGGAGCCGGCCGGGGTCGGCGCCCTGATGGCGCTGCTCGAGGAACGCAAGAAGAAGCTCGCGGCGGAAGGGTTGTTCGACGAGGCGCGCAAGCAGCTTCTGCCGCACCTGCCCGATGTGATCGGCGTCGTGACCTCGCCGACTGGCGCGGTGATCCGCGACATCCTGCATCGGCTGTCCGACCGCTTTCCGCGCCACGTGCTGGTCTGGCCCGTGCGGGTGCAGGGCGACGGGGCGGCCGAGGAGGTCGCAGCCGCGATCCGCGGCTTCAACGCGCTGCCGTCCGGCGGCGCGCTCCCACGTCCCGATCTGCTGATCGTCGCGCGCGGCGGCGGCTCGATCGAGGATCTGTGGACCTTCAACGAAGAAATCGTGGTGCGCGCGGCCGCCGACAGCCTGATTCCGCTGATCTCGGCGGTCGGCCACGAGACCGACGTCACCCTGATCGATTTTGCCTCCGACAAGCGCGCGCCGACCCCGACGGCGGCGGCCGAGATCGCGGTTCCGGTCAAGACCGAGCTGATCGGCCGGGTGGAGAACTGCGCGCGGCGCGCGTTCGCCTGCTGGATGCGCTGCCAGGAGCACCGCCGGACCGAGCTGCGCGCTGCGGCGCGCGCGCTGCCGAGCGCCGACGCGCTCCTGAGCATCCCGCGCCAGCGCCTCGACGCCTGCGCCGATCGCCTGCCGCGCGCGTTGCGCGCCAACGCGCAGATCCATCACACCGCATTGTCGCGCATCGCGGGCCGGCTCACGCCGGCGCTTCTGCGCGTCGCGCTCGAGCGCCGGCGCGCGCGGTTCATGACCGCTGCCGGGCTTCTCGCCGCGAGCCTGCGCCACAATGCCGAGGCGCGGCGGACCATGATCCAGCACGGCCGCGACAAGCTGGCGACGCTGATGGAGCGCGCCGCGCGCGCGATCGTCGCCTCGCTCGACCGCCGCGCCGATCGGGTCGATCGTGCGGCGCAGCTCCTGGGCGCGCTCTCCTATCATGGCGTGCTGGCGCGCGGCTTCGCCCTGGTGCGCGGGCCGGCCGGCCAGCCGCTGCGCACCGCCGCCGCGGTCGCGCCGGGGCTGCGGCTCGATATCGAGTTCCAGGACGGACATGTGGGCGCAACGGCCGAGACCAGCGCGACGGGACGACGCGAGCCGGTCGCCATGCAGCGGCCGCGGCCGCGCCGGCGCAGCTTCGGGGGCGAGGGGCAGGGGAGCTTGTTTTAGGCGCCTCCCGACCCCACAAAAAGAGGACCGGCATGGGCAACCCGGAGTGCTATCCATGAAACGCACCGCATCCGCCGCCTGGAGCGGCGACCTCAAGCAAGGCAAGGGCTCAGTCACCACGCAGAGCGGCCTGCTGAAGGACTCGCCCTATTCGTTCACGACGCGATTCGAGAACGGCGCCGGCACCAATCCGGAGGAGCTGATCGCGGCGGCGCATGCGGGATGCTTCACCATGGCGACGGCGGCGGCGCTCGGCCGCGCCGGCTTCACGCCCGACAAGCTCGCGACGACCGCGAGCCTCACGCTCGAGCAGGTCTCCGGCAACTGGACCATCACCACGGTCGATCTGCAGATGACCGCGAAGGTGCCCGGCATCGACGCCAAGAAATTCCAGGAGATCGCCGCCGACGCCAAGGCGAACTGTCCGGTGTCGCGCGTGCTCAACGCCAAGATCTCGCTCGACGCGAAGCTGGAGGGGTGAGCGTCATTCCGGGGCGCCGCGCAGCGGCGAACCCGGAATTCATAATCGCCATCTGACAATCACGCCACCGCTACGTCTGGATTCCGGGTTCGCGAGCTTCGCTCGCGCCCCGGAATGACCGGACGGGTTAGGAATGACCGAACGGGTTACGGCTTCACCTTCGTCTGCACCAGCTCGTCGAGCTGCGCGCGGTCGAGCTCCTTCGCAATGTACTTGAAGGCGATCGCATCCTGCATCAGCTCGGGCAGGCCGGCGACCTCGTCGAGTTGAAGCATCGCTTTAGGATAGAAGCGGTCGCGCACGGTCTTCGCGGTGGCGGGCGAGATGCCGGCGTATTTCGCGTAGGCGGGGAGCGCGGCATCGCCCGCATACATCCAGTCGATGGTCTCGCGGTAGGCGGCGAGGAAGCGGTCATAGACGTCGCGCCGCCGCGCGAGGTCGGGTGCGTTGGCGATGATGAGACGCACCGTCTGCGTGCGCACGCTGTCGAGATCGTTGGCGAGCGCGACCAGGCGGATCTTGCCGTCCTGCATGGCGTCGAGGCCGAACGGCGGCGTCGAAAAGCCGATGTCGACCTGTCCGGACATCACCTGGGTGAAGGTCGCCGGAACGCTGCCGGTCGCCACCAGCTTGGCGGAGAATCCGTACTGCTTCATGAAGCGGAGCGCCGTGATGTGCGTGCCCGACCCGTTGGTCGAATAGGCGAGCGTCATCGTCGGGGACACGCCCTTGAAGTCCTTCTGTACGGCTGAATCCGCCTTGACGAAATAGTACTCGGCCGTCCCGGTCGCCTCGCCGGCGATGATGCGCACCGGCGCGCCCTTGGCGAAGATGCTGAGCACGCCGAGCGATCCCGCCGCCACGCCGATGTCGACGCTGCCGGAGATCACCGCCTGCTGGGTCTCGCCGCCGCCCGAGGTGTAGACGACCTGCAGGTCGAGCCCGTGCTTCTTGAACAGGCCGGCGGCCTGGCCGAGCTCGGCAATGGACGAATCCCACAGCCCGCGCTGGCCGATCGCGAGCTTGAGGAGATCGTCGGCGCGGCTCGCCGCCGGTTGCGCCATCGCGAGCAGGGCGGCGGTGATGATGAGGGTGAGTCGTTGCATGGTGCAGCCCCGGGGTTCGTCATGCCCGGGCATAGCCGTTCGAAGGACGGCGTCGCTTCGCGCGCCTATGCGCGGGCATGCAAGCCTTATCGGCGCGCACCAGCCTAGAGACATGGATGGGCGGGACAAGCCCAGCCATGACACGCCAAGAGCTCAATTCGTTCCCCAGACCTCATGCGCCAGCTCGACGATGAGCCTGAGCTTCGCCTCCTGGGCCTGCGGGGTGATCGGGTTGCCTTCGGCCACGCTGGCGAAGCCGCATTGCGGGCTGACCGAGAGCCGGTCGAGATCGATGAAGCCGCTCGCCGCCTCGAGGCGGCGCTTGAGCGTGTCCTTGTCCTCCAGCATGGCAGTCTTGGTCGACACCAATCCGAGCACGACCCGCTTGTCCTCGGGCAGGTGCCGCAGCGGGGCGAAATCGCCGGCGCGCGGACTGTCGTATTCGAGCAGATAGAACGGAATTGCGAGTCGGTTGAACAGCCGCTCGGCGACCGCATCGTAGCCGCCCTCGGCGTGCCAGGTGCCGCCGCGATTGCCCCGGCACAGGTGCATGCCGACGTGCAGTGAGGCCGGCCGTCCGGCAAGCACGCGATTGGTGACGTCGATATACGTGTCGATCAGTCGGGACCAGTCGTCACCGCGGGCCGCAAGCGTGTCCCGCACGTCGGGATCGCCGAATTTCGCGAAGGCGGTCTCGTCGATCTGCACATAGCTGCAGCCGGCCTCCGCCAACGCCGCGAGCTCGGCCCGGAACGCCGCAACCGTGTCGTCCCAGAACTCGTCGACGTCGCGATAGGCGGTGGCCGTGACGGCCGCGTCGCCGCCGCGGAAATGCACCGCGCACGGGCCCGGGATCGTCAGCTTGGGCATCGCACGGGTGAGCGCGCGCAGCCGCTTGAAATCCTCCACGTGGATCGGCTGCGTCCATTTCAGCTTGCTGTTGATGCGCGCGGTCGGTTGGGCCCCGCGGCCGGCCGCACTGGTGGCCTCGCCGCCGACCGCGTCGGGGATGATGTCACCGAGCTGCCGGTAGAAGTAGCTGTGGTACGAGCGGCGGCGGAACTCACCGTCGGTCGCGAGCGCGAGGCCAATCTCGGCCTGGAGCGCAACCGCGTCCGCGATGGCCTGCTCCTCGGCGGCGCGCAGCTGCGCGCCATCGATCTCACTGCGCTCGTATTGCTGGCGCAGCGCGAGCAGCGCCGACGGCCGTAACAGGCTGCCGATATGCTCGGCGCGGAACGGCGGTTGGGCAGAGGGGATCATCACTGCATCCGCGACGTGCCGTCACCGTGGCTCAGCGTGCCAGCCACTGCGGCACCCGCCTGAGCGCGTCGGCGCGCGCCGACGGATTGGTGCCCGTATGGAACTTGCCGGAATGGTCGGCGACCGACGCATAGCCGTTGCGCAGCTGGAGCGGCCGGTTGGGGTGATCGAAGTCATGATAGGTTCCAGGATAGACGATGATCGACGTGCCGGCGCTGCGGCCGCGTGCGCCGGCGACCATCTGCTGGCAGGTGTTTGCCGATGCCCAGTCGTCGGCCGCGCCGATCAGGATCAAGGTCGGGATGCGCGCGCTCCAGGCCACGTTGTCGAGCCGGCCACAGGCCGGATAGAACGCGACCGCCGAACGAAAATCGGCTTTGTCTTCCCCCTTGGTGCTCGGACCTGCGCGACGCACGGCCCACAGCACCGCGACGGCGCCCGTCGACCAGCCGAGCAGCGTCACCCTTCCGGGCTGCACGAAGGGCTGGATCTGCAGCCAGCGCCGGGCCGCATTGGCGTCGGCGACCCGCTCGCGGCTGGCGCTGACCGGCCCGTGCCGGACCGCGCATTGCGAGCCGAGCCCGCGCGATCCGAAGGAGTCCGGATAAAGCACCGCGAATCCGGCCTTCACGAGGTGCTGGGCCCAGTCGCGGTAGCGGCTGGCAATCGCGCCGCCACGGTCGTACAGCCCGACGCAGCTGTGCAGGCCGACCACCGCCGGGAACGGCCCGGCGCCCTCGGGCTTGAACAGCAGCGCCTTGAGCGTGCCGCTATCCTGCGGGATCTCGACCGTCTCGGGCGCAGGCGCCGGGGGGGGCGGCGCGGCCGCGACCGGGCCGCCGGCGAGGCCCGCCGCGGCGGCAAGCAGAAGCGCAAGGGAAGCCAAGCGTCGCATGTCGTCCGTTGGGCACGAGAGAACCGGGCCAAATATATCATCTGGGCGGCGGACATGCGCGGGTTGATCCCTGCCGCCCGTCGCGAGGCGGTCACCGGGCAAAGTGCTGGTCTCATGTCGGCGTCAGCGCGCCGTTCCCGCGCCGCGAGGGTTTCCTGCCCGGGTCGGAGCGACTATGTTTATGCTTGTCGCGCGTTGCGCGCCCCGACCGGACGGAAAGGATTTGGCAGGTGCTCAATCGGTTCGATCATCGTTCGGCTCCCGGGGAAGCGGAAATCCGATATCTCGACGGCGATTTTCGCGTGATCCGGCCGGGCGCCTATGTGCGCTGCGCGGTCACCGGGGTGGCGATCCCGCTCGAAGAGCTCAAATACTGGAGCGTCGAGCGCCAGGAGCCGTATGCAAGCCCACAGGCGGTGCTGCAACGGCTCGATCCATCGCAAGGCGCCGCTAAGAAATAGGTGCGCCGCGCTTGAGTGCGTTGCGGAGCAACGCCTCGATCAACTTCGCGTCATCGAATGCGAGCCGCACCGGAAACGCCGTCGCGCGCGCCGCGAGCGCGACGAGCGCCGGATTTCCCGCCATTCGCGCCAAGTCCTTTTCAGTCGTCACCAGCGTAAGGCGCCCCGCCTCGGCGCTGCCGATGAGGGCGGCCGCTTCGGGCGCGGTGAAGACGTGATGATCCGCGAAGCGCTTGGCCTGGGCGATCGCGATCCCGCCCGCGCGCAGGCCGGCGAAAAACTTTTCCGGGTCGGCAATGCCCGCGAAGGCGAGGACCTGGCGGCCGGCCAGGGCCGCGAGCGCGCCCGGTTCCGGCTCGAGCCGGCCCGTGAGCACCGGCAATGCGCGCTTGCGTGCCGCCGCGATCACCCGCTGGGCCGCGCCTTCCGGCTCGCCCACCACCAGCAGGGCCTGGGCACGGGCGAGCTGCGCGGCGAGCGGAGCGCGCAGCGGTCCGGCCGGAACGACCCTGCCGTTGCCGATGCCGCGCCGGCCGTCCACGACGAGCAGGGAGAGATCCTTCGCCAGAGCAGGGTTCTGGAAGCCGTCATCCATCACGATCACGTCGGCCCCGGCCGCTTCGGCGGCTGCGGCGCCGGCCACGCGGTCGCGCGCCACAATGGTCGGGGCGACGCGCGCGAGCAGCAGCGGCTCATCGCCCACCTCCGCCGCCGCATGCGCGGGTGTCACGATGACCGGTCCGGCGAGTTGCCCGCCATAGCCGCGCGTCAGGACCGCGGGTCGCGCGCCGGCGCCCTGCAACAGGCGCGCCACCGCGATCGCCGCCGGCGTCTTTCCGGCCCCGCCGACGGTCAGGTTGCCGATGCAGACGACCGGGATGCGCGGCCGCCGTCCGGCGCGCGTCAGGCGAAAGGCCGCGACCGCGCCGTAAAGCGCGGCGGCCGGCGCAAGCAGGTGCGCCAGCGGTCCGGCGTCGCGCCACCAGAATGAGGGCTCACGCATCGCGCCGTTCGAGGCGAAGCTGCATCAGATACGGCTCGATCGCTGCGACCGTGCGCTCGAGCGCGCCGCCGAGAAGGTCGACGGTGGCCTTCGCGGCCGCCGATGCGCGCGCGCGCGCTTGCGCGTCGGTGAGCCAGGCGCCGACCCGCACCGGCAGGCGAGCCGCGTCGGGCACGAGCTCGGCGCCGCGGGCGCGGTCGAGCGCGGCGTAGATGTCGGCGAAATTCGCCACGTGCGGCCCGTGCAGGATCGCGGCCCCGAACTGCGCCGGCTCGATCGGGTTCTGCCCGCCATGGGGAATGAGCGAGCCGCCCATGAAGACGATCGGCGCCAGCCGATAGAACAGGCCGAGCTCGCCCAATGTGTCGGCGATGTAGATGTCGGTGCCGGCTTGCGGCAGCTGGCCGCGCGAGCGCAGCGCCGCCGTCAGTCCTCCCGCCGAGACCGCGTCGGCGATGCTCGGGCCGCGCTCGGGATGGCGCGGCACAAGGATGGTGAGCAGGCCGCGGAAGCTCGTTTTGAGCCGCCGCTGTGTGTCGATGATCGCGGTCTCCTCGCCCAGATGGGTCGAGGCGGCGGCGAACACGGGCCGGCCCGCCAGCATGGCGGAGAGCCTGGCGAGCTTGTCCTCGTCGACCGGCAGCGGCGGAACGTCGAGCTTGAGATTGCCGGTGGTGGTGATGCGCGGCGCGCCCAGGGCGTCGAAGCGTTCCGCGTCGGCGGTGGTGCGCACGAGGCACAGGTCCATCCGCTTGAGCAGCGTCTCGATGGTTCCGGGCAGGTAGCGCCAGCGCTCGAATGAGCGCGCCGAGAGCCGGCCGTTGACCAGGATCAGCGGAATGCGCCGCTCGGCTGCCGCCATGATGGTGTTCGGCCACAGGTCCGATTCGACGAACAAGGCGAGGTCCGGCCGCCAGTGGCCGAGGAATCGGGCAATGAAGGCCGGCGCATCGAGCGGCGCGAACTGGTGGATGGCGCCGGGCGGCAGCCGTTTGGCGGCGAGCGCCGCCGACGTCACGGTTCCGGTGGTGACGAGGACGTTGAGTTTGCGCTCGCGCAGGCGCCCGACGAGCGGGATCGCGGCGGCGAGCTCGCCCACGCTGGCGCCGTGCACCCAGACCAGGCTTCCGCGCGGCCGCGTCGCGGTGGTCTCGCCGCGTCGTTCGATAAGCCGCCGTGGATGCTCCTTGCCGCGTCTCAGCCGGCGTCGCAGCAGCAAGGACGCGAGCGGCGTCGCCGCGGCCATCAGCAGCGCGTAGGCGCGGAGCGTCAGCGGCAGGCGTTCAGCCAAGGCGGGCATCTCCCGATCGGCGGTCGGCGAGCTCGTAGGCGCGCGTGGTCGCCCGATTGAGGGCTGCCTCGAGCGACCGGCGGCAGCCGTCGAGCGTAGCATCATCGAGGTCCGACGGCACCCGGACGGGGTCGCTTGCCACCATCGCAAGCCGGGTGAAGGGGAGATTGATCGCCGTCCGATCCCAGTTGTCGAGCACCTTGCGCCGGCTGGTCGCGACCGCAACCGGCAGGATCGGGCGGCCGGACAGCTGCGCCAGCTTGATGATGCCGACGCCGACGACCCGGGAGATCTTGGGGACGTCGGCCGTGAGCGCGACCGAGCATCCGCCCTCGAGCGCGCTCAGCATCGCCTGGAATGCGCCGACGCCGCCCTTGACGTCGAAGCGCCCGGCGGCGTCGCCCGAGCCGCGGATGGTGCCGACGCCGAGCCGCTCGGCGGCGATCGCATTGATCTCGCCGTCGCGATGGCGCGAGATCAGCACCTTGGCGGCATGGCCGCGGCGGATGAACGGAACCATGAAATGCTGCCCGTGCCACATCGCGATGATCACGGGCATCTCGGGCACGATGCGCTCATAGACATCGGGCGGATCGAGCACGGTCCGGCTGGTGAGCCAGACGAAACGCAGATATTCCGCCGCGGCGACGCCGATCGTGGTTTGCACCACGCGCGAACGCGCGAAACGCTTGAGAGCCCCCATGCCGCGGGCGACCTTCAGCGACGGGCCGGTTCGCCCGCAGTGCGCGGATCGAGCAGCCGATGCAGGTGAACGATGAAGTAGCGCATGTGGGCGTTGTCGACGGTCGATTGCGCCTTCGCCCGCCACGCCGCGTGGGCGGTCGCGTAGTTCGGATAGATGCCGACGATGTCGAGCTTGCCGAGATCGTTGAACTCGATGCTGTCGAGGTTGGTGAGCTCGCCGCCGAAAACGAGATGAAGCAGCTGTTTGGGAGCGGTTTCGCTCGACGTCATGTGGCCCTCGGAACAGCGCTCATGCGCACCACCTTGCTGCATGGCCGGGACGGCGGGGCCGCAGCGCGGCACTAGCGAAACGTGAGGCGCCCCTCGCGGAACAACGCGCTCAGCGTGCGATGGCGCGCGCGCCCCGCGGCGACAAGGGCGCCATGCGTCGGTTTCGCCCGGTTGTAGACCGGAGTCTCGCCCGCCCACGTCGTCATCGCCCCATGGGCTTCGTGCACCAAAAGATCGGCGGCCGCAAGGTCCCAGTCGTGTCCGTCCCGCCCCGCGAGCGCGATGTCGATGTCACCCTGCGCGATCCTTGCGATGCGTAACGCAAGGGAATGTACCTTCGGCACCGGGACGACGCCGAACGGAGCGAGGACGGCAAGCCGGCGCTCGGGGCCGGCGGCACGCGCACCCGCGAGCGCGCTGCCGTCGGTCGCGGTGATCGGCCGGTCATTGTGGGTGGCGCCGCCGCCGGCGGTCGCGAGGAAGAGCTCGTCGCTGAGCGGGACATAAACCGCCGCCACGATCGGCCGGCCGGCCTCGGCGAGCGCGACCGAGATGCTCCAATCCGGCAGGCCGGCGAGAAACGCGCGGGTTCCATCGATTGGATCCACGATCCAGACCCGTTCTGCCGCGAGGCGGGCGAGATCGTCCTCCGTCTCCTCGGAGAGCCAACCGCAGGCGAGCCCGGCCGCTTCTAGTCGCGCGCGCAACAGCGCGTCCACCGCGAGGTCGACTTCGGAAACGGGCGAGTGGCCGTGCTTGAACCAGCTCTTCACCGGCGCCTTGAAGGACTTGAGCGCGAGCGCGCCCGCCTCGCGCACCGCCGCCGCGACGTGGCGCGCCAGCGCCGCGCGGTCGACGGGCTCAGACGCCCGCAACGGTCAGCCCCTCCAGGCGCACCGTCGGCGCATTGGTCCCGTAGCGGAACACGAGGTCGTTCGCCGGCGTGAGCGTGCGGAAGATCTCGCCGAGATGCCCCGCGATCGTGACCTCACTGACCGGGTAGGTCAGCTCGCCGCGCTCGATCCAGAAACCGGACGCCCCGCGGCTGTAGTCGCCGGTCACCATGTTGGCGCCCATGCCGATCAGATCGGTGACGTAGAAGCCTTCCGAGATATCGGCGATCAGCTCGGCCGGAGAAGCGCGGCCCGGCTCGAGATGCAGGTTCGATGCGCCGGGCGAGGGCGTCGAGGAGACGCCGCGCTGGGCATGGCCGGTGGTCTTGCGGCCAAGCTCGCGCGCGGTCGCGCAATCGAGGATCCAGGTGGTCAGCGTCCCGTCGGCGACCAGCGCGCGGCGCATGGGCGCGACGCCCTCGGCGTCGAACGGATGCGAACGCAGCCCGCGCCGGCGCAGCGGATCGTCGATGATCGAAATTCCCGGCGCGAACACGCGCTCGCCCAGCCGGTCCTTGAGGAAGCTGGTCTTGCGCGCGACCGAGCTGCCATTGATCGCCGAGGCCAGATGGCCGATGAGGGAGCCGGCGACGCGCGGATCGAACACGACCGGGACGCGCTTGGTCGGCACCTTGCGTGGATTGACCCGGCGCACCGCGCGCTTCCCGGCCGAGCGGCCGATCTCCTCCGGCGGCAGGAGGTCGGCGGCATGGATCGCGGAGGAGAAGTCGTAGTCCTGCTCCATCGCGGTGCCTTCGCCGGCGATCGCCTGCATCGATACGCCGTGACGCGAGCCGAGATAGGCGCCGGTGAATCCCGTGCTGGTGACGAGCACCATCCCGCCGATGCCGACCGATGCCGACGCGCCGCCCGATTTGCTGACGCCCGACACCGCGAGGCCCGCCGCCTCGGCGGCGCGCGCGGTCGCCTCGAGTTGCGCCACCGACGGAAGCTCCGGATCGAGCAGATCGAGATCGGGGATGGATTTGGCGAGCATGTCGGGTTCGGCGAGCCCGGCGAACTTGTCCTCGGGCGCCACCCGCGCCATCGCGACGGCGCGTTGCGCCAGGGCGTCGAGATTGCCCGCGAGATCGTTGGTCGAAACCACCGCCTGGCGGCGGCCCACGAAGGCGCGCAGCCCGAGATTGTCGCCTTCGGAGCGTTCGGAAGCTTCCACCGTTCCGTCGCGGATCTCGACCGATTGCGACACGCCGCGCTCCGCGATCGCATCGGCGGCATCGGCCCCGGCGCGGCGCGCGGCAGCCACGAGCCGTTCCGCAAGCGCGGTCAGCGCGGTTTGGTCCAACAGGGAATCCATCGTCACTCAAGCATCTAGGCGGGGCGGTGCACGCTGGCAAGGTGGTGGCGGCGGGGATCGGCGGCCGCGCCCGCGATCGAGCGCCTGCGTCAGCCACTCCGGCGCGCCCCTCCGGGTCACGGAACCGGCAACGTCTCGTCAATCATGCGGTCGGGAATCGCGGCGCAAACCGCCGATTAACCAGGCATTTTAAGTCGAATCCGACCTCGCGGCGTTAGGGTCTGCGGCAACGATCGGGCGACATAAGCCCGACGACAGGGACCTCGAACTGGGTAGAGGCGTCGAATGAGTGCCGGGGGGCTCATGCTCGCCGGGTCGAGCCGCGCCTTGCGGCTCGACCCGTGCGCGCTTCCCGTCAGCTTCGTGACGAGCGACGCGCGGGCCGACGAACGGCTGCGCTTCGTTGCGCTCGACCGCGAGCGGGTCGTCATGCACCGCGCGGTGCGCGGCATCTGCATGCGGGTCTCGCTGCGGCTGAGCGAATTCCTCGGCATTGCGATCCGCGTGATACCGCCTGACGAAACCTCCGACGGCGCGATCGCCGTCACGCTCGAACATCGCGATCAGGCGCTCTCGGTGCCGCTGCTCATGGCCAGCGACGGCGAGCCTGACGTCGTGGCAGAGTGGCAGCGCTGGGCGCGCGTGCTCGGGCTGCCCCCGCTCATTCCGGACGGCGAGGGGGCTTATCGCGAAGCGTTCGAGCGGATCGGCGCGGTGCGCGTGCGCGCGCCGGTGCCGCGCCGGCGCCCGCGCGCAACGCTGCGCCGGCGGCGGCCATCGATCCTGATGCGGCGCAAGCCGGGGCGTCCCGCCGTCGTGCCATCCATCCATCGCGACGAGCGCGAGATCATCGCGCGCAACTGATCGCCCGTAGCCTCGATCGAACCCTCGGGCGCGAGAAGCTACCCCAGCATCGCGCGCGCGACGCAATCCAGCACCATCCCGGCGAACAGGATCAGGCCGGCGTCGCGATCCGACTTGAACACCGCAAGGCAGCGATCCGGATCGGCGATGTCGAGCCGCGCGATCTGCCAGGCGAGATGCGCCGCGAAGGCGAGGAGGCCGAGCCAGAACGGCACGCCCGCGCCGGCCGTCCATCCGGCAGCGCTGATCAGCACGACGGCGAGCGTGTAGAATACCGCCAGCATCGGCTTGGTGCGCGGACCGAACAGAAGCGCGGTCGACTTGACGCCGACGAGCGCGTCGTCCTCGCGGTCCTGGTGCGCGTAGATCGTGTCGTAGCCGATCACCCACGCGATCGCGCCCGCATAGAGCAGGTAGGCGGGCGCATCCAGCCGGCCGAACCAGGCCGCCCATCCCATCAGCGCGCCCCACGAGAAGGCGAGGCCGAGCACGATCTGAGGCCAATAGGTGATGCGCTTCATGAACGGATAGACCGCTACGATCGCGAGCGAGGCGATGCCGGTCGCGATGGTGAAACGGTTGAGCTGCAGCAGCACGGCGAGACCGACCAGCGCCTGGGCGACCAGGAAGGCCGCGGCCTGACCGACGCTCACCTGGCCCGAGGGGATCGGCCGCGAGCGGGTGCGCTCGACGCGCCCGTCGAGATCGCGATCGACGATGTCGTTCCAGGTGCAGCCCGCGCCGCGCATCACGAAGGCGCCAATGAAGAACAGGAGGACGAACCAGACAGCGCGGGGAACGTCCGCCCGGCCGGCGCGCGCTGCGATCGTGGCAAGGCCAACCGACCACCAGCAGGGCAGCAGCAGGAGCCAGGCGCCGATCGGCCGGTCGAACCGCGAGAGCCGCAGATAGGGCCGCATCCAGGCGGGTGCGAGCCCGTCGACCCAGTTGCCGGTCGAGTCTGCGACCCGTCCGGGCGCGGCGCTCATCGCCCGAGCGCGTTCCCCGTGAGCGTGTCGAGCGTGCCGGTGCCCGCCTTGCGGCGTTCCGTCTCCTGGCTCGGCAGCCGGGAGGTGCCCAGCGCGTCGGACAGGCTCGGGGCACCGCCCCCGCCGCCCGCCGGGCCGGCGGCGCAGATCTTCGTGCGCGCGTCGTCGGTATGGGCATGCGCCTTCTTGATCTGGTCGACAATCTCTTTCGGGATGCCGCATTTCGACATGTTGTCGGCCGAGTACTTGATCCACTTCGCCTCGGCGCCGGAATAAAGGGTGACGAGCTTGCACATCTCCTCGCGGCTCGCCTTGTGGCTTTCGCCCGCCGCCTTGGCGGCGAGCCCGCGTTTCTCGACTTCCTGCCGGAACACCTGGAATTCGCGCATGCAGTCAACCTGCTCGGGTGTGGGTCCAGCGCCCATCGGGGCGCTCGGCGCGCCCATCGCGGGTTGCGGGCTGGCGGGCCAGCCCCCTTGCTGCGGCGCGGGCTGCGGGCTGCCCGGCCAGGGCGATTGCGCCGGTGCGGGCTGCGGGCTGCCCGGCCACGGCGCCGCCTGCGGCTGCGGCCGCGGTGCATCCGGCCACGGCGCCATCTGGGCGCGCGCCGTGACGGCGCTGCCTGCCAGGAGCACGACCGCGAAAGCCAAGGCACCTCGCGAGGGCATGGCCGTTCTCTCCCCTTTTCGCTGCTGAAACCGGATCGTCACCGGTACCTATTACCAAGCCCGCGAATTCGGCGATAGCGCGGCAAGCCCCTGGCGCCCCGCCCGGGCGGCGATTAAACCGGTGTGTTCCACGCCTTTTTTCCCCATGGCCCGCTACGATTTCCGCAGCCCGCGACTCTTTGTCGACCAGCCGCTCCAGGCCGCCGCAACGGTCGCGCTGGGCGATTCGCAGGCCCATTACCTCAAGGACGTGCTGCGCGTCGCCGCCGGCGAAGCGGTGCTGGTCTTCAACGGGCAGGACGGCGAATGGCGGGGACGCCTCGCGCCGGTCGGCCGGCGCTCGGCCGCCCTCCAGCTCGAGGCGCAGACCCGGCCGCAGAGCGCGCGCAACGACCTCGACTACCTGTTCGCGCCGCTCAAGCGCGCCCGGCTCGACTACATGGTGCAGAAGGCGGTCGAGATGGGCGTGGGCCGGCTTGCCCCCGTGCTCACGCGCCATACGCAGGCGGAGCGCGTGAACATCGCGCGCATGCGGGCCAATGCGATCGAGGCGGCGGAGCAATGCGGCGTGCTGCAACTCCCCGAGATCGCCGAGCCGGCGCCGCTCGGGCGCGCGCTTGCGGATCTCGCGCCGGAGCGGCTGCTGGTGTTCTGCGACGAGGACGCGCCGGTCGCCGACCCGGTCGCGGCGCTTGCGGCCGTCGCGGGCGCCGCCTCGCTCGCCGTGCTGATCGGGCCGGAAGGCGGCTTTGCGCCCGAGGAGCGCGAGATGCTGCTGGCGCGTCCGCATCTGGTGCGGCTTGCGCTCGGCCCGCGCATCCTGCGCGCCGATACCGCCGCGGTCGCGGCGCTCGCCATGGTGCAGGCCGTGCTCGGCGATTGGCGCAAGGGCCGAGAGGCCGTCGCGGGAGAAGGCGCCGGCGAGTATGGCCGAACGGACACGGCGGGCGCGCGATCGTAAGGCGGCGCGGCGTATTCGCTTGACCTTACGGGGTGCGCGGGGCACCGTCCGCGCGAGCAGACGGGTCAATCGCTTTTGGGGATCGGGCAATGGCAAGCCGGATAGGGGCCGTCATGCTGGCCGGGATGATCGCGGCTGGCGCCAGTTCGCCTGCGGGCAGCGCGGGCTTCTTCGAAAAGAATTTCTATCTGTCGGGGCCGCGCTACACGTCCAAGGTGCCGCTGTGCGAGGATTCGTGGCCGCTCAACAGCATCCAGGTCAATTTCCACACCAAGGAGTACCGCTACTGGGACTCCGAGCTGCGCATCGTGCAGTTCGAGAACGTGCGTGAGATCGCGCTCCGACCGTGGGCGGACGCCACCATCCCGCGCCGGTTCTGCTCCGCCAGGGTCGTCGTGTCGGACGGCAGCCGACATGCGATCTATTACTCGATCATCGAGGACGCGAGCTTCATCGGCGCCGGCTGGGGCATCGAGTGGTGTGTGGTCGGGCTCGATCGCAACTGGGCCTACAACCCGGTGTGCAAGATGGCGCGGCCCTGAGCTGAGCTATCGTTGTCCACTATCTGTTCCTATTTTGTTCTTGCAAAGTTCCAACTCGTGGTCTATGGGTGTCGGGTCCTTTCCGTAGCGTAAGGGGATCTGACCATGACAAGGACCATCAAGCTTATCGCCTTCAAGCGTATCGCGGCCCTCGCCGCGCTTCTGATTGCAATCAGTGGACTGAGCGTACAATCCAGCACCGCCCAGGACCGGCGGCAGAACGAGCCGGGCCAGTTCGACTTCTACGTTCTCTCGCTCTCGTGGTCGCCGTCGTTCTGCGATTATGTGAGCGAGCGCTCACCTGCCAGCGTTGCGCGCCAGCCCGAATGCGGGGATCGTCCGTTCGCATTCGTGGTGCACGGCTTATGGCCGCAATACGACAAGGGGTTTCCGGAATTCTGCCAGAACCCGGCGCCCCGTCTCGACCGCGACGTGGTCGCCTCGATGCTCGATCTGATGCCGAGCCCGCGGCTGATCTTCCGTGAATGGGATCGCCACGGCACGTGCTCGGGCCTCTCCGCCCGGGCGTATTTCGAAACCGTCCGCAAGGCGCGTGCGATCGTCAAGGTCCCGCCGGCCTATCTCGGTCTGGCGGAGGGCAAGACGGTCTCGCCGACCGAGGTCGAGGACGCGTTCGTAGCCGCCAATCCAGGCCTGCCGCACGATGCGATTGCGGTCGGCTGCGACGCCAAGCGCCTCAATGCGGTCCGCATCTGCCTCAGCAAGGATCTGCAATTCCAATCCTGCGCCGAGGTCGACCAGCGGGCCTGCAAGCGGGAGCAGGTGGTGATGCCGCGTATGCGTATCCGCGGCGGAGCATGATCGCGGATGCTCGTCCCCGAGCGGGATGACGCGTCGACGTAAGGTCATCCCGCTCCCGCGCCTCCCCCGGCGCACCCCGTCTCCGTCTCCCGCTTCCACGGGAGACGGAGCGGGGGTAGGGAGGCATCATGAACTATCGTCACGCCTTCCATGCCGGCAATTTCGCCGATGTGGTCAAGCATGCGGTGCTGGCGCGCATCCTCGCGCATCTCGGCGAGAAGGCGCAGGCCTTTCGGGTCATCGATACCCACGCCGGGGCCGGGCTCTACGACCTCACGTCGGAGGCGGCGAGCCGCACCGGGGAGTGGCGGGAGGGCATCGGCCGGCTCCGCGCAGCGACGCTTCCGGCCGAGGTTGAGCCGCTGCTCGCGCCGTATCTCGCCGCCGTCACGGCGGTCAATCGCGGGGGCGCGCTGCGCCGCTACCCGGGGTCGCCGCTGCTTGCGCTCAGCCTGATGCGGCCGCAGGACCGCCTGGTCGGCAGCGAGCTCGAGCCGCGGGCCGCCGCGGCGCTCGCCGCCAACCTGCGCCACGACGACCGCGCCCGGGTCGTCGCCATCGACGGCTGGGTGGCGCTGAAAGCCTACGTGCCGCCCAAGGAGCGGCGAGGGGTCGTGCTGATCGATCCGCCCTATGAGGACAAGCAGGAGTTCGCGCGCCTTTCCGGCGCGCTGGCCGCCGCCCATCGCAAATGGTCGACCGGCGTGTTCGTGCTCTGGTACCCGATCAAGGACCGTGGCGGCCCCGACCTGCTGGCGGGCTCGCTCCGGCGCAGTCCCCTGCGCAAGGTCCTGCGCGCCGAGCTCGAATGGCCCGCCGCGGGCGAGGCATCCCGCCTGACCGGGACTGGCCTGGTCGTCATCAACCCGCCCTGGCGGCTCGCCGCGGAGCTCGGTCGCCTCCTGCCGGTGCTCGGGTCCGTGCTGGGTGGGCCGGCCGCCGGCCGGGTCAAGGTCGATTGGCTTGCGGGCGAGGCTTAATTCGCTGTCGGGCCTTTTTGGTGTGCTGACTTGTATGCTAATATTACGCGGGGCTTTGACGTTCGATCTCCTTCGGGAGGCGGCGGTATGTCCGAGGCCGAGTTTAAAGTGGCCGAAGCTTTTCCCGTCGGTGAATGTCCAGCCGAGCCGTCGAGCCGTGGGGGCCGATGGCGGAGCAACCACGGGGAGGAGTTTCCCGATGGCAATGACCGGTACGGTCAAGTTCTTCAATGGCGAACGCGGCTATGGCTTCATCAAGCCGGATGACGGCGGTCGCGACGTGTTCGTTCACATCACCGCGGTGGAGCGCGCTGGCCTGAAAGCGCTCAACGAGGGCCAGCGGATCAGCTTCGACGTGGAGCCGGACAAGAAGGGCAAAGGCCCCAAGGCCGTCAACCTCGTCGTCACCGGCTGACGACTCTACCTCGTCGTCACCGGCTGACGACGAACTCTCGCCGACACGCGATCCTCGTCCGAACGACGATGATCGGCGCCGTCTGCATTTGCGGGCGGCGCTCTCGTATTTCTTTTGCAAGGACTTCACATGATTCTGCGTTCTTCTCCGGCGTCGCCCTTCGCCCGCAAGGTCCGCATGGCGGCGATCCTGCTCGGTCTCGACCGCGCGATCACGATCGAGGCCGCCGATACGGTCGATCCGACCGATACGGTGCGCCAGCAGAATCCGCTCGGAAAGATTCCCGCGCTGGTGCCCGACGACGGACCGACGCTGTTCGATTCGCGCGTGATCCTCGAGTATCTCGACCACGTCGCCGGCGGCGGCCGCATCATCCCGCGCGAGCCCAAGGCCCGCTTTGCGGCGCTGCGCCTCCAGGCGCTCGCGGACGGAATCATGGATGCGTCGATCCTCATGGTGTACGAGGGCCGCTGGCGCGATGCGGCGAAGCACGAGCCGAAGTGGGTCGAGCATCAGGCCGGAAAGGTCGCGCGGGCGCTCGCCGCGCTGGAAGCGTCGCCGCCGCGGCGCGATGCGATGCCCGACGTGGGACAGATCGCGCTCGCCTGCGCGCTCGGCTACCAGGACTTCCGCTTCCACGGCACGTGGCGCAAGGACCACCGGCGGCTGGCGCAATACGTCGACGACTTCGCCGCCGACGTGCCCGCCTATGCGGCGACGAAGCCGGCCTGACGCGGACCGCGCATCGCGGCAAATCGAAAGCCAAAATCAAAATGAAGAGGCCCCGGACCTTGCGGTCCGGGGCCTCATCGATTTGGGAGAGCGCGCTGGTTTTCTAGAACCGCAGGTTCAAGCCGCCACGCACCACGTTGGCCTTGAAGCTCACCTCGTCGTTGATGACGCCGTTGCCGCAGTTCAGGCCGCAGGTGAAGCTGCCGAGATCGTAGTGAAGATATTCGATCTTGGCGGTCAGGTTGTTGATGACCGCGAACTCGAGGCCCCCGCCGGCGGTCCAGCCGACCTGCGTGCTGCTCATTCCGGTGAAGCCCGAATGGCTCGCATCGACGTTGCCGAACGCCGCGCCGCCGGTGACGTAGGGCATCCAGCGGTCGAACGCGTAGCCGAGGCGGCCGCGCGTGGTGCCGAGCCAGGTGTTCTCGCTGGTGCAGCTGCCGGACGGGAAGCAGCCCGCATTGGTGGTGCTGCCCTTGATGTTGGCCCAGTCGATGTCGCCCTCGAGGCCAAGCACCCAGGTGCCGAACTGCCAGTTGTAGCCGATGGTGCCGCCGGCCAAGGCGCCCGACGTATCGAAGCTGCCGGTGCTGTCCCACGTCGAGGTGCCCCAGCCACCGCCGCCGTTCACGCCGAGATAGAAGCCGGTCCAGTTGTAATAGGGCGCCACATACGGCGCCGGCGGCGCCTTGGTGTACATCTGCCGCGACAGGTCAGCGGCGCTGGCCGAACCCACGGCTCCGGCAAGCGCCAGTGCGCCGGCGCATGCGACTAGTAAACGCTTCATTACCCGTCCTCCTTCGTAACCACTGGCGCGGAAAGTATTCGTTTGCCTGAATCCGCGCTAGTGCAGGAAAGACACACCGTATCGCTCACAATTCCTATGGTAGACGAATGGTATACAGGACGGGTTTTGCCCAGATCATGCCGCAATTTGGCCGCGCCCCTCTCACAGTTCCCAGTCGAGAAGCGTGCGGTTCGTATTAACCTAACGTTAATACTTGGCTGACCTTGCACCCATACCGGTGCGTGACAGTTGGTTGAAGCCGGGCAAGACGGGGTTTGGCCGAAACGCACGGCCGGACTATGTTCGGGTCCGCGGTCGTTGCGCCTCCGGCCGCGGCGGGTTCGCTTCGAGGCGTTGTCTGGCCGGATGCCTCAATCCTCCTCCGACTCCCCTCGCGCCGCCCTGGTGACCGGCGGGGCCCAGCGGATTGGCCGCGCCATCGCGCTTGCGCTGGTGGAGCGCGGCTACGCGGTCGCGCTGCAGACCTGGCACTCGCGCGCCGAGGCGGACCGCCTGTGCGGCGAGATCGCGGCTGCCGGAGGCCGCGCCGTGGCGCTTACCGCCGACCTCGCCGATCATGCGGCCGTGACCCGGCTCGTGCCGGAGGCGGCCGCGGCGCTCGGCCCTCTCACGCTGCTCGTCAACAACGCAGCCGAGTTTCAGCCCGACGAAATCGGCCGGCTCGACCGCGCGCGCTTCGACCGCCATTTCGCGGTCAATCTGCGCGCCCCGATCTTCCTCGCCGAAGCCTTTGCGGCCCAGTTGGCGGAGAGCGAGCACGGAGCGATCGTCAACCTGGTCGATCAGCGGGTGTACAAGCCGACCCCGCGCTTCCTGTCCTATGGCCTGACCAAAAGCGCGCTCTACGCGGCTACCACGATGCTTGCCCAGGGGCTCGCGCCGCGCATCAGGGTCAATGCGGTGGCGCCGGGACCGACGCTGCCGAGCCCGCGCCAGGATGCCCAGTCCTTCGCCCGTCAGGTGGGCACGCTGCCGCTCGACCGCGGCCCGAGCCCGCAGGACGTGGCCGAGGCGGTGCTTTATCTCGCCACGGCGCGCAGCGTGACGGGGGTGACGATCGCGGTCGACGGCGGACAGCATCTCGCCTGGCGCACACCGGACGCCGCCGAGATCGAGGAATAGCGCATGACGACGAGAAGCGGGCCTCCGCTGCCCGACACGATCGTGCGGCACCAGCCCGGGATCAGGGCTAGTGCCGCGAACCCGAAGTTCGCACGACTTTTCGGCGCGTCCGTTTGCGAACTTCGGGTTCAAAAGCGGCACTAGAATCATGGAGTTGCTAGTGTCCCTTTGATTCCGAAGTTCGCATCAGAGATAGCTGCAGCGATTTGCGAACTTCGGAATCGGGACACTAGCGCGTCCCGGCTTCCGGACGAGATCATGCGTCGGTGAAAAACTCCCGCTTGCCTTTGCGTGGCGGGCGCACGACTTCTCTTGTCATGGACGACCGCAGGCAGAACATCGAGCCCGAGCTCGACCTCCCGGAGGAGGAGGACGACCAGACGCTGCCCGAGCTTGCGGAGGACATCGACCTCGCCACGCACGCACCGGGCTCGCTCGGGGCCGGCCGTGCCGTGATCGCCGGTCACGCCAAGCTCGCGCCGGCCTCGCCCGGCGTCTACCGCATGATCGGCGCGGCCGGCGAAGTGCTCTATGTCGGCAAGGCGAAGAACCTGAAGAAGCGGGTCATCGCCTATGCGCGCCCGACCGGGCTCGAGGCGCGCATCGCCCGCATGGTCGCGGCGACGACCGCGGTCGAGTTCGTCTCGACCACGACCGAGACCGAGGCGCTGCTGCTCGAGGCCAACCTGATCAAGCGCCTGCGGCCGCGCTTCAACGTGCTGCTGCGCGACGACAAGTCGTTCCCCTATATCCTGATCACCGGCGACCATGTGGCGCCGCAGATCCTGAAGCATCGCGGCGCGCGCAACCGCAAGGGCGACTATTACGGACCGTTCGCCGCGGTGAATGCGGTCAACCGCACCATCACGGCGCTCGAGCGCGCCTTCCTGATCCGGTCCTGCTCGGATGCGGTCTACGAAAGCCGCACCCGGCCGTGCCTGCTGCATCAGATCAAACGCTGCTCGGCGCCATGCACCGGCGAGATCTCGCATCTCGACTACGCCGAGCTGGTGCGCGAGGCCAATGCCTTCCTGTCCGGGCGCAGCGGCGCCATCAAAGACCAGCTCGCGCACGAGATGGAGGCGGCGAGCGCTACGCTCGACTTCGAGCGCGCCGCGGTGCTGCGCGACCGGCTGGCTTCGCTCGCCGCCGTGCAGTCGCACCAGGGCATCAATCCGCGCGGGGTCGAGGAGGCCGACGTGTTCGCGGTGCACCAGGATGGCGGCTTCAACTGCATCGAGGTGTTCTTCTTCCGCACCAGCCAGAACTGGGGCAACCGCGCCTATTTTCCCAAGGCCGACCGCTCGCTCGAGGCCGCTGAGGTGCTCGGCGCGTTCCTCGCCCAGTTCTACGACGACAAGCCGCCACCGCGCTGCGTGTTCCTCTCGCAGGACGTGCCCGACCGCGCGCTCCTCGCCGAGGCGCTCACCATCAAGAGCGGCCGCAAGGTGGAGGTGACGGCGCCGCGGCGGGGCGAGAAGAAGGACCTGGTGGATCATGCGCTGGCGAATGCGCGCGAAGCGCTCGGCCGCAAGCTCGCCGAGACCGCGTCGCAGCAGCGCCTCCTCGCCGCGCTCGCCGGCGCCTTCGGGCTGCCGCGCGCGCCGCGCCGCATCGAGGTCTACGACAACAGCCATATCCAGGGCGCGAACCCGGTCGGCGCGATGGTGGTGGCCGGTCCGGAAGGCTTCCGCAAGAACCAGTACCGCAAGTTCAACATCCGATCCACGGATCTCGCGCCGGGCGACGACTACGGCATGATGCGCGAGGTGCTCACCCGCCGCTTCAAGCGGCTCATGGCCGAAGCGCCGCGCGTGAGCGGACTCGCCGAGCCGTCGGTGCCGCTTGTTGTCGATCCGGCGGTTGCGGCGATCGCCTCCGACGCGGTGCCTGAGGAGCATGCCGAACAGCAGAACGATCAGCACAATGAGCAGCCTTGGCCCGATCTGGTGCTGATCGACGGCGGCGAGGGCCAGCTCGCGGCGGCGCGCGATACACTCGGGGCGCTCGGCGTGACGGACGTGCCGCTGGTCGCGATCGCCAAGGGTCCCGATCGCGACGCCGGGCGCGAGACGTTTCACATGCCCGGCAAGGAGAGCTTCAAGCTGCCGCCGCGCGATCCGGTGCTCTATTTCGTCCAGCGCCTTCGCGACGAGGCGCATCGCTTCGCGGTCGGCTCGCACCGCGCGCGGCGCAAGCGCGACATCCGCGAGGCCGGCCTGCAGGAGATCCCCGGCATCGGCCCGACCCGCAAGCGCGCGCTGCTGCGCCACTTCGGCACGCTGAAGCAGATCGAGCGCGCGTCCGCCTCGGATCTCGCGCAGGTGCCGGGCATCAATGCCGAGACGGCGAAGCGCATCTATGATTTCTTCCACGACGCGGCGCGCTGACGGAACGCTGAGGGAGTCACTGCGCCGGGTCGGAGCTCTTCGGACCGTAAGTCTTGACGCAGGCGTCGAGTCGATCGAGCACGGCGCCGATATTGTTGAGCGCGAAGCGGATCGCATGACCCTCGATCCGCAGTTCGAGCTCCTTGGCAGCGCGCAACGCGGAGACTGTCGCTCCGTCGAGTGTGGAGACACCGGCGTGGAAATCGGAAAGAACCTCGCCCGGCACGGTGACCGGCGCACGCCCATCGAGCCGGATGTCAACGCTCGTGGCGCCTCGCGTCAACGTGCCCGGCGTGTAGAATATGAGGAGGCCGATCCGCCCGGTGGCGTCGCGCGTGATGCCGAGCATCTCATAGGGCGAGGCGGTGAGCGCCGCGACGCTGCGGTTATAGAGCGCGCAGCGATCGAAGCGGTTGCCGGGGTCGCGCATGGCGAAGCCTTCCCAGTCGTCCTGCGCGATCACGTTCTGCGCGCTCGCCGGCGCCGCCGCCAGAGCGGCGAGGAGCAGCGCAGCGCTGGTCGGTCCTCGCTTCACCGGCCGGGTCTCCACGTCGGGCATGCCGCGTCACTGTGGCGAAGGCCGGCGCGGCGGACAAGCGTGGTGCGGGGTTGTTGCAAACGGTGCGGTGCGGCTATTGTGCGGGCATGGATGTGACCGCGCGCCGCCATGTTCCGGCCCGGCCGCTGGCGCTGCCCAATATCCTGACCTACGGGCGGATCGCGGCGGTTCCGGTGGTGGTCGGCTGCATCTACTGGCAGGCGATCCTCGGCGGCGCGCTCTGGCTGCGCTGGGCCGCGGTCGCGGTGTTCATCGCGGCCGGCATCACCGACTTTCTCGACGGCTACTTCGCCCGCATGTGGGGCCAGCAGTCGACCTTCGGACGCATGCTCGATCCGATCGCCGACAAGCTCCTGGTCGCGTCCTGCCTGCTGATGCTGGCGGTGGACGGCACCATCAAGGGATGGACGGTGTGGGCCGCGATCGTGATTCTGTGCCGCGAGATCCTGGTGTCGGGCCTGCGCGAATACCTCGCCGAGCTGCGGGTCAGCGTGCCGGTGACCCAGCTCGCCAAGTGGAAGACCACGGTCCAGCTCGTCGCCGTCGGCTTCCTGCTTGCGGGCCAAGCCGGCGACGAGGCCATGAGCCAGCTCCTCGCGCGCCCGAGCTTCGTGATCACCGAGTTCGGGATCGGACTCTTATGGCTTTCGGCCCTCGTGACCCTATATACCGGCTGGGATTACTTCCGCGCCGGCGTGCGGCATCTGATCGACGAATGAGCGTGACGCTTCGCTATTTTGCCTGGGTGCGCGAGCGGATCGGCAAGACCGAGGAGGTCGTCGATCTGCCGGCGGAGCTGCGCACCGTCGGTGACCTCGTCGCCTGGCTGGCCGGGCGGGGCGAGGAATACGCCCATGCGTTCGAGAACCCGAAGGTGGTGCGCGCCGCGATCGATCGCTTGCATGCGCGGCCGGATGCAGGACTTGCGGGGGCGCGCGAGATCGCGTTCTTTCCGCCGATGACGGGCGGTTAGCGCATGCGACACGAGTGCCTGCGAACTTCGCACTCGGGACATTAGCCCGACGGGTGGACCGATGAACAAGGCCGCAACCGTCACGATCCGGCTGCAACGCGAGGATTTCGACGCCGGCGCCGAGGCCGCGCAAATCGCGCGCGGGCGAACGGATGTCGGCGCCGTGGTCACCTTCGCGGGAATCTGCCGCGACCAGGAGGCCGGGCACGGCGTCGCGGCGCTCACGCTCGAGCACTATCCCGGAATGGCGGAGGAGGAGATCGCGCGCCACGTCGCGGAGGCGCAGGCGCGCTGGCCGGTGCTCGGCGTCACCGTCATCCATCGCTACGGCCGGCTCGTGCCCGGCGACAACATCGTGCTGGTGGTGACCGCCGCGGCCCATCGCGAGGCCGCCTTCGCGGCGGCCGAGTTCCTGATGGACTATCTCAAGACGCGGGCGCCGTTCTGGAAACAGGAGGAACGGCCCGACGGGGCCGCCTGGGTCGACGCCAAGGAGGCGGACGACGCTGCGGCCGAGCGCTGGGACCGGCCGAGCGAGCGCGACGCCGCGGAGTAGGGAAATCTCAGGGCATCGTAGGGTGGGCAAAGCGAAGCGTGCCCACCTTTCTTCTCCGCGTGGGCACGGCGCTACGCGCCTTTGCCCACCCTACGCTCACTCAGCTCACGCTGCCGCAGCCTTGCCCTTCGGCAGCACCTCGGCGCTGTAGTCCTCCATCAGCGACTTGCTGATCGTGCCGGGCGTGAAGCGCCATTGCGCGATCTCCGACACCGGGGTGACCTCGGCGGCGGTGCCGGTGATGAAGCATTCGGAGAAGCCGGTCAGCTCGTCCGGCATGATGCGGCGCTCGATCACCTCGATGCCGCGTTTCTTGGCGAGCGCGATGACGGTCTTGCGCGTGATGCCGTCGAGGAAGCAGTCGGCGATCGGGGTGTGGATCTTGCCGTCGCGGATGAAGAAGACGTTGGCGCCGGTGCACTCGGCGACGCGACCTTCCCAATCGAGCATCAGCGCGTCCGCATAGCCTTTGCGCTCGGCCCGGTGCTTCGAGATGGTGCAGATCATGTAGAGGCCGGCCGCCTTGGCGAGGCAGGGCGCGGTCTTCGGGTCCGGCCGGCGATAGTCGGCGAGGTCGAGCCGGATGCCCTTGAGCCGCTGGGCCGGATCGAAGTAGCTCGGCCATTCCCAGTCGGCGATCGCGAGATGGATCTTGTTGCTCTGCGCCGAGACGCCGAGCTGCTCGGAGCCGCGCCAGGCGATCGCCCGCACATAGGCGTTCGCCATGCCGTTGCGCTCCACCACCAGGCGCTTCGCCGCATCGATCTCGGCGACGCTGTAGGGAATCTCGAAGTCGAGGACGTTGGCCGAGTTCTTCAGCCGCTCGGAATGGGCGGTGGACTTGAAGATGACGCCCGAATAGGCCCGCTCGCCCTCGAACACGCAGCTCGCGTAGTGCAACCCGTGGGTCAGCACATGGATCTGTGCCTCGGGCCCCGGAACGAGCTTGCCGTCGAACCAGATCACGCCGGGAAGTTGGTCAAAGGGCACCGTCATCGCAGTCTCCTTGGGCGGCGCGCGCCGCCAATCCGCCGTTCATTCGGCGCTTTTGCGTCGGCTCGCAAGTCCCGTTATGGTTGGGGCGGGTCCATGAGACCACGCTCCTGAGGCGGGCGCAAACCGCCGGCCACTGCCGGGACCGCGAGCACAATCGTTTCGCCAAAGCGCGGTATTGAGTAACAAATCGACGAAAATATGTCAACATGGCTGACATAAATGCGACCGCCGCCCGCCGGCCCGCGCCAGCCGATGCCGAGGAGCGGACCGGCGCCGAGCCGGTGTGGGACCTGATCGAGCTGTTGTTTTTCGCCTATCGCGATTTCGTCGGCGATCCCGACGAGGCGCTGGCGAAATTCGGCTTCGGCCGCGCCCATCACCGGGTGCTGCATTTCGTCAACCGCAATCCCGGCATGAAGGTCGCGGCCCTGCTCGACATCCTGCGCATCACCAAACAATCCTTGGGACGGGTGCTGAAGCAGCTCATCGATCAGGGCTATATCGAGCAGAAGGAGGGCGAGCGCGACCGTCGCCAACGGCTTCTCTACGCGACCCCGAAGGGGGCGGAGCTCGCGTTGCGGCTCGCCCGGCTGCAGACCGCGCGCATCGTGCGAGCGCTGAGCGAGAGCGGGGCCGGCGGCCATGAGGCGGCGCGCAAATTCCTCACCGGCATGATCGACGCCGAAGGACGCGAGCGGGTCTTGCGTCTGATCGACCGCGGCGAGCGCGGGCGCCGGCCGCGCGGCTGACCGGGCGGGGAGCGAGGGGAGGATCACAGGGGACCATGTCCGCCCGCCTTGCGACGCTGGCCGATGATGCGCCCCACCTGCTGGTGGTCGACGACGACCGGCGCATCCGCGATCTGCTGTCGCGCTTCCTGCATGGCGAGGGCTATCGGGTGACGACGGCGGACACCGCGGCCGCGGCCCGCGCCACGCTCGATGGGCTGCGTTTCGACATGCTCATCCTCGACGTGATGATGCCGGGCGAGACCGGCTTCGATCTCGCAAAATCGATCCGCAGCGCCTCGGCGGTGCCGATCCTGATGCTCACTGCGCGCGCCGAGAAGGAAAGCCGCATCGCCGGGCTCGAGATCGGGGCCGACGACTACCTGGCCAAGCCGTTCGAGCCGCGCGAGCTGTCGCTGCGCATCGCCAATATCCTCAAGCGCGCGAGCCCGCCGCCGGCGCCGGCGGTGGAATCGGCGCGCTTCGGGCCGTTCCTGTTCCACATCGCGCGCGGCGAGCTGCGCCGCGGCGAGGAGGTCGTGCATCTCACCGACCGCGAGCGCGACATGCTGCGGATGCTGGCCGCGGCGCCGGGCGAGACGGTGACGCGGCTCGCGCTCGCCGGCAACGGCGCCTCGCCGGGGGAGCGCGCGGTCGATGTGCAGGTCAACCGCCTGCGCCGCAAGATCGAGACCGATCCCGCCAATCCGCTGTTCCTGCAGACGGTGCGCGGCGTCGGCTACCGGCTCGTGGTGTCGCGATGACGACGATCGACACCGGGCTCGCCCATCTGCGCACCGCGGCGCAGCGCGTCTTCGACGTCTGGGACCGGGTCGGCGGCTGGTTCAAGAGCCTGATGCCGACCGGGCTCTACGCCCGCTCGCTGCTGATCATCATCGTGCCGATGGTGGTGCTGCAGTCGGTGGTCGCCTTCGTGTTCATGGAGCGCCACTGGAACACGGTCACGCGCCGCCTCTCGGCCGCCGTCACCCAGGACATCGCGGCGCTGATCGAAATCTACAAGGTCTATCCGCAGGACGCCGAGAGGAGCCAGATCCGCCGCATCGCGGCCGAGCGGCTCGGGATGCAGGTCGACTTCCTTCCGGCAAGCGACCTGCCGCCGATCGGCCCGAAACCGTTCTTCTCGCTGCTCGACCAGGCGCTGTCGGAGGAGCTGCGCAAGCAGATCGGTCGCCCGTTCTGGATCGACACGGTGGGGAATTCCTCGCTGGTCGAGATCCGCATCCGGCTCGACGATGCGGTGATGCGCGTGTTCGCGCGCCGCAGCGCCGCCTATGCGTCGAACTCGCAGATCTTCCTGCTCTGGATGGTCGGCACGTCGCTGGTCCTGCTCACCGTGGCGATCCTGTTCCTGCGCAACCAGATCCGGCCGATTCTGCGCCTCACCGAGGCGGTCGAAAGCTTCGGCAAGGGCCGCGACGTGCCGAACTTCCGGCCGCGCGGCGCGCGCGAGGTGCGCCGCGCCGCCTCCGCCTTCATCGAGATGAAGGCGCGGGTCGAGCGCACCATCGACCAGCGCACCACCATGCTGGCGGGCGTCTCGCACGACCTGCGCACCGTTCTCACCCGCTTCAAGCTCGAGCTCGCGCTGATCGGCGATTCGGCGGAAGCGGAGGCGATGAAGCGCGACGTCGACGAGATGGGCCGCATGCTCGAGGCCTATCTCGCCTTCGCGCGCGGGGACGGCGGCGAGCAGGCGTCGCCGACCGACATGGAGGCCTTTCTCGAGGAGCTCAAGGCCGATGCCGAGCGCCACGGCCACAACACCACCGTGGTGTTCCACGGCTATCCGGTGGTGACCGTGCGGCCGAACGCCTTGAAGCGCTGCCTCGCCAACCTGGTATCGAATGCGGCGCGCTTCGCCGATGCGATCGCCATCACCGGTCATCGCGACCATCGCTGGCTCACGGTGACGGTCGACGACGACGGCCCCGGCATTCCGCTCCATCTGCGCGAGGACGTCTTCAAGCCGTTCCTGCGCCTCGACGACGCGCGCAATCAGGATGAGGGCGGCACGGGGCTCGGCCTCGCCATCGCGCGCGACATCGCACGTTCGCACGGCGGCGACATCACGCTCGGCGAGAGCCCGCTCGGCGGACTGCGCGCCGCCGTGCGGGTGCCGGTCTGACCGCGCGCGGGTGGGCGAAACACCTCAAGTCCGCGTGAGCCCGGCTGCGGCGGGCCGGCTCGCTTGCTACATTCAGGGCATGACGGATCGCGGCTTTGCACTCTTCGACACGGCCATCGGGCGTTGCGGCATCGCCTGGAACGAGCGGGGCATCGTCGCCTCGTGCCTGCCGGCCGACGAGCGCCGCATGCGGGCGCTGCTGCTGCGGCGGTGTCCGGGCGCGGCCGAGCAGGCACCGCCGCCTGCGGTGCAATGCGTAATCGAACGCCTGGTCGGACTGCTGCGGGGCGCGACCGACGATCTCTCGGACGTCGCGCTCGACATGGACGGCGTTCCGGGGTTCAACGCAAAAATCTATGCGATCGCCCGCACCATTCCGCCCGGCGCGACCATGAGCTACGGCGAGATTGCGAAGCGGCTCGGCGAAAGCGACGCGCGCGAGGTCGGCCAGGCGATGGGACAAAATCCCTTCGCGCCGATCGTGCCATGCCACCGTGTGGTTGCGGCGGGCGGCAAGACCGGTGGCTTCTCGGCGGCCGGCGGCATTGCGACCAAGCTCCGCCTGCTGGCGATCGAGGGCGCGCAGGTCGAAGGCACGCTGCCGCTGTTCGAGGGCGCGCAGCGCGGGAAGTCCTGAAGCCTACCGTTGAAGCCAATCCTCGGACGACAACCATTCCGCGGTTGTCGCGACCATGCGCTAAGCCGTGACCGTCCGCTCGTCGTCGTCGGGCTCCTCGTCCCAATCGCGGCGGTGACGTCGCCGCGGCCGGCAGCGCGGCACGAAACGGCAGAGATCGTCGATGAAGCCGATCCAGCGCGCGCCGCGGCCGAGCTCGCGGTCGAGTGCCGCCATGGTGCGGGCATGGCCTTCGTCCTCGTCGCGCACGAAGGTGCGCAACACGCGCGACCACAACAGCGCGAGCCCCTGCGCGCGCACGAAGCCGCGCGGGCCGGAGGCGTGGATATCGGCCGCGGTGAGCATCCACTGCTGCGAGCGCACCGTGATTGCATTGAGCGCGAGGGCGAGGGGAGGATCGTGGCGAACCGAGCGCAACAGCGAGTGGATCGCCTCCTTGTGGGGCGCCAGGAGCTCGATGCGCCGCATCAGCACGTCGAACAGCCGCTCGCGCGGCGGCTCCTCCGACATGTCGCCTTCGCCGCCGGCGAGCACCGCGCGGTCGATCGCCTTCACGTGCGCGGCGAAAATCGCGAGCGTCGAGCCGAACTCGCCACGCAACGCCGCGAGCGACACGTCGGCGCGTTCCGCCACCTCGCCGAGATCGATCGCTTCGAAGCGCTTCTCGGCCAGCAGGGCCATGAAGGCGGCAATGATGCGCTCCCGGTCGGTGCCGGTCGGGGGTGGGGGCGGAGCGGGTCTCGCGCGGGCAGGCCTCCGAGCCATGGCGTCCTCCTTTGCGGTCTTGTCTCCCGCAAAATGTAGGATGGCGATTGCCCCGCTGCCAGGGCCGGTCGGCCGCCGTCGGATCTAGCCTGCGAGCCCGCGCGAGCGCCGCGTGGCGGCCACAACCGCGCGTTTCATCACGGCATCTAGCCCCTCGCGGCCCATCAGCACCTCGAGCGCGGCCGCGGTCGTGCCGCCCGGCGAGGTGACGTTCTCGCGCAGCGCGCCGGCCTCGAGCGGCGAACGGTACAGGAGCTCGCCTGCGCCGGCTACGGTTGCGCGGGCAAGCCGGGCCGCGAGGTCGGGCGGCAGGCCGGCCGCCGCCCCGGCGCGGCCCAGGCTTTCCACCAGGAGAAAGACATAGGCCGGGCCCGAGCCCGACACCGCCGTCACCGCATCCATCAAGGCTTCGTCGCCCACCCATTCGACCGCGCCGGCGGCGGCCAGGAGCCGGTGCGCGAGATCGCGCTGCGCGCGGCTCACCCGGGCATTCGGGACCGCCACCGTGATGCCGCGGCCGACCGCGGCCGGCGTGTTCGGCATGGCGCGCACCAGCGCGGCGCCGGGCAGCGCCTTCTCCAGGAACGCCAGCGTGCGGCCCGCCATGATCGAGATCGCGACCGTGTCGTGGCGGATCATCGGCTTGAGGGCGGGGAGCGCTTGCGGGGCGCTCTGCGGCTTGACCGCGATCACGATCGCGGCTGCCGCGATGGTGTCGAGGGCCGGATTGATGCGCAGCCCGCGCTGGCCGAGCGCCATGATCTCCGGTGTCGGCTGCGGCTCGATCACGGCCACCTTGTCGAACTTCAGCCCCAGCCGGTGCCAGCCCTCGAGCATGGCGCCGCCCATCTTCCCCGCGCCGACCAGCACCAGCGTGCCGGCGAAATCGTCGAGCGATGCTTCGGTCATCGCGAATACCTTATGCGAATAGCGAGTTGCGAGCGGCGAATAGTAGCAATGACTATTCGCGGTTCGCCACTCGCCATTCGCGCCGGCGGCAAGGAAAGATCGGAGGAGGAAAGGGCGCTCAGGCCTCGCCCGAGGTCTCGAACATGGCGGCGTCGAGAGCCTCGTTCGCGCTCTTGCCGGCCCAGGTGACGAACTGGAACGCCTGGAAGTAGCGTTCGCAGGCGTCGAGCGCGGTCCCGAGCACGGTCTCGCACTGCGCGCGCGAGGCGGCGACCCCGCCGGTGAGCAGCAGCGCGTGGCGGAACATGATCAGCCCGTCGTTGAACCAGACGTCGAAGTGACCGATCCAGAGCTGCGCGTTCACCTTGGCGGCGAGCTCGATCATCTCGGTGCGGCGCGCCGGCGGCACCCTGAGCTCGAACGCGCAGGCGAGATGCAGCGCCTCGATGTCGCCCATCCAGGTGAACGAGACCTGGTAATCGGCCCATTTCCCGCCGACCACGAGCGTGACCTCGTCCTCGCTCGCGCGCGCGAACGACCAGTCGTGCGTCGCCGCCATGCGCTCGACCACGTCGACCGGATTGACGTGTTCGCTCTCCGAAAAATCGGTCAGGGACATGCCGTCTCCACTTTGCTGCCGCTTGCGGGCGGGATGCCCACGCATCCGACGCTCACGCGACGCAACAGCACGGCCGTCTCGGACGGGCACGATCTGTAGTCACGGTCGCGCAATTTGACGCAGCTTCCACCCAGGTTCACGCATTGACCGGAGAGGGGCGAATCACCTAGCCCCGCCAACTATAGTGGGCCGGACTCCCCTCGCCACAAGGCTTGATGAGGGAGTGATCAAAGATTCGCCTGAATCGCGCAATCTGCGCCGACTCCCAGTCCACAAGCATTGTTGGGCCCGTCTGCGACAAGTTGACTCGGGGCAGCGGCCGTCGGGTCGCGCGACGCGCGTGACCGCGGGCTCGCGGCGGCAAGCGCCGCGCGCGTTGCGTCGATGAGGCTCAGTCGAACAGGCTGGAGACCGACTCTTCGGCCGCGGTTCGCGCGATCGCCTCGCCGATCAGGGTGGCGATCGAGAGCACCCGGATATTGCCGGCGACCCGCACCGCCTCGGTCGGCTGGATCGAGTCCGTGATCACCAGCTCCTTGAGGCGCGAGGCGGTGATGCGGGCGACCGCGCCGCCGGACAGCACACCGTGGGTGATATAGGCGGCGACCTCGGTCGCGCCTTTCTCGAGCAGCGCGTCGGCGGCGTTCACCAGCGTGCCGCCCGAATCCACGATGTCGTCGACCAGGATGCAGGTGCGGCCCTCGACCTCGCCGATCACGTTCATGACTTCGGATTCACCCGCCCGCTCGCGCCGCTTGTCGATGATGGCGAGCGGGGCGTTGATGCGCTTGGCCAGTCCGCGTGCGCGCACCACGCCGCCGACATCGGGCGACACCACCGCGACCTTGGGGAGGTCGAAGCGGTCGCGGATGTCGCGCACCATGACGGGCGACGCATAGAGATTGTCGGTCGGGATATCGAAGAAGCCCTGGATCTGGCCGGCATGCAGGTCAAGGGTGAGCACGCGGTCGGCGCCCGCATTGGTGATCAGGTTGGCGACGAGCTTGGCCGAGATCGGCGTGCGCGGGCCCGGCTTGCGGTCCTGCCGGGCGTAGCCGAAATACGGGACCACCGCCGTGATGCGCCGCGCCGAGGAGCGCCGCAGCGCGTCGATGATGATCAGCAGCTCCATCATGTGGTCGTTGGCGGGATAGGACGTCGACTGGATCACGAAAACGTCGGCGCCGCGCACGTTCTCGAGGATCTCGACGAAGATCTCCATGTCGGCGAAACGCCGCACGACCGCCTTGGCGAGGGGCATCTTGAGGTAGGCCGCGATCGCTTCGGCGAGGCGCGGGTTGGAATTGCCGGCGACGAGCTTGATTGCTCCGTTCTTGCCCGCCATTCCCGCCGACCTCCAAGGGCATCTTCCGCGAGGCTTCTCCCCGGGAAAACGCAACCGACACCGAAGCCATCCGGGCGGCGACATCGCCGGCCGTCAGGCGGCGTCGTGATAACAAGGAGCCTATGCGACTGGCAATACGAGGAATTCCTTTGTCCCGAAGGTTTTTCGCGCGTCGGGCCGGGTCGATGCAACCAGCGCGCGACTATCGGTCCGAGGCCATGGCGGCCAGTGCGGTCGTGGCAGCGGGCGCCCACGCGCGAGCCTCCGGCGGCGCCGTGTCGGCTGCCGCGATGTTCGGACCGCGCTCGACCGGCATCGACGGGGGCGCGGCCGGGCTAGCTGTAGCTGGTGCGGCCAGATATGCGGCGAGCTGCTGCATGCCGCTGGTCGCGATGCGCCGGAGCACACGATCGTCGGCGGACGCCCAGGTGCCGCGCCCGGAGCTGCTGGCCGCCTCCTCGCCGCTGATCCGCATGACCCGGCTTTCATCGGCGTCGTAGACGTCCCACACCCAGGCGATGACGGTGGCGCGGCCCTTGCCGACCAGCGCGGAGAGATAGCCGCGCACCCGGTATTGCGCCGGCGCTGCGCGCGAGACCACCGCCAGCTGCCGGGTGGCGGCCTCTTCGTTGAGATTGTCCACGTACTTGCGGAAGATGCTCTCGGGCGGCCCGTCGATCGACTCGAATGCGATCGTCGGCCCCTGCACGCTCGCGGCCGCCATCGGTCCCTGCGGACCGGCGGCGCAGCCGGCGAGGCACAGCCCCACCAGCACCGCTGCCGGCGCGCCCATCCGAAGCTGGCGCCAAGACTGCCGGGGCGCGCGCGTGGCGCCCCGCCGTGCGACCGTCCCCATCAACACCCCTGCGCACACCCTGCAGCACGCAGCCCGTTGCGTTCGAACTCGTTTTTCTTGATCGATGGTATTGGGCTGCTTGACCGAGCTTCATGTCGTAGCCCGGATCGTCGGGGTGGTCCAGCGGATTAAGGATTTGGTAACCACGCGCCTTAAGTATTCGTTAACCGCGCGACGCGGCGAATGTGGGCGCGCTTTCACCGCGCGAGCGGTGTCGCGTCAGGCGAGCACGATGGCGTTGACGTGGCGTCCATAGTCGGGCTCGCCGCGATGGGTGGTGCGGCGGAAGCTGAAGAAGCGCCCCGGCTCCGCATAGGTGCATACGCCGAGATCCTCGACGCGGGCGACGCCCGCCCGGGTGAGCCGCGCCGCCACATAGCCGGCGAGATCGAACAGCGCATGGCCGGACCGCGCCGCCGTCCGGAAAAACCGGTCATTGCCCGGGTCAGCGGCGAGAAAGCGGTCGATGAGATCGCTCCCGACCTCGTAATTCGGCTGGCGAATCATCGGACCGACCGCCGCGACGATGCGTTCGCGCGCCGCGCCGAGGCGCTCCATGGCGGCGATCGCGGCGTCGGTGACGCCGTCGAGCGCGCCGCGCCAGCCGGCATGCGCTGCGCCGATGACCCGCGCCTCGCCGTCGGCCAGCAGCACCGGGCCGCAATCGGCAGTCGAGACGCCGATCGCGAGCCCCGGCACCCGGGTCGCGATCGCATCGGCGCGCGGGCGCGTCTCGTGCGTCCACGGCCGCTCGGCGATGATCGCGTGGGCGGAATGGATCTGGTAGGCGGTGAGCAGCGCCTCCGGCGCGACGCCGAGCGCCGCCGCCATGCGGGCGCGGTTCTCCGTCACGCGCGCGCGGTCGTCGTCCGAGCCGATTCCGCCGTTGAGGCTCGCATAGAGCCCGGTCGAGACGCCGCCCTCGCGCGTGAAGAAGGCGTGGCGCACGCCGTCGAGCGCGGTCAGCGATGGGGCCTGCAGCATCACGCGTCGAATCCCGGCAGTGCCGTGATGCTGGGCGACGACAGCCCGAGCGCCTTGAACATCGTGCCCATGCCGGTCGGCCCGCCGGCGGTGAGGCGCTCGCGCGCGAGATCGACCGCCGCGGCCTTGTCGGGTGCCGCCGTCTTCTTGAGGTTGCCGGCCCGCTGCTCGATGCCGAGCCGGTGCAGCAGGGTGGCCTGGTCGATCGGCCCGTGCACCCGCGCGCCGATGCTCTCGCCGACGGCGCCCAGCGCCTGGAAGTCGACATGGGCGGTCACATCGGCGAGCCCGGGCGCGGCGAGCGGATCAGCCATTCGCCGGCCGCGCAGCGCTTGGAGGGTGTCGCCGATCATGCTCTCGGTGTGACCGTAATCGATGATCAGGGCGGCGCCGCCGTCACGCACCACGCGCCGCCCGATCTCGATCGCCATCCCGTCGCCACGCCACTCGTAGATCGCGCCGACCTCGCCCGAGCGCACCTTTGGCGGCAAGGTCTGCTCGAAGGCCTTGAGCACATCGGGACGGAGCTCGAACGCGAGCGCACCCGCGGCATCGATGCCGACCGTGCGCTCATGCCATCCGTCCTCCTGCTTCACCGCCTGGTTGACCGGAAGCGCATCGAAGAACTCGTTGGCAACGAGGATCGCCGGCCCTTCGGGCACCTCGACCAGGGTATCGTGCCAGGCCGTCGGGATGTCGAGCTTGCCCAGGACCTGCTTCTGCCGGTGACGCAGCAGCGGGCTCATCTCGACCAGGTGCACGGCGAGCGCCTTGCGGAAATCGGGCATCACATACGCCGCGCGCAGCATGTCGTTCATCATGGTGCCGCGGCCGGGACCGAGCTCGATGAGGCGCACGCTCGCCGGCGCTCCCATCTGGCGCCACACCGCCGCGCTCCACAGCCCGAGCAGCTCGCCGAACATCTGGCTGATCTCCGGCGAGGTGGTGAAGTCGCCGGTCGCGCCGAACGGATCATGGGTGATGTAGTAGCCGTATTTCGGGTGACCGAGGCAGAGGCTCATGTATTCCGCGACCGGCATCGGCCCCGCCATGGCGATGAGACGGCGGATCTCGTTGTCGAGCGTGCCGTCGCCCGCCATTCAGGTGCTCCCGAGCGGCCTGCGGCGGAGCGCGAAGGCGACGAAGCCGATGCCGGCGAGGAGCAGGGGGATGCACAGCAGCATGCCCATGGTCATGCCCTGCCACAGGAATCCGAGCTGCTTGTCGGGCTCGCGGAAGAGCTCGCAGAACGAGCGCATGACGGCGTAGCCGATCGCGAAGGCGCCGACAGTGAAGCCGGGCCGCTTGAGCGAGCCGCGCCGGACCAGCCAGTTGAGGATCACGAACAGCACCAGGCCTTCGAGCGCCGCCTCATAGAGCTGGCTCGGATGGCGCGGCACGTTGCCGGCGTCCGGGTTGGGAAACACCATCGCCCACGGCACGTCGGTCGGCCGGCCCCATAGCTCGCCATTCACGAAGTTGGCCAGCCGGCCGAGGAAGAGGGCAGGGGGCGCGGCCGCGCAGGTGAGGTCACCCAGCGAGAGGATCGAGATCCGGCGCTTGAGTCCGAACAGGATCACCGCGAGCACGCAGCCGAGGAAGCCGCCATGGAACGACATGCCGCCCTTCCACAGCTGCACGATCTCGCTCGGGTGCGCGAGGAACATGTCGAGATTGTAGAACAGCACGTAGCCGATGCGGCCGCCGAGGATGATGCCGAGCGTCACCCACAGCACGAAATCGTCATAATCCGCGACCGTGAGCGGGGCTTCGCCGCCCCATCGCCGCTTGTCGGCGATGAGCGAACGCACATACAGCCAGCCGAGCAGGATGCCGACGATGTAGGCGAGCGCATACCAGCGGATGGCGAACGGGCCGATGCTGACCAGCACCGGGTCGAAATCGGGGAACGGCAGGACCGAGAGCGGCATTGTGAGGCATCCGCAGTGGGCAAGCCGGCACCGTGATGCGGGAAGCGGCCGGTTGCGTCAAGGGTTGGGCTTGGGTTGCGGTTTGGGTTGCGGCTTGCGGCGGCCGACCGGCATCGCCATTCTGTGTGCGCGACCTGCTCGACCCGTGCGGAGACGACCATGACCCAGACCTCGAACCGCTTTTTCGACGAGATCGCGCGCCTGATGAACGATGCTGCGGGTGTTGCCTCCGGCGTGCGGCGCGAATTCGACGCGCTGGTTCGCAGTCAGGCCGACCGCGTGCTGCGCGAGCTCGATCTCGTCCAGCGCGAGGAGTTCGAGGCCGTCAAGGAGATGGCCCGCCTCGCCCGCGAGGAGAACGAGGCGCTGCAGGCGCGCCTCGCTGCGCTGGAAGCGCGGCTCGCCGCCAAGGGCCCCGCCGAGACGTCGCCCTCGCCCCCTACAGCGCCGTAATTTCAACGGCTTGCGGCGGTTCGCCGGCACCGGCCTGAGCGGCCGGAAGCCGCCGGCTTCCTTGTCAGGACCACGCGGGGCCGCTATAAGCCGCCGGTCTGCGGCCCCGACACCCCTGGAGGCACGCCGCGGCCATCTCCATCAGCGCAAAGACGAAGGATTTCGACAATGGCGACCGTCAATGACTTGAAGGCGACGGCGCGTCCGCGTGGCGGCAAGGGGGCCGCCCGGGCCGTGCGTCGCGAAGGCCGCGTGCCGGGCGTGATCTACGGCGACAACCAAGCCCCCCTCACGATCTCGCTCGAGTTCGACGAGCTCAAGCGCCGCATCTTCGCGGGCAAGTTCCTCACCAGCATCTGCAACATCGAGATCGATGGCAAGAAGCACCGCACTATACCGCGCGACTTCCAGGTCGATCCGGTGCGCGACGTGCCGATCCATGTCGACTTCCTCCGGCTCGGCGAAGGCGCGACCATCCGGGTGCGCATCCCGGTGCACGTGAAGAATACGGACCAGTCGCCCGGCGTGAAGCGCGGCGGCGCCGTCAACATCGTCACCCACCATGTCGAGGTGGTGTGCTCCGCGGACTCGATCCCGGATGCGATCGACGTCGACATCAGCGGCCTCGAGATCAGCCATTCGAAGCACCTGAGCGACGTGACCTTGCCGCCCAACGTGCGCGTCGTCATGCACGGCGACGCGACGCTCGTGACCATCGTGCCGCCGTCGGGCTACGCCGAAGAGATGAAGGCGGCTGCCGAAGCGGCGGCCGCGGCAGCGGCCGCAGCGGCGGCTGTGCCGGAAGGTGGAGCGCCGGGTGCGCCGGGCGCGGCACCGGGTGCAGCGCCGGGCGCCGCACCAGGCGCGGCGCCCGCGGCAGGTGCCGCGGCGCCGGCCGGCGGAGGCGGCGAGAAAAAATAAACCGAGGCTTGTCCGATGCGCCTCCTGGTCGGGCTCGGCAATCCCGGCGCGGAGCACGTCGGCAACCGGCACAACATCGGCTTCATGGTGGTCCAGGAGATCGCCCGCCGCCACGGGTTTCCCCAGTGGCGGCGGCGCTTCCAGGGCCTCGCGACCGAAGGCGCGATCGGTTCCGAACGCGTGCTGCTGCTCCTGCCCGGCACCTACATGAACGAGTCGGGCCGCGCGGTGGGGGAGGCGGCGCATTTCTACAAGCTCGCCCTTCCCGACATCGTGGTGGTGCATGACGAGGTCGATCTTCCGCCCGGCAAGGTGCGGGTGAAGGCCGGCGGCGGCATCGCCGGCCACAACGGGCTGCGCTCGATCTCCGCTCATGTCGGCAACGACTACCGCCGGGTGCGGATCGGCATCGGGCATCCGGGCGACAAGGACCTGGTGCACCGCCATGTGCTCGGCGATTTCGCCAAGCCCGAGCGCCCCTGGGTCGAGGCGCTCGCTGACGTGATTGCCGACAACGCCGCGCTGCTCGCCCGGGGCGACGACGCGACGTTCCAGAACAAGGTGCATCTCGCGATGCAGGCAAAGGGATTTTTTCCGCCCAAGGCGGAGCCGGACGACGCGTCCGAGGACTAAAGCCAGAGAACGATCATGGGTTTCAAGTGCGGCATCGTCGGACTGCCGAACGTCGGCAAGTCGACGCTCTTCAATGCGCTGACCGCGACCGCCGCGGCGCAGGCGGCGAATTACCCGTTCTGCACCATCGAGCCGAATGTCGGGGAGGTGGCGGTGCCGGATCCGCGGCTCGACGCGCTGGCGAAGCTGGCGAAATCGGCGCAGATCGTGCCGACCCGGCTCACCTTCGTGGATATCGCCGGCCTGGTGCGCGGCGCCTCGAAGGGCGAAGGCCTCGGCAACCAGTTCCTCGCCAACATCCGCGAGGTCGACGCGATCGCGCACGTGGTGCGCTGCTTCGAGGACGGCGACGTGACGCATGTCGAAGGCCGCATCGATCCGGTCGCCGATATCGAGACGGTCGAGACCGAGCTGATGCTCGCCGATCTCGACAGCCTCGAGCGCCGCGTCGACGCGATGGAGAAGAAGGCGCGCGGCGGCGACAAGGAGGCCAGGGAGACGCTCGGTCTCGTCAACCGCGCGCTCGCGCTGTTGCGCGAGGGCCGGCCGGCGCGCCTCCTCGAGCGCAAGCCCGAAGAGGAGCGCGCGTTCGCCATGCTCGGCCTGTTGACCGCCAAGCCCGTGCTCTATGTCTGCAACGTCGATGAAGGCGCGGCCGCGACCGGCAACGAGCAATCGCGCAAGGTCGAGGAGCGCGCCCGCGCGGAAGGCGCGGCCGCGGTCGTCATCTCGGCCAAGATCGAGTCAGAGATCGCGGTGCTCCCCGCCGAGGAGCGCGCCGATTATCTGGCGGCGGTCGGCCTGAGCGAGGCGGGCCTCGACCGGTTGATCCGCGCCGGATACGCGCTGCTCGACCTGGTCACCTTCTTCACGGCGGGGCCGAAGGAGGCGCGTGCCTGGACGGTGACGCGCGGCGCGCGCGCGCCGCAGGCGGCGGGCGTGATCCACACCGACTTCGAGCGCGGCTTCATTCGCGCCGAGACGATCGGCTATGGCGATTATGTCGCGCTCGGCGGCGAGGCAGGCGCGCGCGATGCGGGCCGGCTGCGTCTGGAGGGCAAGGACTACGTCGTCGCCGATGGCGACGTGATGCATTTCCGTTTTGCGACCTGACGCTCGCTTACTCCCGGGTCATCGTCCGCGTCAGCGGACGATCCAGTACTCCGCAGTGATTCGATCGGGCACGGCGGTTGTCCCGTCCACTGCTTGCGAGTCCTGGATTGCCCGCTTGCGCGGGCAATAACGCACCACATGACCGTCCTAATGTCCGTCGCCCTGGGCGCGGATCGCCCCGAGATGCTCGTTGATGCGGAACACGATGAGCACGAACTCCGCCGCGATGCGGGCGAAGATCACGCCGATGAAGGCGAGCAGCAGGGCGCCCACCATCATCAGAAGC
>DASTZX010000289.1:0-3514 GCA_035764045.1 Xanthobacteraceae bacterium | reverse complement strand
CCGCCAATCCGCGGCATGGATCGCTTGACCCGGAAATGATCACTCTCGATCCCCTGCTGCAGGTGCTTGGTGATGTAATGCAGCGGATCTTGCGGCAGGAGCCCGTCTTTTCTGGCTGCCGCGATGGCTGGCGGATAAGGGGTCATCGCACGATTCGTTCAAAATCGTACGTTAAGCTACGCCGCGATCAGCGGAACAAAGCGCTGACTCGCAGCCGCCTGCCGCTGACCTCGACCAAGCCATTGTTGCGAAGCAAGGCGATGCCGCTGTTCCAGTGGCCACCGGTAGGCTTTTTGCCAAGTGCGACAGCCAGATCCGTCGTTTCCATGTATCGTTCGCCCTGGGCAGCCAGCGCGCGCAGCATCTCCGGTGCCGGGCTCGGCAGGCGCGCGCACCAAAGGGCCAAGCGCTCGTCAGGACTGGAGGGTGTCGGAGGCACTTCGCCGACGGCCTTCATACCCGCCACACTGACCGTCACCAAGTCTGTGCTCTCCTCGACAAGCCCAAGATCGCGCAGCTGCTTGCGCCCGGTGTTGTAGTGACCGCCGCTCGGTTTCAATCCCGCCAGGGTTGCCGCCTGTCCCCACGTGAACCGTGCCGGCGCGTGCTGAGCCAACGCCGTGAGCAGCTTACGGGCCGCCGGGTGCAGCGCAGCGTTTCTGTCCGCCTCTACCGGCGGTGTCCTAGCATCCCGATGGACAGCCGGAGGGTAAGCCGGCGCCGTGAACGCGACCGGCGATCGCGACGGCGGCGGCTCTGATGGATCTATCGAAGAAGGCGCCGCCTTGGCCGCGAGCGAGGCGATGTGGGCGAGCCGCCACCGCAGCCCGGCCGCCTCTGCTTCCAGCGTAGCGATGCGGGTCCGAGCCTCCGTGAGCAACTGATCTCGTTCCGCGAGTTGGTGCTCCAGCTCAATAAGTCTCCTATGGTTTCCTCCCGCAGTACCGCTGTTATCCGGCCTCGGCTTTGAGCTGCCGACACGCTCACGTGTCGGGGTCGGGACCGGCGCTGCGGCGAGCGCCGCGGTGATCGCAGACAGATCCACCTCAGCCAACGTGCGCGGCGTCGCGATCCGCTCGCCCCGCTTCGGCGTGCGCGAGCTGTCGTAGGTGCGGATAAGCGGGAACGCCACACGGGCCAGCACGCCGTCCGACGGTGCCCAGAGATAGCCCTCACCGCGCGCGAGCTTCGGCAGGTCGGCCAGAATGCGCCGGCCTTCCGCCCGATCGGCCTGCCCCTCGATCCAGCCGCCCACAGCGTCGCGGTCCTGGCTCGATGTCAGTTTCATGGCCACCAGAATGTCGGCTTGGCTGAGCACGTCCTTATGCACGACCGCCGGACGCTGTGTGATCAGCCAGGGGATAAAGCCGCGCACGCGGCCGCGGCGGACGATCTCCTCAATGCGGCCCAGCAGCGCGTGTGCTTCTGGCACCGGTCGCTGTGGTGCCCACAAATCGGCCTCGTCCAGCACCAGATGCAGTGGCTCCAAGTTGGCTTCGTACAGGGCTTCCGCAAAGGCGGCCATGAACCGCCGTCGCGCGGCCGCGCTGCCGAGGTCGGAGAGATCGACGACGCAAGCAAGCGGGCGCGAGCCGACTACACGACCAAGGGCTGCACCCATACTCTCGTCGAGCGCGATATCGGCGTGCCGGCCGCCGAAGACCACAACGGGATATCCTGGCGTCGTGCCATCTGCGCCGCTCCGCAGCCCCCACCACACCCCGAGCGGGTCCACGACACAGACGCGGGCGCTCGCCGCCAGGAGATGCTCGACGAGACCTTTCGCGGCGTAGGTCTTGCCAGAACCTGACGTGCCGACAAGAGCCAGGCGTTCATCCAAAGCTGCCAGGGGGAGGACGCCGGCGATCAGCCGCTCGCTGCCGGTACCCTGCTCAGCGAGGCGCGACATCGGCCATCCCCGGACTGTTCCGATAGGCCGCCAGCACGCGGCTGATGGTCGGCTCGCTCACCTTGTAGAGTCGGGCCATCTGTGCCGCAGTTTTCCGTCCCGACAGGACGTTTTCCGCGATATCCGCCCGCTGTGCCGGGCTCAGCTTTGGGCGCCGGCCACCGACGCGCCCCTCGGCGCGGGCGGCAGCGAGACCGGCGGAGGTACGCTCACGGATCATGGCGCGCTCAAACTCGGCGAAGCTGCCGACCATCTGCATCATCATGCGTCCAGCCGGGGTGGTGGTGTCGATCGCTTCGGTGAGTGAGCGGAAGCCGGCACCGGCGGCGCCGATTCGCTCCATGATGTGGAGCACGTCTTTCAGCGAGCGCGACAGGCGGTCGAGCTTCCAGACGACGACGACATCACCCTCGCGCAACTGATCGAGCATGCGATGCAATTCTGGCCGATCCCAACGCCCGCCCGAGGCGGCCTCCTCGAAGACGCGGCGACAGCCGGCAGCGCGGAGGGCTTTGCCTTGCATGGCATTGCTCTGCTCGTCTCCCTTGGAGACGCGGGCATAGCCGAGCAGCATGCTCTTGTCGGCTTTCACAAACGGTCGTTTGCGCATCGGATCGCGCGATACCGAATTTCCGCAGGAATCTGCTTTCATAATCCTGTTTCAGAATTGTCCTGAAAGGCAACCTCTTTATGAAAGGCCCTCCGCGTCACCTCGGAGGCCTCGAATGCCGCGCCGAACCCTCCTTTCGCCCGAACAGCGCATGCGCCTGTTCAACATCCCGGCCGAAGCCGCCGAGATAGCCAAACACTACGTGCTCAGCGCCGGGGACTTGGCGCTCGTGCGGACCAAACGCCGTCCGAGCAATCGCCTGGGCTTCGCGATCCAGCTATGCGCCCTTCGGTATCCCGGTCGCCCGCTCGAGCCGTCGGAAGCCCCGCCGGCGGCCATGCTGACTTTTGTCGCCAACCAGGTAGGTGCCGATCCGAAGTTGTTTGAGGACTATGCACATCGGGCCGAGACCCGTCGGGAACATCTGCTCGAACTGCAGCAGTACCTGCGCCTGCGCAGCTTCCGCCTGGCGGATTGGCGCGCCTGCCTGCACGCCGGCGCCAACGCCGCCTGGGCGACTGACCGCGGCGAGCCGATCGTGCAGGCCATGCTCACACACTTGCGGGGCGAGCGCGTGATCGTTCCGGCCGCGGCGGTGCTGGAACGCATTGGGCTCGCCGCGCGCGTGCGCGCTCGCAAGCGAGCGTTTCAGGTCCTGGCCGAGGGGCTGACCGATACCACGCGAGAGACGCTCGAAAATCTGCTGACCTTCGATCCGGCGTTGCGTGGACTTGCTTCGAAAAAGTGGAGAGTTCCCGATAAGCTATGAGGAACTCGATGACACAGCAGCGACGGTTTACGAAGGAATTCAGGGAAGAAGCGGTCCGCCTGGCGCAAACCAGCGGGCGAACGCAGCGCGAGATCGCGGGTGATCTTGGGATCGGGCTGTCGACGCTGGTCCGCTGGATCGGCCGGAGCCGGGATGGGAGCGCTGTCGACCCCGCAGCAGCGGAGAGCGAGGTCACGGCGGAGCTGAAGCGGCTGCGTCGGGAGAA
>DASTZX010000288.1:0-4982 GCA_035764045.1 Xanthobacteraceae bacterium | reverse complement strand
CGTGCACCTTCATGGCGAGCGAGACCGAGGTGTAATAGCCGAGCAGCGCCAGCACCTCGGCGATGCCCTCGCGGCCGAGCGTCTTTTCGATCGCGGCGAACTCGGGATCGGTAAGCTTCGCGCCGGTTGCCAGCGCGGTCGCGAAGCGATGCACCGCGGCCTCGTGCGCGTCCTCGAGCTTCGGGTCGCGGCCGGCGAGGATCGCCTCGATGACCGCGTCGGACAGCCCCGCCGCCTTGCCGGCGCGCACATGCGCCTGCCGCACATAGGCGGCGTCCCAGTGCTGCGCGATCACCAGGATCCCGATCTCGACCTCGCGCGTCGAGAGCGACGAGCGCTTGTTGAGGAACGTGCCGATGCGCTCCATCCCGTCCGCGACCGTCGGCGAATGGATCCACACCTTGTACGGCCCGAGAATGCGCCCGCGGCCGGCGGTGAGATTGTCGAACACGGCCTTCTGCTCGGGCGTGAGGGCGTCGGGTGCAAGCTCGAGAAGGCGGGACATGAGGGATCCTATTCGAACACCGCGACCGCGCGGATCGGCGAGCCGGTGCCGCCACGAAACTTGAGGGGCAGGCCGATGAAGCGGAACTGACCGTGGCCGAGCAGGGCCTCGAGATTGCACAGGCTCTCCATGTGGGTGATGTCGAGCTCGAGGCAGGCCTTGTGCACGAGCGTGTTCACCATGCCCTCCGGGCCCGGCCGCATCGAGTCGATGCCGAAATGCACGATGCCCTGCTTGGCGAGCCACTCGGTGGCGGCGACGTTGACGCCCGGATTGTCGGTCGAATAGGCCTTGGTCGGAAAGGTGCGCGCGTGATGGCCGGTGCACAGGAGCACCGTGCCTTTGTGCGGGATCGGCACGCCCGCCTTCTTCACGGCGGCTTCCAGGTCCGCGGGCGTGATCTCGGCCTTGGGCGCGATATGGCGCAGGTCGATGCAGATGCCCGGCACGATGCAGTTCTCGAGCGGATACTCGTCGATCGGCGTCCCGCTGGCGCCGAAATGGCGCGGCGCATCGATGTGCGTGCCGCCATGGTCGGGCATGGAGAAGAACATCACGCTGTTGCCGTGCACGCCGCCGTTCTCCGCCTTGGACTCCTCGTGCGTCTTCCAGATGCCGTGGATGATCGGCGGCTGCCCCGGATAGCTCGGCGTGCGGTGATAGAGCTCGCGGCTCAGGTCGACGATCTTCATGTCTCTCCTCGGCGATTGGAATCCAGGGGCGCGGGCCGCGCGGGCCGCGTCTCACATGCGCCGCACGGTAACGAGCCGCGCAGGGGCGCGCCAGCCCCTCGGGTCGGGCACTAAGGGCTATCCTCGACGTCGGTCTCGGGGCGATCGGTGCCGCGCGCCGTCTCGCTGTGCCAGCGGCCATCCGCATCCTCATACTCGATGCTCTCGGTCGAGCCGGGCATGCGTTGCTCGGCGGCGGCGGTGCGGGCGGCGGCGAGCGCCTCGGCATGGGTGCGGAACGCCTCCGAATACACGCCGTCGACCGTATAGGCCCAGCCGTCCTCGTGGCGGACGATCTTGTAGGTGACGTGGGTCGCCATCGGTGCACCTGCAGAGTTGAGGGGCGGTCGCCCGCATGGAGCCCCGCGTGGAGCCCCGGATGGAGCGAAGCCCCGTGGGGACCTGGTCGGTGCGAGAGTAGCCCCGCATACCGCCTGCCTCAATCCGGTGGGCGCGAGACCTCGGCGATCTCCCCTTGGGTCATCTCGATCGATCGCCGGAAATCTCCAGTGGATGGCGCGAACAAACCTGCGCCCGGCGGCGCGCGCCGCGCTATGGTCGCCGCCTCGAATCGTGACGCGAAGACTTCAGCTCAGCGCGGACCTCAGCGGGGCTCACCGTTTCGGTGAGATGAGGGGGGCGGGGTGGGCGACGGGGGAACAAGCCGTCGTCCACCCACACCGTCCATCATTTGGTGAGGCGATCTCTTGAGTCCCGCGAGAGCGGGCGAAATCTCGGCGTTACTTCGCACCAGCATTGCGGTTGTGTCTTTCTCGCGCGGCGCTGTGATCGGCACGAAGCGCGTATCGCTGCGGCCGCTGCCCTCGTTCGACGCGGCGGTCCGACGCAACATGTCGAGCCGCACGAGAAAGATTTCCGCCAGCATGGTGGTCCTCCCACCGATGGGCCGGGCGATCCGGCCGGGGAGTGAATTGCCACGGTTCTGCCGCGCCGCCGCGTCACGGGCCTCATAGGCTAGTGCCGTGAACCCGAAGTTCGCACGATTTCTCGGCGCGTCTTTTTGCGAACTTCGGGTTCAAAAACGGCACTAGCATCATGGAGTTGCTAGTGCCCTTCGATTCCGAAGTTCGCTCAGAGCTCGCTGCAGATGTTTGCGAACTTCGGAATCGGGACACTAGCTCAAAATGCCGGTGGATGGCCCCACAAACCCCGCGCCGGCGACCGTCCGCCGCGCTATGGTCGGCTTTCGACCCAGCCGAATCGGGAGGTATCGTCATGTCTCTGCCCCGCTTGCGTGCCGCTTTGACCGCCATGCTGGCCGTTGCCGGACTCGCGCTCGCCGCGCCGTCCGCGCAGGCCGACAGCGGCACGATCGCCATCCGCATCGTGAAGGCCGGCTTCGTGCTCGGCGGCTCCGCCGGCAGCGGCACGCTGTGGTTCCATGGCCGGGCCTATCCGCTGTCGATCGGGGGCCTGAGCTATGGCTTTACCTTCGGCGCCTCCGAGATCAATTTCCGCGGCACGGTCAGCCACATCCGCGGTCCGGCGGACGTCGCCGGCGTGTATGGGGCGGGCGGCGTGGGGGCCGCGGTCGGGCGCGGCGCGAGCGCGATCGTGCTCACCAACCAGAACGGCGCCGTGCTCTCGCTTGCCGGGCGCCAAGCCGGGCTGATCGTCTCGGCCGACCTCAACGGGATGGCGATTTCGGTTCGGTGACGGGCGACGCGAAAGCGACGTCCCGCAGGGCGCAATAGCGGAGCGTATTGCGCCCTTTTGCCGAGGCTCTGCGCGGATTGCAGGATGTGGTGATGGGTTTTTGCCCGCGGGGCAGCCCACCTCATGCTGCTGTCCGTGCTCATCGCTCTGTGGCGCCGCGGCGCCTCGAAGTCGTAGGATGGGTTGAGCGCAGCGAAAGCTGTCTTTCCGCCACGCACCTGATGGGTTTCGCTGGCGCTCGATCCATCCTACGCTCCGGGGATATTGGCGTCGCGCGAGGCCGCGTGGCGCGCCGTCATGTGGGCGGCCCATCGGGCCGCAACGGCCGATGAGCAGCATGGAGTGGATCGCCGAGCATACGCCGCAGCGGCTGGTGGTGCGGCTCGGCGCGATCTTTCCGCACAGCGCGATCTGCGTGTTCGACAAGACGACCGGCCGCGCCCAGTTCGCACGGCGCCTGTTCTTCTGGCCGCGCAGGCTCATCGACGTCCCGCTCGGCGACATCGTCGACTTCGAGGTGCTCGAGCTCGGGCCGCCGCTCAACAGCTTCGACCCGCGCGTCACCCTCGCGTCGGGCAAGCGCTTCTACCTGTCGCCCGCCGCCACGAAGGACGAGACCCGCGCGGTGGCGCGGGCGGTGCGGGCGTTTTTGGGATTGGGGCCGTAGGATGGGTTGACCCCCGCGGTGCGCGGGGGGGGCCCATATATCGTGGCGCGAGGAAGTGATGGGTTTCGCTGGCGCTCAACCCATCCTACGATCTCTCCCGACCCATGCACTGCGCGGCCTTGGAGACGACATGTCGGAAACAACCACCGCCGGATATCTGCCGGGCGATCCGCGTTATGGATTGCAGGGCGAGGCGCTGAAGGATTACTACCGCACCAAGCCGGCGCAGTGGGCGATCTATTGCTGGAACAAGCCGGGGATGCAGGAGCGACGCCACGCATTGCTCGACGAGCAGAAGGCTTATGTCAGAACCTTCGGCGATCGCGTCATCGGCTACGGCCACCTCGTGTCGGACGACGGCCGTGAGGCGCTCGGCACCACCTTCTTCATGCAGCTCGACGGCCGGGCGGCGGCGGACAAGTTCGTCGCCGAGGAGCCGTTGGGCAGGGCGGGGGTCTACGATCGGGTCGAGATCCACCGCTGGTCGAACAGCTTCCAGAAGCGCGCGGCGGACTATCGACGCCGGGGACTGCAGCAGTTCCTGTGCACAGGGCCGAAGACCGGCACGCCGGAGTTCTTCCGGCAGCACCTGCACGCGCACGAGTCCTACTTCGCGTCCTACGCCGACAGCTTCATCTTCCGGGGACCGATCCGCTCCGCCGACGGCACCGAGAACGTCGGCACCGCGCTCCTGCTCGAGCTGCCGGACCGGGCGGCGGCGGACAAGTTCTGGAACGAGGAGCCGTTTGCGAAGAATGGCGGGTATCAGCGCGACGCGCGCATCACGCGGTGGGTGTTCGGGGATTGAGCGATCTCTGCGAGGGCCTCCGGGAAATCCGGTGGACGGCGCGAAACAAAAATGGGGCAGTTCGGCGTCCGCCGCGATATGATCGATGTCGACTGATGAGAATGGGAGTGCGGTCAGCAGATGGCTGGTGAGACGGCGGACAAGGGATCGACGCTCGCCCTCCTGATCGACGGCGACAATGCGTCGCCGAAGATCGTCGCCGGCCTGCTGGCCGAGGTCGCCAAATACGGGGTGGCCAGCGTGCGGCGCATCTATGGCGACTGGACCAAGCCGAACCTCGGCGGCTGGAAGAGCTGCCTCCTCGAGCACTCCATCCAGCCGATCCAGCAGTTCGCCTACACGACCGGCAAGAACGCGACCGACGGCGCCATGATCATCGACGCCATGGACCTCCTGAACACGGGCCGCTTCGACGGCTTCTGCATCGTCTCCAGCGACAGCGATTTCGCGCGGCTTGCCGCCCGCATCCGCGAGCAGGGCGTGACGGTGTACGGCTTCGGCGAGCGCAAGACGCCGCGCCCGTTCGTCACCGCGTGCGACAAGTTCATCTATCTCGATGTCCTGCACCAGAACGGCGAAGCCGGTACGGCGCCC
>DASTZX010000287.1:0-2859 GCA_035764045.1 Xanthobacteraceae bacterium | reverse complement strand
CATCGGCCCGCTCGCCGCAAAGGTCACGGTCATCGCCGCCACGAACGATCGCGCGCTCGAGCTCTCCGGCTGGCTTGCGGGCGGCATCACCCGCGTCGGCGCGGCGCAGAAGGCCCAGCTTGCCCAGCTCGGCCTGCGCGTGATCGACGCCTCGGACGAGGGCTGGGGCCTGATCAACCACGACCTCTTCCTGTCGAATTCGGCGGTCCGGCAGGTGATCCGCAAGGCCGTCGCGGGCCATCCCGGGGCATAAACGGAGGCACGGCTCCTGCACTCCTTCTCCCCCTTTAGGGGGAGAAGGTCGGGATGAGGGGGCCTCTCTGCGGGCTCCGAGCTAGCGGCGCATCCCCTCACGCCGACCCTCTCCGCGCTCGGTCTCTTTCGTTACTGGTGCGCCCGCACGCTTCAATCGGAGCTCAGGCGATCATTGTGAATCAGGCGGACGCCCCAGGCACGTCGCGCCGAGACGATCAATGGGCAGGCGCTGCAGCGGCCTTGAGGATCGGCCGCCACTGTTCGATTTCCGCCTTCTGCTGCGCCGCCAGCGCCTCCGGGGTCTGCCGGGCGGGCGGAGGGATCTCCTGACCGATCGACGTGAGGCGTTCGCGAACGGCGGAATCCGCCAACGTCGACACGACCGCCGCATGAAGCCTGGCGAGGATCCCGGAGGGGGTTCCTTTCGGCGCCCACAGGCCGTGCCAGGCGGCCATGTGAAAGCCGGGCAGGCCGGCCTCGTCGGCCGTCGGCACGTCTGGCGCGAGCGCCAGGCGCGACGCGGCGGTGACCGCGTAGGCTCTGATGCTGCCGGCGCGAACCTGCGGAAGCGCCGTCGCGGCCTGGTCGAACATCAGGTCGATCTGTCCCGCAACGAGGTCCTTCATGGCGTCACCGGAGCCGCCGCGATACGGCACGAACTCGAACCGGGCGCCGGTTGCTTGCGTGAAGCGCATGCCGATGAGGTATCCGGCGCTGCCGGTGCCGCCACTCGCCACCGTTGCAGTACGCCCGTTCAGCTTCAGCCAGGCAACCAAACCCTTGAGGTCGGTCGCGGGCAACGCGGTCGTCGACAGGATGAGATAGGCATTGCTCGCGAGCAGAGAGATCGGCACGAGATCGTGGAGCACGTCGTATTTGAGCGGATAGAGCAGGCTGTTCACCGCATGCGTGCCCCAGTGCCCGATACTCAGCGTGTAGCCATCAGGCGCGGCTTGCGCCACCTTCTCCACGCCGATCGAGCCGGCGGCGCCGCCGACGTTCGCGACCACGACCGTTCCGCCCAGTGCCCGCCCCAGACGCTCGGCGATGATGCGCGCAATCGTGTCGGTCGGACCGCCGGCGCCGAAGGGCACGATCATCGTGATGGACCGCTTCGGCCAGGTTTCCGCCATCGCGACCCGTGACACCGCCGGCAGCGCCGCGGCAGCCGCCGCGAGCCGGAGAAATTGTCGGCGGACCGGGCTCGTCGCGATCATGTGGCTCGCTCCCAAGTCGATTCCCTCGCGCCATCAATACCGGATGCCGCGATGCGCGCCTGATGCTATTTGTCGATACGGGTATAGCGAACCTGCGATAGGGAGATGGGCCATGCAAGTGAGCGACCGCATCGGGCGGCGGATGAAGCTGCACGAGCTGCATGTGCTGATGGCGGTCATGCAGGCCGGCAGCATGAGGAAAGCCGCCGCACTCCTGAACACCACCCAATCGGCCATTTCCCGGTCAATCGCCGACCTGGAACAGACGATGGGCGCAAGGCTGCTCGATCGGAGCGCTCACGGCGTCGAGCCGACCCGCTACGGGCGCGCATTGCTCAAGCGCGGCGTCGCCGTATTCGACGAGCTGAAGCAAAGCGTGCGGGATATCGAATTCCTCTCCAACCCGGAGGGCGGCGAACTGCTGATCGGAAGCGGCAGCGCCTTCGCGGAGGGATTCGTCCTGGCCGTCATTGATCGGCTGTCGCAGCGCTATCCGCGTGCGGCCTATCATGTCATGCCCAGCACCCTGACGGGGCTTTACGACGAATTGCGCGAGCGCCGCATCGAGCTCGCATTCTCGGGAAATTCCCGGCTTCGTCCGCAAGACGACATCGATGCCGAAGTGCTGTTCGAAGAGCCGCTCGTCGTGGCGACGAGCGTGGGCAATCCATTGATACGCCGCCGCAGGATCGATCTTGCGGATCTTCTGAACGAACCCTGGACCTGGTCGCCTCCCGGTACGGTCGTCGACCGGCTGGTCGTCGAAGCGTTTCGGGCGAGCGGGCTCGATCCTCCGCGCGCGCGCGTCTACACGGACGCGATTAACGTCCGTATCAGGCTGGCTTCGACGAAAGGCTTTCTGATCGTCGTGCCGGCCTCCATGCTGTCGTTTCCCGACAAGCATCCGTCGCTGCGGCGCTTGCCGGTCGAGCTTCCCACGACCCGCAGGCAAATGGGGATCATAACGCTCAAGAACCGAACGCTCAGTCCGTTGGCTCAGCTCTTCATCGCGTGCGCTCGCGATATTTCCGGGCCGCTCGCGAAGAGCACTCCGCAGTGCTGATCTGCGTCTCATTTGGGAGCACGATGACAGGCGCTGCGCCGGCCGTATGATCGTCCTGGCTAGTACGGCGGCGGCTTGCGGGCCCGCTGCAGCTTGGCGGCTTCCGCCCACCAGAACAGATCGTCGGCGAAGCGCGGGAAGGCGCGGTCGAGCGCGGCTCCCGCCGCGCCGGTCGGCTTGCCGTCCGCGCTCAGCGCCTCGCCGATCGGCCCGACCGTGAGGATGCTCGAGATCACCACCATTCCCATCTCGGAGAGCGTGCCATGCCATTGCAGGTTGGATCGCGCGCCGGCGATGCGGCCGGCCGAGTAGCTCGCGATCCCG
>DASTZX010000286.1:0-11987 GCA_035764045.1 Xanthobacteraceae bacterium | reverse complement strand
GCGATACTTTTAAAGTATTACGCGAAGGAGCCGTTTGTGCATGTTTTGCCGTTCGGCGAGACCCCGCACACCCGGCACGTGCGCGGCTCCAACATGACCTTCATCGGCCTTGCCGCCGACCGCATCGCCGGGCGCGCGATCATCGTCTCGGCGCTCGACAATCTGGTCAAGGGCGCCGCGGGCCAGGCGGTGCAGAACATGAACCTGATGTTCGGGTGGCCGGAGACGATGGGCCTCGAGCAGGTCGCGCTGTTTCCGTAAAACATTCACCTGTCATGGCCGGGCATAGCCGTTCGAAGACCGGCGTCGCTTCGCTCGCCTATGCCCCGGCCATCCACGTCTTATGTCGCAGCCGAGACGTGGATGCCCGCGACAAGCGCGGGCATGACGCCGTTCATTCGGGAAGCCGTAGCTGTGAGAGACTGACCTTGTCATGGCTGGGCATAGCCGTTCGAAGAACGGCGTCGCTTCGCTCGCCTATGTCCCGGCCATCCACGTCTTATGTCGCAGCCAAGACGTGGATGCCCGCGACAAGCGCGGGCATGACCCCGTCCATTCGGGAAGCAGCCAACGCGGGCATGACGCCGTTCACATGCCGGGCTACTGCGTCAACTCGGTGCCAGCACCGCCAACCGCGTGCGGGCGATGTCGTGCGCCCACGCGCCGTCCGCATGGTTCGGCGAGATCTTGAGCGCGGCGCGATAGTCGCTCTTCGCCTTCTCGATCTCGTTGGCGCCCTCGTAGGCGAGGCCGCGGCCCGCATAGGCGCCGGCGAGGCCGGTATCGAAGCGGATCGCCTCGCTGTAGTCGGCGATGGCGCGATCGTAGTCGCCGCGCTGACGCAGCTCGATGGCGCGATTGCCGTAGATGGCGGCGAGCTCGGCGCCGCGGAACCGTCCCGACTCGATCGCCCGGGTGCAGGACGCGATCGCCGTCTCGCCCTCGTCCGCAAAGCAGCGCTGCGCGCTGTCGTCGGCGGCGCGCAATGCGAACGCGGCCAGCGCGCCCGCCGCAAGCACGGCTCCCACAATGAGTGCGGCGCGTGTCCTGAGAATGAGTGCGAGGCCTGTCCTGATCATGTCGTCCCGTGCGTGTGATCCCCGGTCGAGGGCTCCGCACGATGCAGGAAAAGTCTTAACCGCTTGCTGCCGACCGGGCGCATGTCGCCGGTCACGGACACGCAGGATCGACGACTCTCGCGTCAGTCCCGCATTTTGACGTAGCTGCCCGGCGCATTCTCGATCGGGGTGAGGACGCCGCCGCCCGGCTGCCGCGCCGGCACTTTGGCGGGCGCCTGCGCCTTGATCCAGGCGAACCAGTCCGGCCACCACGAGCCCGGGTGCTCCTCCGCGTCGGCGATCCATGTCTCCACATCCTCGCCGCGCGGCTTCGGCCCGGTCCAGTACTGATATTTGTTCTTGGCCGGCGGGTTGACGACGCCGGCGATGTGGCCGGAGCCGGCGAGCACGTAGCGCATCGGCCCGCCGAACGCGCTGGAGCCGAGATAGACCGATTTCGCCGGCGCGATGTGGTCCTCGCGCGTGGCGAGGTTGTAGATCGGGATTTTCACCTGGCTGAGGTCGAGCTTGACGTCGTCGATCGTCATCTCGCCCTTGGAGAGCCGGTTGTCGAGATAGCAGTTGCGCAGATAGGCCGAGTGGTTGGCTGCCGGCATGCGGGTCGCGTCCGAGTTCCAGTAGAGGAGATCGAACGGGAACGGCGCCTTGCCCTTGAGATAGTTGTTGATGACATAGGGCCAGATCAGGTCGTTCGAGCGCAGCAGGTTGAACGCCGCCGCCATGCTGGTGCCTTCGAGGTAGCCGCGCTCGCGCATGTGCTTTTCCAGCGCCGCAAGCTGCTCCTCGTCGACGAACACCTGCAGGTCGCCCGCATGGGTGAAGTCGACCTGCGCGGCGAAGAAGGTCGCCGAAGCGATCCGCCGGTCGTTCTTCGCCGCCATGTAGGCCAGCGTGATCGCGAGCAGGGTGCCGCCCACGCAGTAGCCGATCGCCGCGGTTTCGCTCTGTCCGGTCACCTTCTTGATGATGTCGAGAGCGGTGAGCGGACCGCCGCGCATGTAGTCGGCGAGGTCCTTGTCCTGCAGGCGCTTGTCCGGATTGATCCAGGAGACGAGGAACACCGTCAGCCCCTGGTCCACGCACCATTTGATGAAGGATTTATCCGGGGTCAGATCGAGAATGTAGAACTTGTTGATCCACGGCGGCACGATCAGCAGCGGGCGCTTGAGCACCTCGCCGGTGCTCGGCGCGTACTGGATCAGCTGCATCAGCTCGTTCTGGTAGATCACCTTGCCGGGCGTGATCGCGAGATTGCGCCCGACCTCGAACATCGAGGAATCCGATTGGCGGATGCGCAGCGTCCCGTCGCCCGCCTCGATGTCCTCCGCCAGCATGCGCATGCCGTCGGCCAGATTCTGCGCGTTCGTCTCCAGCGTGGTGCGCAACAGCTCCGGATTGGTGAAGACGAAATTGGACGGCGAGATCGCATTGGCGATCTGGCGCACGTAGAACTCCGCCTTGTGCCGGGTGTGCGGATCGAGGTCCTTGGCCTCCGCCACCAGACGGTTCCCCCAGTCGGCGGTGAGAAGATAGCTCTGCTTGAGGAAGTCGAAGAACTGGTTCGACGTCCATTCCGGGTCGCTGAAGCGCTTGTCGCGCGGATCGGGGCTCACGACCGGCGCCGCGGGCGCGCCGGCGAGGCGCATGGAGATGCTCGCCCACAGATCGAGGTACGACTTGCCGAGCCGTTGCTGCAGCTCTGCGGCGCGCTGCGGATCGGAGAGCCAGTATTCGATGACCCGGCCGAGCGTCTTGGCCATGTCGATCACGAGGTCCGCGCTCTCCTGGCCGATGCGCCCATCCTCGCGCGGCTTGAGATAGGCGGCGAGCGCGCGCCCGCCCTGTTCGACCATGCGGGCGATGTTCTTGGAGAAGGCCTCGATGTCGACCGCCGGCGGGAGCGGATAGGCCGGCGCGGGCTGCGCGGGCGGCGGCAAGGGCGGGGCCGGGGCGGGGCGTGGAGCCTCGCTCGGCCGATCGGAGCCATTGCGGCGCGGCCTCGCCTTCGCGCGGCGCGCCTTTTTCGGCGGCGCCGCGCGTCGGCGCGCGGGCGATGGCGTTAACCTTTCCATGGGATCAATGACCAGGTCCCGGTTTGGACATTTTTGGCAGCTAGCGGTTGCAGATCAATGTCTGCTGACGTTCTGATGCAGATATTGGGCTGTCGGGGAAGCCATCCTGCATGAGTATAATGCGGAAGTCGCGAACGGGACGTTGCCGCCCGGCGGAATTCGTTGCTGCGCCCGCGAAGGCGCCCCGCCGGCTGTGGCTCCCCCTCGGCGGGGTGGTCGCCCTGGCCGTGGGCCTGGCCGGCTGCGCCAGCACGTTCGCGGACCTGCCGCCCCAGCTGGGCGGCCTGCCGGCCGGGACCCCGGAACGGGCGGCCGTCACACCCGCCTATCCCGCAGTGCACGATATGCCGCCGCCCCGTCCCAATACCGTGCTCACCCCCGAGGAACAGAAGAAGGCCGAAGCCGAGCTGGCGGCGATCCGCGCCCGGCAGCAGAAGCAGGCCGCCGCGGCCCAGAAGAGCCAGCCGCCTCAATAAGGTAACCGTGGCCACCGGGCGGGGTCGAGGAAACGCCGCATCCATGTTACAACCGCTGGCCGGGGTCCGCGCAGGCTTCGAGTCGGCCGCCTGCCGCCCCGGAACGATCTTGGGATCATGGGATATGGAAGAATTTCACCGCATCCGCCGTCTGCCGCCCTATGTGTTCGAACAGGTGAACCGGGCCAAGGCGGCGGCGCGCAACAGCGGAGCCGACATCATCGACCTCGGCATGGGCAATCCGGACCTGCCGGCGCCCGCGCATGTGGTCGAGAAGCTCAAGGATACCATCGGCAAGCCGCGCACCGACCGCTACTCCGCCTCCCGCGGCATCCCGGGGCTGCGCCGCGCCCAGGCGGCCTATTACGCGCGCCGCTTCGGGGTGAAGCTCAACCCCGACACCCAGGTGGTGACCACCCTCGGGTCGAAGGAGGGTTTTGCCAACGTGGCGCAGGCGATCACCGCGCCGGGCGACGTGGTGCTGGTGCCGAATCCGAGCTACCCGATCCACGCCTTCGGCTTCCTGATGGCGGGCGGCGTGATCCGCTCGGTGCCCTCCGAGCCGACGCCGGCATTCTTCGAGGCGCTCGAGCGCGCCTGCATGCATTCCATCCCGAAACCGCTCGCGCTGGTGGTCTGCTATCCGGCCAACCCGACCGCCTATGTGGCCGACCTCGACTTCTATCGCGACGTGATCGCGTTCGCGAAGAAGCACAATCTGATCGTGCTCTCCGACCTGGCCTATGCGGAGGTCTATTTCGACGGCAATCCGCCGCCCTCGCTGCTGCAGGTGCCGGGCGCCATGGACGTGGCGGTCGAGTTCACCTCCATGTCGAAGACCTACTCCATGCCCGGCTGGCGCATCGGCTTTGCGGTCGGCAACGAGCGCATCATCGCGGCGCTCGGGCGGGTGAAGTCCTACCTCGACTACGGCGCCTTCACGCCGGTCCAGGTCGCGGCGACCGCCGCGCTCAACGGGCCGGACGACTGCATCGTCGAGATGCGCGAGACCTACAGGCGCCGCCGCGACGTGCTGGTGGAGAGTTTTGGCCGCGCCGGCTGGGACATCCCGCCGCCGCGCGCCTCGATGTTCGCCTGGGCGCCGCTGCCCGAACCGTTCAAGACCCTCGGCAGCATCGATTTCTCGACGCTCCTCGTGGAGAAGGCCGAGCTCGCGGTGTCGCCCGGCATCGGCTTCGGCGAGCACGGGGAGGGGTTCGTGCGCATCGCCCTGGTCGAGAACGAGCAGCGCATCCGCCAGGCCGCCCGCAATCTCCGCCGGTTCCTTGAAACCGGGCCGGAAAAGTTGCACAACGTCGTTCCCCTCGCCAAGCGCCGCTGAATTTCAGCCCGCCCGTCGTCAGGTTGCCAATCCATGGTCGCCCCGCTGAAAGTGGGTCTTGCCGGGCTCGGAACGGTCGGCGCCGCTGTGATCGAGCTCATTGAGCGCGAGCGCGACGCGCTCGCCGTCCGCTGCGGCCGCGCCGTCGAGGTGACGGCGGTGACCGCGCGCTCGAAGTCCAAGAAGCGGCCGGTCGACCTGCGCAAGATCAAGTGGGCGCGCGACCCGATGGCGCTGGCGACGGATGCGGGCATCGACGTCTTCGTCGAGCTGATGGGCGGCGCCGGCGATCCGGCCAAGGCCGCGATCGAGGCGGCGCTCGCCTCCGGCAAGTCGGTGGTGACCGCCAACAAGGCGCTGCTCGCCAAGCACGGCCTCAAGCTTGCCGCGCTGGCCGAGAAGAACCGCGCTGCGCTCAATTTCGAGGCGGCGGTGGGCGGTGCGATCCCGGTGGTGAAGACGCTGCGCGAAGGGCTCGCCGGCAACGCCTTCGACCGCATCTCCGGCATCCTCAACGGCACCTGCAACTACATCCTGACCCGGATGGAGCGGGAGAAGCTGTCCTTCGCCGACTGCCTCGCCGACGCCCAGAAGCTCGGCTATGCCGAGGCCGATCCGACCTTCGACGTCGAAGGCCACGATACCGCCCAGAAGCTGGCGATCCTGGCGAGCCTGGCCTTCGGCACCAAAGTGGACGAAAGCGCCGTGTTCGTGGAAGGCATCTCCTCGATCTCGCCCGAGGACCTCGAGGCCGCGGACGATCTCGGCTACCGGGTCAAGCTGCTCGGGGTCGCGGTGCGGACCGAGAAGGGCATCGAGCAGCGCGTCCACCCGACCATGATCCCGAAGGAGAACCCGATCGCGCAGGTCATGGGCGTGACCAATGCGGTGTCGATCGATGCGGAAGGGTTCGCGCCGATCACCCTGGTCGGGCCGGGCGCCGGCGGCCATGCGACCGCCTCGGCGGTGGTCGCCGACATCGGCGACATCGCCCGCGGGGTGCGCACGCCCCCGTTCGGACGCCCGAGCGCGCGGCTCACCGCCAGCAACCGCGCGCCGATGCAGCGCCACGAGGGCGGCTATTACATCCGGCTCGCCGCCCTGGACCGCCCCGGGACCTTTGCGGCGATCGCGAAACTTCTGGCCAGCGAGAAGATTTCCCTCGAGTCCATCATGCAGCGCCATCGCGGCGCCCCGCATGGCGGCGACGACCCGAAAAGCCCCGCCGCGCCGGCGCCGGTGATCCTGATCACCTATGCGACCAGCGAGGACGCGGTGCACCGGGCCTTGAAGGCGATCAAGCGACAGGGTGTCATTGCGGGCAAGCCGCAGGTCATCCGCATCGAGAAGAACTGAGCACCGTCTGGTCCCACACTGACCGAAGACGGCGAGGAGCGTAAAGAATATGTCGTCAAGTCCTGCCAAGTCCGCGTCGGCGAGCCCGACCACCATGCTCGAGCGTATCCTGTCGATCGAGATCGTGCGCGTGACCGAGCGCGCTGCGGTTGCGGCGGCGGGGCTGCGCGGGCGCGGCAACGAGAAGGAGGCCGATCAGGCCGCGGTCGACGCGATGCGCCGCGAGATGAACAAGCTGCCGATCGAGGGCACGATCGTCATCGGCGAGGGCGAGCGCGACGAGGCGCCGATGCTGTTCATCGGCGAGAAGGTGGGCAAGGGCGGCCACAAGGTCGACATCGCGGTCGACCCGCTAGAAGGCACGACGCTGTGCGCCAAGAACATGCCGGGGGCGATCGCCACCATGGCGATGGCGGAGGGCGGAACGCTGCTCAACGCGCCCGACGTCTACATGGAGAAGATCGCGATCGGCCCCGGCTATCCGGCGGGCGTGGTCGATCTCGATGCGAGCCCGGACGACAACATCCGCGCGCTCGCCAAGGCCAAGGGCGTCAAGCCGGAGGAGATCATGGCGCTCATCCTCGACCGGCCGCGCCATGCCGATCTGGTGGCGGCGGTGCGCAAGGCGGGGGCGGGGGTGCGCTTCATCACCGACGGCGACGTCGCCGGCGTGATCCACACCGCCGATCCGGAGACGACCGGCATCGACATTTATCTCGGCGTCGGCGGCGCGCCCGAGGGCGTGCTCGCGGCCTCCGCGCTCGCCTGCATCGGCGGACAGATGCAAGGCCGCCTGGTGCTCGACACCGAGGAGAAGCGCGAGCGCGCCCGCAAGATGGGCATCAAGGATCCGCGCAAGATCTACGGCATCGGCGACATGGTGCAGGGCGACTGCGTGTTTTCCGCGACCGGCGTCACCACCGGATCGCTGCTGCAGGGCGTGCGCTTCAAGCAGGGCGTGATCGAGACCGACACCGTGGTGATGCGCTCGGCGACCGGCACGGTGCGCTGGATCAGGGCCGAGCACCGCCAGTTCGGCAAGTTCAAGCTGGGGTGACGTAGGCCTCAATCATTCGCCGTCATGGCCGGGCATAGCCGTTCGAAGAACGGCGTCGCTTCGCTCGCCTATGCCCGGCCATCCACGTCTTTCTAGCGGCGACTCGGCAGCGAGACGTGGATGCCCGCGACAAGCGCGGGCATGACGTGTACGGATTCGCCCCATGGATGCTCCCGCGACCCGCCGCGTCTTTCTCGGCGTCGAGCAATCGGCGGCCGGGCGGGTGTGGCGCGACCGCCTCGACGAGCGCGGAACCCTGCGCGCGCTGTCGATCGTCCAGCGTCACGGTCTGCCGGAGCTGCTCGCCCGCATCGTCGCCGGCCGCGGCATCGAGGCCGAGGACGTCGACACCTACCTCGATCCCACCGTCAAGCGGCTGTTGCCCGATCCGAGCGCCGTCACCGCCATGGACGCGGCGGCGGCGCGTCTCGCCGACGCCGTGCAGCGGGGCGAGGCGGTCTCCATCTTCGGCGACTACGACGTCGACGGCGCGACCGCGTCCGCCTTGCTCGCCGCGTTCCTGCGCCAGGCCGGGCTCGACGCGCACATCTACATTCCGGATCGCATCTTCGAGGGCTATGGGCCCAACGTGCCGGCGATCCGCACGCTTGCCGAGCGCGGAACAAAACTCCTGGTGACGGTGGACTGCGGCACCACCAGCTTCGAGCCGCTGGTCGAGGCGTCGCGCCTCGGCCTCGACGTGATCGTGATCGATCACCATCAGGCGGACGAGCAGCTTCCGCCCGCCCTCGCGGTGGTCAATCCCAACCGGCTCGACGATCTCTCGCAGCTCGGCCATCTGGCGGCGGTCGGCGTCACCTTCCTGGTGCTGGTCGCGCTCAATCGCGAGCTGCGCCGGCGCAACTTCTGGAGCGCGACGCGACCTGAGCCGGATCTTCTCGATCTCATGCACCTGGTGGCGCTCGGCACAGTGGCCGACGTGGTGCCGCTCAAGGGCCTCAACCGCGCCTTCGTCGCCAAGGGCCTGATCGCCATGCGGCGGCGCGAGCACGCTGGGCTGACCGCGCTCATGGACGTGGCGCGGCTCGCCGGCCCGCCGGAGCCCTGGCATCTCGGCTTCATGCTCGGTCCGCGCATCAATGCGGGCGGCCGCATCGGCCGCGCCGATCTCGGGGCGCGGCTCCTGATGTGCGACGACCCGACCGATGCCGTCGTCATGGCGGCCGAGCTCGACCGCCTCAACCGCGAGCGCCAGGCGATCGAGCAGGCGACGCTCGCGCAAGCCGAAGCCGAGGCGATGGCGGCGCTCGGCATCGAGGAGAAGGGTGCGGTGGTGGTCACCGCGGCGGCCGGTTGGCATCCCGGCGTGGTCGGGCTCGTGGCGGCGCGGCTCAAGGAGCGGTTCGGCCGCCCGGCCTTCGCGATCGCGCTCGAGCCGGGCGAGACCGGCACCGGATCGGGACGCTCGATCCCGGGCGTCGATCTCGGCCGCGCAGTGCGCCACGCGGTCGCCGAGGGTCTGCTCATCAAGGGCGGCGGGCACGCCATGGCGGCCGGCATCACGCTCCGGCGCGATGCGCTCGGCGCGTTCCGTGCCTATCTCGAGGAGACGCTGGCGAGCGCCGTCGAGGCGTCCCGGCGCGAGGACGCGCTGTTGATCGATGGCGCGGTGAGCGCCGCCGCGGTCAATCTCGAGCTCTACGCCACCATGGACCGGGCCGGCCCGTTCGGCGCCGGCAATGCCGAGCCGATCATCGCGTTGCCCGGCCACACCGTCGCCTATGCGGAGACGGTCGGGCAGGCGCATGTGCGCGCCCGGCTGCGCGCCGGCGACGGCGCGATCGTCAACGCGATCGCGTTCCGCGCCGCCGGCCAGAAGCTCGGCGATGCGCTGCTCAACAACCGCGGGCAGTCGCTGCACGTCGCCGGCTGCCTCGCGCTCGACCGCTGGCAGGGCGACACGCGGGTGCAGATGCGCATCCTCGACGTCGCCCCGGCCGATCCGCTGCGCCGCATGGGCGTGCCGTAACAGAGCAGGGCGCCTGCGCTCCCTCTCCCCACTCTTGCGGGGAGAGGGTCGGGGTGAGGGGCGCTGAACGTCACCAAGGCAACGACTCGCGGAAACGCCCCCTCACCCGACGCGCTTCGCGCGTCGACCTCTCCCCGCGAGCGGGTGATCACCCCTATTGCCCTGCGGCATGCTGTCGTGGCCGTCACCGCGCCGCTGCGCTATGCTCCCGCGCGAAGGAGCCGATGATGAGCGAGCGATCGCGGCGCGAGGTTTTGGCGATCGGGGCCGGCACGGCGGCGCTGGCGCTGCTTGGCGCGCCGGCCTCGGCGACGCCCGAGGAGGCCGCCGCCGCGATCGCGGCCTTCACCGGCGGCAAGCCGACCGTTGCGGGCAGGATCGCGATCGACCTGCCGGAGATCGCCGAGAACGGCAACACGGTGCCGCTCGGCATCAAGGTCGACAGCCCGATGACGGCCGACGACCACGTCACCGACATCCTGGTGCTCGCCGCCGCCAACCCGCGCGTGGATCTCGCGGTGTTCCATCTCTCGCCGATGTCGGGCCGCGCCGAGGTCGCGACCCGCATCCGCCTCGCCGCGACCGAGAACGTGACCGTGCTCGCCAAGACCAGCAAGGGCGTGATCCTGCAGGAGCAGAAGCCGGTCAAGGTCACCATCGGCGGCTGCGGCGGTTGAGGAGAGTGCCATGGTGGACAGGCCGCGCATCCGGGTGCCCGCGGAAGCCAAGAAAGGCGAGGTGGTCGAGATCAAGACCCTGATCTCGCACCCGATGGAGACCGGCCTGCGCAAGGACGCGGACGGCAAGCTCATCCCGAAAAAGATCATCAACAAGTTCACCTGCGTGTTCAACGGCAAGCCGGTGTTCAGCGTCGATCTCGGACAGGGCATCGCCGCCAATCCGTATTTGCAGTTCACCGCGCGCGTGGAGGAGAGCGGCACCTTCCGCTTCTCCTGGTTCGACGACGACGGCACGGTGATCACCGCCGATGAAGAGATCAAGGTGACGTGACGAGTACGTAGGGCGGGCAAAGGCGCGCGTAACGCGCGCGCCGTGCCCACGCGCATTCCGCGCAACGGTGGGCACGCTTCGCTTTGCCCACCCTACAGTCGGAGCGACGGGCTTGATGAGAGCGGGTCTCATCCTTGTGTTGGTTGCCGTGTCTTGCGTCGCGCCGCCCGCGATGGCGCAAACCGAAAACCACGCGCGGCCCGCGCCGCTCGCGCCCGGCGATGCATCGGCCCGGCCGTGGAAACGCTACCAGGGCTGGCCGACGCGCACCGAGGCGCAGTTCAGCACGCTCGCCAATCCGCACGCCTCGCCGCCGGCGCCGACCGCGCCGCGCAAGATCGCCGGGCCGATCGCGGGCGATGCCGCGAACGGCGCAAAACTCGTCGCCGACCGCACCCGCGGCGGCTCGTGCCTCGCCTGTCACATCACGGGCCAGGCCGGCAATGCCGACCTGCCCGGCAATGTCGGCCCCGACCTGTCGCAGATCGGCAATGCGGGCCTCTCCGACGAGCAGCTGTGGAACTACGTCAACGACGCGCGCGTCTACAATGCGGCCACCATCATGCCGCCGTGGGGGACGCACAAGCTGTTCAGCGAGAAGGAGATCGACGATATCGTCGCCTTCCTCAAGACGCTGAAGGCCCCGGCCAGGTTCGCGACCGAGGTCGATGATCCGGGCAAGCGCCCGGCGCCGGTGGAGAAGCGCGACAATCTCGACCCGACCACCAATCCGGCGATGTGGGCCGTGGACAAGGGCGAGGAGCTCTACAGCAAGCGCGGCACCTCGGGCTTCGCCTGCGCGACCTGCCACGGCGATGCCAAGGCGCGCTTCAAGACCTGGGCGGCGGCGATGCCGCGCTGGGAGCCGCGGCTCGGCCACGTGCTCGGCATCGAGGAGTTCGTCTTCCGCCACGCCAAGGCGACCACCGAAGCCAACTGGCCGATGGAGAGCGACGAGAACATCGCCATGGCGGTCTACCTGCGCAACGTGGCGAACGGCGCCGAGATGAAAGTCGATCTGTCGAGCGCCGAGGCCAAGGCGGCCTACGAGCGCGGCCGCACGCTCGCCGACACCAAGGTCGGCGCGCTCAACTTCTCCTGCCGCGACTGCCACGACCCCGCGCGGGGCGGGCTCAAGTGGATCCGCGGCCAGTGGCTCGGCGAGCAGAAGGGCCAGCTCGATCATTTCCCGACCTGGCGCACCAGCCTCAACCAGATCTGGGACATCCGCCGGCGCTTCGCCTGGTGCAACGTCGCCATCTGGGCGAACGAATTGCCGCCCGACGCCAAGGAATACGGCGACCTCGAGCTCTATCTCGCAGCGGTCAACGCCGGGAGGAAGCTGAGCGTGCCGGGCATCCGGCACTGATCACGTCATGACCAGCCGGCGCGAGTTGTTGCAGATCGGCGCCGCCGCGGCGGCGATCACCGCTGCGAATGGGCTGGGTCCCCTCGCGCGCGCGGCGACCAAGCAGCGGCTCACCGAGCAGGAGCTTCTCAAATTCGAGGCGCTCGGCAATGTCACGCTGCTGCACATGGCCGACCTGCACGGCCAGCTCACGCCGGTCTACTACCGCGAGCCGTCGGTCAATGTCGGCGTCGGC
>DASTZX010000285.1:0-3977 GCA_035764045.1 Xanthobacteraceae bacterium | reverse complement strand
GGGCTGGGGCGGTCCGCGCCTGCTCGCATCCTACGATGCGGAGCGGCGTCCGATCGGCCATCGCAACGTGCGCGAGGCGGCCGCCAATTTCCGCCGCATGACCTCGCCGCGGTCGCTTCCGGCAGAAGCTCGGCGAGGAGTTCGCCGCGATCATGCGTCACGAGTGGTACACGCTCGGCGTCCATCTCGGCTATCGCTATGCGGAGTCGCCGATCTGCTGGCCGGACGGGACCGAACTGCCGCCCGACGAGCCCAACCGCTATGTGCCCTCCACCGGTCCGGGTTGCCGTGCGCCCCATGTGTGGCTCGCGCCCGGGCGCTCGATCCTCGACCTGTTCGGCAAACGCTTTGCGCTGCTCGGCTTCGGCGCCGATCCGGCCGATGTCGCGGCGCTCGAATCCGCCGCGCGTACCCGCGGCGTGCCTCTCGCCTTTACGTCAATCGACAATCAGGAGGCGGCCACGCTTTACGCCCGCCGGCTCGTGCTGGTGCGCCCGGACGGCCACGTCGCCTGGCGCGGCGACCGTGCGCCCGAGGATCCGGTTGCGGTGATCGACTGCGTTCGGGGTGCGCCTGTATGATGGGGCAAACGGAGCGGATGCCATGACGGTCACGCGGCAAGACCTCGCGCAGAGCGCCACCCTCGAGGAGCTCTACGGCAAGCTCGACAAGGTCCGCATGGGCGCCGGCTGGAACAAGCCGACCCCGTCATTGTGGGGGGCCCCGCGCAAGACCCTGCTGCCGGCCCATTGGCGCTATGAGCAGGCGCGCGGCGCGCTCGATGCGGCGGGACGGCTGATCAACACCGCGCTCGCCGAGCGCCGCAACCTCATCCTGGTGAACCCGGCCGAAGGCAACACCTACGGCACGACCCGCACCCTGGTCGCCGCCTATCAGATGATCATGCCGGGCGAATGGGCGCGCGCGCATCGGCATACGCCCAACGCGCTGCGGCTCATTCTCGACGCCGAGGCCGGCACCTACACGGAGGTGGACGGCGTCAATATCGCGATGGAGCCGGGCGACGTGCTGCTCACGCCCAACTGGTCGACGCACGGTCACGGCAACGACAGCAAGGCTTGCGCCTATTGGCTCGATTTCCTCGACGCTCCGCTGGTGCAGCTGCTCGAGCCGATGTTTTTCGAGCATACCGAGGGAGAGGAGCACGCGGCGTTCGAGGCCGCGCCGGCGCCGCCGACCACCGACTCGCCCTTCGTGTTCACCCTCAAGGACACGCTCGCCCGCCTCGATGCCGCACCGGCCGAACCGGACGGCCCGTTCGGCACCCAGATCGAGCTCGGCGCCCCGGCGCTCGACACCACCGCGCTGTACATGATGCGGCTCGCGTCGCGCCGCCGCACCGCGCCCCACCGCACGACGGCGAGCAACATCTTCGCCGTGGTGCGCGGGCGCGGCACGACGACCGTGGACGGCGAGCGCTTCGCATGGAGCAGGGGCGACGTGATCGCCGCGCCGGCCTGGCGGCCGCACTTCCACGAGGCGGCCGACGACGCGATCCTGCTGCGCGTCACCGACGAGCCGGTCATGCAGCGGCTCGGGTTCTATCGGGTGGAGGGGCAGGCATGATGCGCGACCGCAAGACCGCCGGCACCGCCGCGATCGCGGTGGCGCTCGTGCTGGCCTGTGCGGCGCCGGGCGGCGCGCAGGAGTGGCCGAGCCGCACCATCAAGCTCGTGGTCCCGTTCGGCCCGGGCGGCCCGACCGATGTTGCGGCCCGCCTGGTGACGCAGATCGTCCAGAAAGAGCTCGGCGCCACCATCGTGGTCGAGAACCATCCGGGCGCAGGCGGCGCCACCGGCTCGAAGTCGGTCGCCAATGCGGAGCCGGACGGCTACACGCTGCTCGTCGGCACCAGCGCGACGCTCGCGGTCGTGCCGGCGCTGATGAAGAACCCGGGCTACGATGCGGTGAAGAGCTTCGCAGCGGTCGCCAAGGTCGCGGATTCCACCACCGTGATGATCGTCCCGGTGGGCCTTCCGGTCCACTCGCTGGCGGAGTTCATCGCCTATGCCAAGGCCCACCCGGGCAAGCTCAGCTACGCCTCGGCGGGCGCCGGCAACCAGACGCAGCTGGTGGCCGAACTCCTCAAGGCGAAGGCCGGGTTCGAGGCGACCCATGTTCCCTACAAGAGCGGCGCCGAAATGGTCACCGCGGTCCTGAGCGAGCAGGTGCAGATGTCGTTTCCCGACATCTCGATCCTGCTGTCGCTCATCCGCGAGCACAAGGTGAGGGCGCTGGCAGTCACCAGCGCGCAGCGTCATCCGCAGCTTCCCGACGTGCCGACCATCGCGGAAAGCGGGTTCCCCGATTTCGCCATCACGTTCTGGTCGGGCGTGGTCGCGCCCGCCGCCACGCCGGCGGCGATCATCGGCAAGCTCAACGCCGCGATCGGCGCCGGGCTGCGCTCGCAGGAAATCCGCGACAAGCTTGCCGCGATCGGGGCGCAGACGGCTCCCGGCTCGCCGCAGGAGTTTGCCCGCTTCATCGACGACGAAAGCGTCAAGTGGCGCAAGATCGCGCAGACTGCGGGCGTCGCCATCGAGTGAGTGAATTCGCACGCGGTCGTATGCCGCGTGGTGCAGCGCAGCACAAATGATGGGCGATTTGCCGCCCTGGCAGGCAGCGGACGCGCGCGCCGCCGTGTGCGCAGCCCCAAGTCATTGCAAAACCAACGTCTTTATTCCTGCGTCCCTTGGCACGCTCCTTGAAAGGCGAAGGCGGTGAGCGATCGAGCCTGATCGCGTTCAGCGCACTGCCGACGAGGAGACCCATGGATTACGCAAAGCCGACCGACGTCGTCGCAACGATGATCGACAGCGCGAGCGCCAAGCTGCGGCTCGGGCCGCGCGATCTCCTGATCCGCGGCATGCTCTCGGGCGCGCTGCTGGGCGCGTCGACCAGCCTCGCCTTCACCGGCGCGATCTCGACGGGCCAGCCACTCGTCGGCGCGCTGATCTTCCCGGTCGGGCTTGTGATGATCGTGCTGCTCGGGCTCGAGCTGCTCACCGGCAGCTTTGCGCTGCTGCCGCTCGCGCGGCTGGCGCGCGGCACCGACACCAGGACGATCCTCGCCAACTGGGGCTGGGTCTTCCTCGGCAACCTGATCGGCAGCGTGATCTACGGCGCGCTGCTGGTGATCGCGCTCACCAACATGGGAACGCTTGCGCCGGCCGGCGTCGCGGCGCGCATCGTCGCGACCGCCGAGGCCAAGACCACCGCCTACGCGGCCATCGGGACCGCCGGCATGGTCACGGCCTTCGTCAAGGCGATCCTGTGCAACTGGCTGGTCTGCCTCGGGGTGGTGATGTCGATGACGACCACCTCGACGATCGGAAAGATCGCCGCGACCTGGATGCCGATCTTCGTGTTCTTCGCCCAGGGTTTCGAGCACGCCGTCGTCAACATGTTCATCATTCCGACCGGCATGATGCTGGGTGCCAAGGTCACCGTCGCCGACTGGTGGCTGTGGAACCAGATTCCGGTCACGCTCGGCAACCTCGTCGGCGGCTTCGTCGGCACCGGCCTCGCTCTCTATCTCACCCACAGGCCGGCAGCGCCCGCCAAGCCCGCCTTCGTGCCGGCGGCCGTTCAGGTGCCGGCAGAGTAGGCGCACGGCATGGCGAGGACGACGACGCAATGTCGGTGATGACCGGGCCAGGGGCCGAGTTCACGCCCGAGCAGAAGCGCTACCTCGAAGGTTTCGCGTCCGGACTGCAGGCCGGGCGCGCGGCGCGCGGGGCGCCGGCGCCCGCCAGGCCCGAAGCGGAGCCGGTCGGCCCCGACGCGGCGGCGCTCAAGGCGCAGGATCGCGTGCTCAAGGCGGGCCAGAAGCTCGCCGACCAGGAGAAGTTCAAGCGCGACGAGCATCCCTTCGACGCCTACGAGCGGCTCAAGGCGCAGGCCGCGACGAACGAGGCGCCGAAGCCTGCGGATAATTTCCGCTGGCGCTTTTTCGG
>DASTZX010000284.1:0-8347 GCA_035764045.1 Xanthobacteraceae bacterium | reverse complement strand
CTGCATTCGACCGGCATCTACAGCTGGGACTATTTTCTCGATCTCGGCCGCAACTACGAGCAATACTGGCAGGCCTATCTCGACGAGCTCGCCGTCAAGGGACTCTCACGCGAGCCGGCGAAGCGCGGTTGAGCTTGTAGCTCGTAGGACTTCCGTCCCGCATTTCGCGGAGCCTGTCCTCGGGCTCGCCGAAGGCGAGACCCGGGGGCTCAATGCGGGCTTCTGCCGTGGGTGACTGCCCTCACCGCAGCACGATCACCTTGGCGCCGACATTGACCCGGTTGTAGAGGTCGACCACATCCTCGTTGGTCATGCGAAAGCAACCCGACGACACCGCCTGTCCGATGGTCTCCGGCTCGTTCGAGCCATGGATGCGGTAGAGCGAGGAGCCGAGATACATCGCGCGCGCGCCGAGCGGATTGTCGATGCCGCCCTTCATGTGGCGCGGCAGGTCGGGACGACGGGCGATCATCTGCGCGGGCGGCGTCCAGTCCGGCCATTCCTTCTTGGCCGAGACCCGCGTCACGCCCGCCCAGCTGAAGCCGATGCGGCCGACGCCGATGCCGTAGCGGATCGCCTCGCCGCCACCCAGCACGTAATAGAGCCGCCGCTCGGTCGTGTTGACGATGATCGTGCCGGGAGCGTAGTCGCCCGGAAAGCTCACCGTCGTCTTGGCAATGGGCGATCCGTAGGCGTGGTACAGGCCGACGCGCGGCGCGCCACCGGTGAAGCGATCATCATAGCTTTGCGCGCCGGCCGGCGCCGCGAACGCGAGCAGGACGCCGGCGACCACCGCGCCGGCGATCAAACGCGACCACATCAGGTTCGACCTCGTGACGTTGCGAACGATGGAAAATCGGCTGCCCCCGGGGCGGGCCGGTGTGTTCATGCCCGAGGCTGGGGCAAAAATCCAGGGTCGCCGCAAGTGTGGTCGTCGGCCGATCAAGCTTAATGAACGTATTGACAGGAAATCCCAAATCGAAACGGAGCATTCCGGTCGCAGGCTGAAACCCGCAGGGCGCTCCCGCGTTGTCGGGGGTAGCGAGGTGGAGTGTAGGCCATGCGACAGTCCCGTATCGGAGCCGGCCCGGGCGTGCTGGCGAGTCTTCTCCTGCTTTGTCCCGCACTGATGATCGGCGCTCAGGCGGATCCGAGACACGGTGGTGGCGGTGGCGGCCCGGCACCGGCTGCACCGCATGCTGCGCCCGCACCGCACGTTTCGGCGCCGGCAGCGGCGCCGCACTTCTCAGCGCCGGCACCGCACGTCTCCGCTCCCGCGCCACACTTCGCCGCTCCCGCGCCGCACGCCGCCCCGCATTTTGCAGCGCCGCATGTCGCCGCGCCGCATGTCGCAGCCCCGCATATGGCCGCGCCTCACATCGCGCCGCATGCCGCTCCGCACGTGGCAGCTCCGCGGGTCCCACACGGCCCCGGTCCGCGCATGGCGGCTCCGCACGCTGCTCCGCATCCGCATGTCGCCGCGCCGCACGTGGCGCCCAATCGGGGCGCGCCCGCCGTCGCCCACGGCCGCCACGGCCCGTCAGCGCCGAATGTTGCCAAGAGTCACGAGAACCGCGGTCACGAGAACCGCGGTCACGAGAACCGCGGATTGGCGGCACGTCCGTCGACCGAGACCCCGGGCAATCGCCACGCTCTTGCGCCGGTCAATCAGCCACACAACGCACCCAATGCCACGGTCGGCAATGCGCCCAACAAGGGTCCCAACCGGCAGCGCGGGAATGCGTCGCCGAGCACCGTCGGCCAAGGCGTGGCCGGTCCGGGCCGCAATGCCGCTGGGGCCTTGCAACAAAACACCCGGACGACCGGACAGAACGCCCGCGGCAGCCGCGTTCTCACCAATCCGGTGCTCGCCAATGCTCCGCGGCGCGATGCCGCGTCGCGCTCGCTGGCGCGCTCGACCTTCCGTGGACACTTCGCCCAATCCCCGTGGGCCCGTGATTTCGCGCGGGACCGCCAGCACCACCGCCATTCCGGGATCGTGCTCGGCTTCGTCGGCCCGGTCTTTTGGCCCTACGCCTATGACGACTTCATCGACTACACGTTCTGGCCGGCCGCTTACGACGACTTCTGGCCCTACGCCTACGACGACGTGTTCGAGGGCATCTATGGCGGCTATGCGCCCGACTACGGCACCTACTATGCGGGTGGCGGGTCGTACGGTGAGTCCTATGTGGGCGGCTCGGCGTCGAGCCGTCGTGGCCAGCGCCGGGTTGCTGCGCGTGGCACGGGCGGCACGAACCTGCCGCAGGCGCCACTCGTCTGCGGCGGAAACGTGAACGGCCTGACGGACTTCCCGATCGAGCGAATCGCCCAGCAGGTCCAGCCCGACCAGACCCAGCAGGGGCTGCTCGACGAGCTCAAGGCCGCGACCGAAAAAGCCGTGCAGATCCTGCAGGCGGCTTGCCCGACCGATCTGCCGGCGACGCCGACCGGTCGCTTGGCTGCCCTGCGAACGCGCGACGAGACCATGCTGCAGGCCGTGCAGGTCATACGGCCGGCGTTGGAGAAATTCTACGAAGCTCTCGGCGACGAGCAGAAGGAGCGCTTCAACGCCCTCGATCAGCAGTCTGTCGTGGCGACCAGCGGAAGCGGCGGCCGTGGGCAATCGAGCCAGGACGTGTCCCAGCTCTGCAACAGGCGACAGTCGCCGATGGCCGGTCTGCCCATCGACCTGATCCGCAAGTCGCTGCATCTCAGCGACGCGCAAAATGCGGCCCTGCAACAGCTCACCGACGCCTCGGGCAAAGCGGCCCAGATCCTGAACGACAGCTGCTCGACCGATCAGGCGCTCACACCGCCGGGCCGGCTCGGCGCCATAGAGCAGAGGCTGCAGGCCATGTTGCAGGCGATCGACACCGTGCAGCCGGCGCTCGAGCACTTCTACACGTCGCTCAGCGACGAGCAGAAGGCGCGCTTCGACCGAATTGGGGTGCGCCCGACCTAGATCGTCCGAGTCTTTCCCGGACAGTTGCGCGCCGGCCTCGGGTCAGCCCCGGGGCCGGCGCTCGTATGTCCAACGCCGCTCGAGCGGACCTCGATGTCGGTTCGCAAATGCTCGCGTGATGATCGACCGAGGCCGGGCGCGCGGATCTCAGGAGCGCCGGCACACGCCGCCGCGGCAGCCGCGCCGCGTGGCGACGTCGGGATGCGCGGCCGAGAATTCCGCCACCGTGAAGGCGATCCAGCCGAGCAGCAGTGCCGGCAGCAGTCCGACGATGAGAACGGTCATGACATGCGCTCGACGGTCGGCAAGTCGGTTTCCGGATGGCGTGCGTTATGGCACGATTCTGTCCACGCGTACACGGTCCGGGGCTCTCCCCGTTCCCCACAGATGGCGGCTCATCGTGGCGTCCACAAGATCGCCGGGAACGACGTTGCGGCCGCTCACTCGACCGTGATCTTGGCGGCCTCGATCACCGGACCCCAGGTGGCGAGGCTCTTTTTGATCAACTCGCGCATCTGCTCCGGCGTGCTGCCGAGCGGCTCGGCCTCGAGCGCGAGGATGCGCGCCCGCATCTCGGGCTGGCGGAAGCCCTGGCCGATCGCATCCGAGATCTTGCGCGTGATGTCCTTCGGCGTGCCGGGCGGGGCCGATATGGCCATCCAGGTGTCGGCCGTGACGCCGGGCAGCGTCTCGGCGACCGTCGCGACATTGGGATAATCCTTGAGCCGTTCGGGGCTCGCGGTGGCGAGCAGCTTGAGCCTGCCGGAATCGATGTTCTGCTTGTTGGCGAGCAGATAGTCCGGGACCAGGTCGATGTTGCCGGCGAGGAGGTCGTTGATGGCGGGAGCGCTGCCGCGATACGGCACCTCGGTCATGCGGAAATTACCCTTGAGCATCAGGAGCTCGCCGAGCAGGTGCCCGGTGTTGCCTTTGCCCTGGTGACCGTAGGTGAGCTTGCCCGGATTGGCGCGCGCGAGCGCGATGAACTCGGGGAAGGTGTTGGCCGCGATGGTGGCCCGCGCGATCAGGATGAGCGGATAGGTCGCGAGCACGCTGACCGGCTCGAGGGGGCGCGGATCGAATGCAGACTTGGTGAAGATCAGGTGGGTGATGCTGTAGTTGAGCTGGGTCCCGCACAGCAGCGTGTAGCCGTCGGGCGTTGCGCGCAGCACCTGCTCGATGCCGATGCGGCCGCCGGCGCCGCCGGGGCGGTTTTCCACGATGACCTGCTGGCCGAGCAGGGCGCCTGCGCGGTCGGCTGCGAACCGGCAGAGCAGGTCGGCCGTGCCGCCGGCCGGGTATGGGACGACCAGGGTGATCGGCCGGGTCGGATAGGCAGGCTGTGCCTGTGCGGCGCCGGCCCATACGGCGAGCGCGATTGCGGCGAGGACTTTTCTCATGACTTTTCCACCCTGGCACGTGTCGAAAGCGCCTCGACGATAGCACGGCGGCGATCGGGCGGGAGCGGCATCGAGCCGCGGCTCGCCGGGCGACGAGCTTGCCGTGGTCGGGGATGCCTCAATAGAATTGCGGCGGCGTGTCTGGTTCACGCCCGCAGTCCGGAGACATCCATGATCCAGGTGACCCGTATCGGCCACGCTACCTTCGAGACGCCCGACCTCGAGCGGCAGATCGAGTACTTTACCGATATCGTTGGGCTGGTGCTGGCCGAGCGGCAGAACGGCCGGGCGTTCCTCGCGACCAAGCTCGGCGACCTCGCCGTCACGCTCCACAAGGGCAGCGAGGCGAAGTGCGCGGGCATTTCGTTCCAAGCCGCGGCCGCGACCGATTTCGGCCACCTGCGTCGTGGGCTCGAAGCCGAGGGCGTGCGCTGCGACCTGCGCAACGATCCGAGCCCGGGCATTCCCCAGGCGCTCACCTTCGCCGACCCGAAAGGGACGACGATCGAGGTGTTCACCACCGCGACCCCCCTCCCGCGCAAGCCCAATGACGGCATCGGTCCGATCAAGCTCGGCCATCTCGCCTTCTGCGTCGCCGAGCCGAAAGCGTTCGCCGATTTCTACGGCCGGGTGCTCGGCTTCCGCGTCTCCGACTGGATCGAGGACTGGTTCGTGTTCATGCGCTGCGGGCCCGATCATCACACGGTCAATTTCGTGCAGGGCAAGACGACGCGCATGCACCACATCGCGTTCGAGCTCAAGGACTGGGCGCAGGTGCAGAGCGCCTGCGATTTCCTCGGCGGCCGCAATATCCCGATCATCTGGGGGCCGGGGCGGCACGGCCCGGGGCATAACGTGTTCACCTATCACCGCAATCCCGACGACCAGATCATCGAGCTGTTCACCGAGCTCGACAAGATGCTGGACGAATCGCTCGGGTATTTCGATCCGCGGCCATGGCATCGCGATCGGCCGCAGCGTCCCAAGGTCTGGGCCGGAATGCCTCGCGACATCTGGGGCACGCCGCCCACGCCCGACTATCTCCGGCAGCGCGAGTAGAACGCGTCACCAGACCGCGACATCGGTTCAGGAACAACCATCGTCATCTCGCGTTGGGCGCCGGAATGGTCCTTCCCACGCGATATCCGGCGTGAATCCGCCCGGCAAATCGCCATCCATTGCATAAAGGTCTCGAGGAGCAAGCGGATGCCGCGCGAGCTTCGCTACGGTTCTGTCGCCAAGTGGTTTCATTGGGTCATCGTCGGCCTGCTGGTGACGCAATATTTCGTGGGCTGGCTGATGCCGGACATCCATCGCGGCATGCTCCCCGGCGCCGCGATGACGGTGCATATCTCGGTCGGGGTTCTGATCCTGGCCCTGACGGGCGCGCGATTTGTCTGGCGCATCACCCATCCGGTTGCACCGGAGAGTTCACTGCCGGCTTGGAAGCGTCTCTCCTCCGAGGCGGTCCACTGGCTGCTTTACCTGGCGGTGTTCGCCACGACGCTGACCGGCTGGTTCTTCGCCTCCATGCGTGGGTGGACCATCCGGCTGTTCGGGCTGATCGACCTGCCCATGCTCACCGTCGCGGATTCGCCGATCGCCCGCACGCTCGGACGCTGGCACTACACGCTCGAATGGACGCTCCTGGTCCTGGTCGGCCTGCATGTCGCTGCGGCCCTGGTGCATCTCTTCGTCTACCGCGACCGGGTGATGGTGCGGATGCTGCCAGGGGCACTGACGAAAGTGTGAGGCTGTCCGACACGCTCGTTTTTCGGTGTTCTAAGTCGGATATGCGACTGATCAGTCCCCCTTGCCGAAGCGCGCCAGCGCGGCCCGATAGAGCCGCTCCGGGTCCCGCTCGCCGCGCTGGGCAAGATCGATGATGACCTTGGCGACCATTTCGGTGACGGCATCGCGGGTCGGGGCAAGCCGCAGCTGCTCGCAGGCTCGGTCGAAGGCGATTCCCATGACTTCAACGACCTCGGGGTCGAAGACCCCCGGCTGCAAAAATGGCCTGATCGGCATGCTCGGTCCTGTGCTGGCGCGTGGCGTCGACCGCCCCGCATGCGCGGCTTTGGCCCTGCATGCGACGCATCGACGGAAGGTCCCGGCCAGCCCCCCTGGCGTTGACGCGCGTCTCGCGCGTCGTTGAGGAAAATCGCGATAGCTGATTGAAACAATGATGCCTGCCGGCCGTTTAGTCCCCGTCCAGCGGCGGACCTCGGCTCTGTTGCAGCACGATGACGCTACCCCGATGCATAGCATCAACGTTCGGTCGGGAGCGAAGCACTGCAACGCGACCGTGTCTGTGCAGTTGCGCACACAAAGGCGGGCCGCGACGCTCGGGTGAAGCTTGGGTGGAGCGAAACGATGTTACAGATGGAATCGTCGGGCAACCGGGAAGAGGTGCGCCCGTTCAATAACCTGCTTCGGGTGCTGAATGACCGCGATTACGGGCTCATCGCGGCCGATCTGTTCGGCGCCGACCATACGGCAGGCGAGGTGCTGTACAACCCGGGCGACAATGTCGACGTCGTGCATTTTCCCTGCGGCGCCAGCATGGTGTCGTTTGTCGTCGGCGGCGAGGATGGTCGTGACGTCGAGACGGTCCTGATCGGACGCGAGGGTGCGGTTGGCGGCATCGTCAGCCAGGGACATCTGCCCGCTTACACGCGGGTGATGGTGAAATTCGGGGGCGGCTTCGTCTGCCTGCGCATGGATGATCTGGAGGCGGCCAAGGAAAAATCGCCGGCGCTGCGGGCCGTCTTTGCGCGCTATGCCGATTGTCTGCTGGCTCAGATCTTTCAGTCGAGCGCCTGCAACGCGATTCACCCGATCGAGCAACGCGTCGCCAAATGGATGGTCGCCGCCGCCGAGCGCACGGGCGGCGCGGTCGTGCCATTCACGCATGAGGCGATCGCCGCCATGCTGGGCGCCGGGCGCAGCCACACCACCCGCGTGCTGCAGGATTTCAAGGCGCGCGGCCTCGTCGAGACGCGCCGCGGCTCGGTGCTCATCCACGATCTCGATGGATTGCGCCGGATGTCATGCCCGTGCAACGAGCTGGTCAAGAGTCACTTCGAGGACGTGCTGCGCGGGGTATATCCGCGCACCTGATCGCGATGCTCGGCGCGCGCGAGCCACCGCCGTGCAGAATTGACGCCTCACGTGAAAAACGCCCATTTGCGGATGATGCGGCGCCCGTCGCGCTCAGCGCGACAGATCTCGCCCCGGCTCGGACCGCGGCCGACGCAGCAGGAAGTCCCGGATGGACTGCCGCCGCACCTGTCGACGGGCCCAGGCCACCTCCGCGCTTGTCTGCTGCACCCGCTGGTCGAGCCTGCGCAGCGCGTCCAGAATCTCATCGACTGCGATCGCGCCACCCGCGTCCGGCGGCTGCCGCAACGCCGGAGCGGCCTCGACCGCGCAGGCATCCGACACCCAGGATGCCAGGATGGCGCGCTTTTCGTTGATCGTGAGGTCGAGATCGTCGATCACGTCGCGCGGGTGGGCGAACGCACGCGCCGGATGGAGCAGCTCGTCGAGATCGAAGTCGAATGGCTTGCGCTGGGGGGAAGGACGATCTGATTTGTTCATAGCCACATCCTCGTGATGAGCAACATGGATACGAAGTCGTGCCAGTTGCCGGCCCGCTGCTGCACTGACTTGCGCGGCGGGTGGCGGCAACGATTTGGTGAAGGAGCGCCGGTTTTCAAGACGAACAAAAATCGAACGTGCGCGGACTGGTTAGGGGCCTCTTAATCGACCGCGATCGGAGCGGGGCGAGGGGAGTATGTCGCCGTCGGCCGAGCGGGGCTGGCGATACATCTCAACAGTCGTCCTTGCCTCCGTGTGCCACGCAAGGTGATACTCCCAGGATTGCCCATCATGGAGGCCCGATTCCGATGGCTCGGCCCAAATCGTTGACATCACTTTCAATCGAGGCGCTGCTCAAGCTGCGCGATGACGTCGCCACCGC
>DASTZX010000283.1:0-20384 GCA_035764045.1 Xanthobacteraceae bacterium | reverse complement strand
TGAAATCCCCCGCCACGGCAGGTGGCGATGCGCGTCGCATTCCCCGATTTTTCGCTGAATATACACGTCCAGTGTAGTGCGATCAGGGCGGCGCCGTCCAACGGACGCATGACGCAAGGTCAGAATGGCAGCAGGCGAACGTTTGACGCGGCGATCGCGCGCATTTGCCGCAGGCGGGCGGAAGCGCGTCAAGCCGAAGGCATCAACAGCTCGGCCTGATCACTCTGCCGCGATGATGGTGGCCGCATCGGGCCGGCTGGCGACTTGGCTGCTCGAGGCTCGGCAATGCCACAAGATAGCGGCGTCACAGCATGGGCTTGCCGCCCGTAACCGGAACGGTGGCGCCCGAGACATAGCTTGCTTCGTCCGACGCGAGCAGAACATACGCGGGCGCCACTTCCTTCGGCTGGCCCGGCCGCTTCATCGGATATTGCTTGCCGAAGTCCTTCACCTTCTCGGCCGGCATGGTCGACGGGATGAGCGGCGTCCAGATCGGCCCGGGGGCGACGCAGTTCGCCCGGATTCCCTTCTCGGCGAGAAGCTGCGCGAGACCGCCGGTGAAGTTCTCGATCGCTCCCTTAGTGGCGGCATAGGGCAGAAGACCGGGGTTTGGCGTATCGGCGTTGATCGATGCGGTGTTGATGATGGAGGCGCCCGGCTTGAGATGGGGCACTGCCGCCTTTGTGAGATAGAACATCGCGTGGATGTTGGTGCGGAAGGTGACGTCCCACTCCTCGTCGCTGATGTCCTCGATCGACGAGAACGTCGCCTGGTGCGCGGCGTTGTTCACCAGGATGTCGAGCCGGCCGAAAGCCGAGATCGCCTTGTCGACCAGCGCCCGACAATGGGCCGGATCCTTCACGTCGCCGGAGACGACGACGCACTTCCTCCCGGCGCCGACGACGAGCCGCTCCGTTTCGCGCGCGTCCTCATGCTCATTGTAATAGCTGACCAGAACATCCGCGCCTTCACGGGCGAAGGCGAGCGCGACGGCCCGACCGATCCCACTGTCCGCCCCGGTGATGATCGCCGTCTTGTCCTTGAGGCGTCCGCACCCCCGGTAGCTCGCTTCCCCGTAGTCCGGCTTCGGGTCCATGTCGGCGCTGCTGCCCGGCATGTTCTGCTGCTGGGGTGGGAACGGAGGCTTGAGTTCGGTCATGGTCGCCGCATCGAGGGGTTTTGCCTTGAGGCCGGAACGCCGTCCCGTCGCCGTTGTTCCTGGCAGACGCCATGGCGGAGCCGAAAGGCCTGAACGGCTCACGTCCCGTTCTTCGACCTACAAAGTTCCCGCCTCCACGGAACGCTCACTCGTGCCACGGGTTTTCGCAACGATGACTGGCCGCGCCGCACCTGTCCGCCTCCGCCCCGCCCGGCCGGCGAGGTCGCCCCGCCGCGCGGCGCTCGATCCGATTGTCGCTGCGGTCCTGCTCATCGCGCCGGCATCGCCTGTTGCCCGCGCGCAAGCCGCGCCGTCCGCCAACCCGCCGCCCTCGGTTGGGGTGGTGCCGGTGGTCGTGAAGGACGTTGCGCCCGCGCACACCTTCGTCGGCCGAGTCACCGCAATCCAGGCAGTGCAGATCGTGCCGCGTGTCACCGCGTTCGTCGAAGACATTCCGGTCAACCAGGGCAGCCATGTGAAGACCGGCGACGTGCTTTATCGGCTCGAGGACGCGCAATATACCGCGGCCGTGAAAGCCGCGCAGGCGCAACTCGCCTCGGCCAACGCGGCGCTGCGCCAGTCGCAGCTCGCCTACGAGCGGGCGTCGCGGCTGACGGTGCAAAATGTCGAGACACAGGCCAACCTGGACCAGGCGCAGGCGACGCGCGACCAGAACCAGGCCAGCGTCAACGCGGCCCAGGCAAACCTCGCGCAGGCCGAGCTCAACCTCTCCTACACCACGATCAAGTCGCCGATCGATGGGCGCATCGGGGCCGTGTCGCTGACCAAGGGGAACCTGGTGACGCCGTCGACGCCACCACTCGCGACCGTCAATCAGCTCGATCCGATCCGCGTTCTCTTTTCGGTGAGCGACCGCGAGATCGTCAGCGCACAGCAGCAGCGGGGCGAGTCGGCGGCCCGCATCGCGCAAGGACTGAGCGTCAACATCGTGCTGCCGGACGGCTCGGCCTACCCGGAGACGGGTCGCATTGCGTTCCTCGGCAACCAGGTCGACCAGGCGACCGGTACCGTCGGGGTCTACGCCGACTTTGCAAATCCGCGCGAGCTGCTCCTGCCGGGCGGCTTCGTCACGGTCGAGGTCCGCCGCGCCACGCCGGAGGAGCGGCCGCTGGTGCCGGTGGCCGCCGTGCAGCTGCAGCAGTCCGGCAGCTTCGTCCTCACGGTTGGAGCGAACAACAAGGTCGCGCAGACAGCCGTGCAACTCGGGCGCCAGGTCGGTCAGGATTACGTGGTCACAAGCGGGCTGTCGGGCGGCGAGCGCGTCATCGTCGAAGGCGTGCAGAAGGTCCACCCGGGCGAAACCGTCAATCCAGTCGACAACAGCGCAGCCACGCAGGGCGCGGCAACGACAGGCAGCGGCCAGAATGGCTCCGCCGAGGACGGCTCTTCCCAATCACGCTAACGGCTGATCGCAAGAATGGCGTGGCTTTCGACCTTCTTCATTCACCGCCCGAACTTCGCGATCGTCATTTCGGTCGTCGTCACGCTCGCCGGACTGCTCGCGCTCTCGGTCATTCCGGTCGCGCAGTATCCGAACCTCACCCCGCCGCAGGTCACCGTCACGGTCTCGTATCCGGGCGCGAGCGCCAGCGCGCTCACGACCACGGTCGGTCAGCCGATCGAAGAGCAGGTCAACGGGGTGCCCGACATGCTCTACATGCAGAGCACCAGCTCGAGCTCGGGGGCCTACAGCCTCGCGATCACCTTCGCGGCCGGCACCGATCCGAATATCGATCAGGTCAACGTGCAGAACCGGGTGCAGCTCGCGCTGCCGCAACTGCCGAGCGAAGTGCAGCAGGAAGGCATCACGGTGCGCGCGGCGGCGAGCAACTTCGTGCTCGCGGTCAACGTGTTCTCACCCGACAACCGCTACGATCAGGTGTTCATATCCAACTACACCTACATGCACCTGCAGCAGCCGATTGCGCGAACGACCGGGGTCGGGCAGACGAACATCTTCGGCGAGCGGCAGTACGCGATGCGGATCTGGCTCGACCCGGTCCGCATGACGGCGCTGGGCCTGACAGCCGCCGACGTGACCGCCGCGATCCAGTCGCAGAATGTGGAGGTGGCCGCGGGCCAGATCGGCCAGCCCCCCTCCCCGCCGAATCAGCAACAGCAGCTCACGGTGCTGTCGCCCGGCCAGCTCTCGAGCGCGCAGGAGTTCGAGAACATCGTCGTGCGCACGAACCCGGACGGCGGCGTAGTGAGGGTGCGCGACATCGCGCGGGTCGAGCTCGCCGCCCAGCAATACACGTCGACCTCCGGGCTCGACGGCCGTCCTTCGGCGACGCTCGCCATCTACCAGACCCCGAATGCCAATGCGCTCTCGGTCGCGAACTCGGTCGAGCAGCAGATGCAGGCGCTCGCCAAGGATTTCCCGCCCGGGCTGCAGTACGAGATCGTCTACAACGCGACCAACTTCGTCCGCGCGAACATCACCGAGATCCTGCAGACGCTCGCAATCACGCTCGTGCTCGTCGTCGCGGTCGTGTATCTGTTCCTGCAGGACTGGCGCGCGACGCTCATCCCGACCATCGCAATTCCGGTGTCGCTCATCGGCGTCTTCGCCGTTCTGTACCTGCTCGACTATTCCGCCAATACGGTCGACCTGTTCGCCATCGTGCTCGCCATCACGTTGGTGGTCGACGACGCCATCGTGGTGGTGGAGAACGTGACCCGCACCATGGAGGAGCACTCGGACTGGTCGAACGCGCAGGCGACCGAGCAGGCCATGCGCGAGATCGCCGGCCCGGTGATCGCGACCACCCTGGTGCTGGTCGCGGTGTTCGCCCCCGTCGGCTTCATTTCCGGCATCACCGGCGCGCTCTATCGCCAGTTCGCGGTGACGATCTCGGTCGCGGTGTGCATCTCCGGGATCAACGCGCTGTCCCTCAGTCCGGCCCTGTGCGTGCTCATCCTGCGTCCCCCCGCGCGCGCGCGGTTCGTGCTCTTTCGCTGGTTCAACCGCGGCTTCGAGTTCGCGCGCGACAGATACGTGCAGGTCGTCGGCTTCCTGTCGCGCCGCCTCTGGATCGCAGCCGCCGGCATGATCGGCGCCTTCGCGTTGTGTTACGTCGGTCTGCAGTTGCTCCCGTTCGCATTCCTGCCGAACGAAGACCAGGGCTACTTCTTCATCGATGTGCGGACGCCGAACGGCGCCTCGCTGGAGCGCACGCAACAGGTCATCGACCGCATCGGGCGCATCGCGCGCGACACCCCGGGCGTTGCGCATTCGATCGAGCTCGGCGGCTTCAGCCTGGTGTCGGGCGCGCGCGGCGCGAACACGGCCTCCGTCATCGTGATCATGCGGCCATGGGACGAGCGGGGCGCCGACCAGACCATCCCGGCCGTCATCGCCAAGCTGCAACCGCAGTTCAACGCAATATCCGCGGCGTTGGTCAACGCCTTCGGCCCGCCCGCAATCCCCGGCATCAGCGCCGCTGGTGGCGTGAACTTCGCGCTTGAAGCCCGGCGCGGGCAATCGATCCAGGAGCTCGCCGCGGCGGCGCGCGCCTTGATCTACGCGGCGAACCAGGATCCGAACCTCATGTCGGTGTTCACCGGGTTCGCGGCTGACGTGCCGCAGATCCTGGTGACGGTCGACACCACCCGTGCCGCACTGCTGGGCGTAACGCCGCTCGCCGTCTACCAGACCCTGCAGGCGAACCTCGGGGGGCAGTTCGTCAACCGCTTCTCCTACCAGAATTTCGTGTTCCAGGTGGTGCTGCAGGCCCAGGAGCAGTTCCGCGACACCGTCCGCGACATCAACGAGCTCTATGTCCGGAGCAGCAAGGGAGCCATGGTGCCGCTCAACGGAATCGTGAGCATCCAGACCATCCAGGGCGCCGACGCCATCAACACGTTCAACCTCTATCCGGCGGCGCTCATCAACGGCACGGCGCGACCCGGGAGAAGCTCCGGCCAGGCGATGGCGGCGGTCGAGCAGATCGCGAGCAAATCCCTGCCGAGCGGTTTCGGCTTCAATTGGACCGGGATGTCGTACCAGGAGCGGCTGTCCGCCGGCCAGCAGTCCGCGGCCTTCCTCTACGCCGTGATCTTCTCGTTCCTTTTCCTGGTTGCGCTGTACGAGAGCTGGCTGCTGCCGCTCTCGGTGATGCTGCCGGTGGCATTCGCCTCGCTCGGTGGGCTGGCGGCGCTGCTGCTGCGCCACTCGCAGCTCGACATTTACGGCCAGATCGGGCTCGTGCTTCTGATCGGCCTGGCGGCCAAGAACGCCATCCTGATCGTCGAGTTCGCCAAGGATCGCCTCGAGGCCGGCGGAACGAGCGTGCACGCCGCCGCCGAGCAAGGGGCGCGCACCCGCTACCGGCCGGTCATGATGACGGCGCTCGCCTTCATCATCGGAGTCATTCCGCTGGTGATCGCCACCGGCGCAGGCGCCGGTGCCCGTCAATCGATCGGCACCACGGTGTTTGGCGGCATGGTGGTCGCGAGCTTCGTCGGCGTGCTGTTCGTGCCGCCGCTGTTCGTCGGCTTCGAGCTCCTGGGCGAGAGTGTCCTCCGCCGGTTCCGACGGGCGCGCGGCGCGGCACCCCCGGCCTCGGGTACGCCTACTCGGCCTTGATTCCCGCCGTGCGGATGACCTTGCTCCACTTCTCGGTCTCGTCCGCGATCAGCTTGCCATAGTCAGCAGGCGAGCCGGTGAGCGGCATGCCGCCCATATCGGCGAGCCTGGCCTTGATGGTCGGGTCGGCAAGCCCCGCATTGATTTCGCGGTTGAGACGCTCGACGACCTCCACGGGCGTGCGTCTCGGCGCGGCGATGCCGAACCACGAGCTCGCCTCGAAGCCGGGCACGGTATCGGCGACGGTCGGGATGCCCGGCAACGCGTCCGAGCGTGCGGCGGTGGTGACCGCCAGCGGCCGCAGCTTGCCGGCGCGGATATGGCCGATCGAGGCCGTCATCGTGGCGAAGCCGACCTGCACCTGCCCGGCGATCAGGTCGACCATTGCGGGCCCATCCCCCTTGTAGGGCACATGCTGGATGTGAAGGCCGGTCCTGATGTTGAACAGCTCACCCGCAAGATGGCTCGCGGTCCCGATCCCGGCCGAGGCGAAGCTGAGCTTGGGATCGGTCTTGGCGTAGTCGAGCAGTTCGGCAACGCTCTTCACCGGAAGGGAGGGCGTGACCTCGAGCACGTTGGGCACGCGCACCACGCCGGCGACCGGTGCAGTGTCACGGATGAAGTCGAAGCTCAGATGCTCGTAGAGGGTCGCATTGGCGGCCACCGCCGGTGGCACCATGAGCAATGTGTAGCCGTCCGGCGCCGCCTTCACGACGGTCTCGGCGCCGATATTGCCGCCAGCGCCCGGACGGTTCTCGATCACGATCTGCTGACCGAGCCGTCGCGACAGCCACTGTCCCATCAGGCGCCCCAGGATGTCGGTGGTGCTGCCGGCCGCGAAGCCGACGATGAGGCGGATCGGCTGGCTCGGATAAGATTGCGCCCGAGCGAGACGCGAGACGACCGGCAGCGCGAGCGCGGCCGCCGCGAGACGCAGAACCTGCCTGCGGACAAGCTTCCCCATGTTGCATTCCTCCCAGGACGACGGCGCCGGCTTTTGTTTTTTGTCAGGCGGCGGCCGCAAGCTTAGCCCGGAGCGGGCGCGACGTCATGGCCCCCGCGCGACGCTGCTTTCGGTCCGATGCCGTTATATAGTGTGAGCGTTGGGGGGCCGCCCCGACAGGGAGAGCCGGCCATGGCGACAAGCGTCAAGCAGATGATGGAGGCCGCCAATGCGGCCGTCCCGCGCGTCTCGCCGAGCGAAGCGCGCGAGATGATCGCCCAAGGCAATAGCCTCGTGGTGGATGTGCGCGATGCGCCGGAGGTGGAGCGGAGCGGCAAGGTGGCCGGCGCGGTCAACGTCTCGCGCGGCATGCTTGAGTTCCGCGCCGATCCCGAGTCCCCCTACCACGACAAGAATTTTGCCAAGGACAAGACGGTCATCGTCTATTGCGCCTCGGGCGGCCGCTCGGCGCTGAGCGGCAAGGCGCTCAAGGACCTGGGCTACGAGCGCGTCTACAATCTCGGCGCCTTCAAGGATTGGGCCGAGAGCGGCGGAGCGGTCGACAAGCCGACCGAGCCCGGGATGGGCCGGTAGAAACGCCCGGCCCTACCCTGCCGCCGGTGCGCCTGCGCGAGGCGCGAGCGCGCAGATGGCCTCCTCGACGCTGCGGAACATGCGATCCGGGTGAAGGACCTCATGGATGTGGAAGCGCGTCAACGCTTCCTCGGCGCGTATGGATTCGAGGCGCGCGATGGCGAAGACGATCCCCCGCTCGTGACACTCGATAATCAGACCGCGCAGCGCCTGTGCAGCCGTGTAATCGATCTCCACGATGCCGGTGGCCTCGAGTACGAACAGTTTCACCTTCTGCGGCGCGGCACGTAGCACATCGCGTGCCTCGCGACGAAACTGGTCGGCATTGAGGAACGAGAGCGGCGCCTGGAAACCAGCGACGATCACGCCCGGCTCGCGGTCTCCGCTCATGTGCGGGCTTTTCGGCCACCAGATCGTGCTGCCGGGCACGCGCTCGAACAGCACGAGGCGCGCACGCATCGTCGTCCATAGCCCATGCAAGACGGAGAGCGCGATCGCGATGCCGACGCCCTGCGCGATGGGAAGGACGACGATCATGATGGCGGTTGCGACGATCAGGCTGAACTCGACGGGGGACTGGCGAAAGACGCGAGTCATCTCGCCGACGCGAAAGATATGGAGCGCCACGAACAACAGGACGCCGCCGAGCGCGGCCTGCGGGACGTGGCGCAGGAGCGCGCCGCCAGCAGCGAGCAGCGCGACCGTTATTGCGGCCGCGACGAGGCCCGCGACCTGGGAGCGGCCGCCGCTCTGGGCGACGATCGCTGTCCGCGGCGGACTCGCATTGACCGCAAAGCCGCCGATCAGGCCGGCCAGAATGCTGCCCGCGCCGACACCGATGAAGTCGCGGTTGACGTCGGGCGGCTCGTCAGGGACGGACGGGAAGGCGCGCGTGGTGGCTGCGGTCTGCACCATGACGGCGACCGCGACGATCAGGGCGAGCGGAATGAGCGCGACCCATTGCGCGCCGTTGAGCGCCGGAAAGGCTGGAACCGGGAGGGCACCCGTGACCTCGCCCAGTGCCGCGACCCCGCGGCCTTCGAGATCAAAGAGGACGACGGCGCCGGTTGCAGTGACGAGACCGATCAGCGCCCCGGGAATACGCGGATCGATGCGCCCACAGATGAGGATAACCGCCAGCACACCGGCGCCGATGCCGAGCGTGAGCGGATTGACATGCCCGAGCTTGCCAAGAATTGCCACGAGCCGCTCGACCGTCGGTCCTTCGGGCACCGGTAGGCCGAGCACTCCGGGCAACTGCGAAACCACGATATGGATCGCGATGCCAGCGAGGAAGCCTGTGGTCACCGGGACCGACAACAGGTCGGCAATCCAGCCGAGGCGAAACATTCCCGCTGACCCCACGAGAAGTCCGACCAAGATCGCGAGCGCGGCGGCGAACACAGCGTACTCTCCCGAACCGGATGCGAGCGCGACCAGCCCCCCGGCAAAGATCGGCGCGATCGTCGAGTCGGCGCCACAGGAGAGGAAGCGGCTGCCGCCGAAAGCCGCAAACGCAAGCACGCCGGCGACGAGCACGATCAATCCGGCTTGCGGGGGAAAGTTGGCGAGGCGCGCGGTAGCCATCTGCTCGGGAATTGCGATGGCGGCCAGCGTCAGACCGGCGGCCAGATCGCCGCTGATGTCGGCGGCGCGATAGGATGCGAGCGAGGCAAACAGCGGCCAGCGCCCGCTGGTGCCCTCTTGCGGCGCATCTGATGCCTTCGGCATGCCGTGGCTCCTTGGAAAGGAAATCCCACGCTACCGCAGGGCAGGCGGCGACGAAACCGTGGGATACCGGCCCCAGCGCCTAAGCCCGGACACGGACTGACGGTCGCCGGGCGCGTGATGTAGGATCGGCGAGACCAGGGAGGAGATGCCATGAAACGGATCGCAGGCGGGCTTGCGGCTGGACTGCTGTTGACCCTCATGGCCGCGCCCGCGCAGGCGCGCGTCACCCGCATCGAGATCCTGCGCACCGAGCCGTTCGCGGGCGGCCAAGCCTTCGGCAATGTCGGCGGCTATGAGAAGCTGGTCGGGCGCTTCCATGGCGAGCTCGATCCGGCGCACCCGCTCGATTCCGGGATCGTCGATCTCGACAAGGCGCCGCGCAATGCCGCGGGCCGGGTCGAATATTCCGCCGATTTCTTCATCCTCAAGCCAGCCGACATGGCGAAGGGAAACGGCGCCCTGCTCTACGACGTCAATAATCGGGGCAACAAGCGCGCGCTGATCCAGTTCAACAGCGCGCCGGCAAGCAATGATCCAACCACGCCCGAGCAGGCCGGCAACGGCTTTCTGATGCGGCAGGGGTTCACGGTGGTGTGGAGCGGGTGGATTCCCGGGCTGCCGGCGACCAACAACAACCTGCGCATCGAGGTGCCGACAGCGTCGGCCGGCGGTCCGATCGAGCAGACGGTATGGGACGAGTTCCTGTTCAACGATACGAAGACCGCCCAGGCGCGGCTCACCTTCCGGGCGGTCCATCCCGAGACCGCCACCCTGATGGTGCGCGAACGCAACGCGGCGGAGCCGAAGACCCTTTCACGTGACGATTGGGAATTCGTCGACGCGCAGACCATCCGGCTCAAGCCGGCCGGCACCGTGTTTCGCATCGGCGCGATCTATCAGCTCGTCTACCGGGCGGCCGATCCGGCGGTCGCCGGCATCGGCTTTGCAGCGACGCGCGATCTGGTCTCGTTCCTGCGTCATGAACCGGCGGACGCGGCCGGCACGCCCAATTCCCTCTTCCAGGCAGGTCATTCTGCGATCGCCCGTACCCTTGCGCACGGCACATCGCAGAGCGGGCGCTATCTGCGCGACTTCATCTATCGCGGCTTCAACGAGGACGAGGAGAGCCGGATCGTGTTCGACGGCATCAATCCGCACGTCGCGACCGCGCGCCTCTTCCTCAACCAGCGCTTCGCCCAGCCGAACCGCATGGTGCAGATCGGCCATGGATTCATGTTCTTTCCCGATGTGAGCTTCCCGTTCGCCTTCGAGACCCAGACCGATCCGTTCACGGGGGCTCGCGACGGGATCCTGGCGCGCTGTAGCGCGCGCGGCAATTGTCCGAAAGTGATCAGCACCAACACCTCGACCGAGTACTGGCAGTCCGGCGAGTCCCTGCTCCTCACCGATCCTCTCGGGCAAAAGGACGGCGTGGAGCCCGAAAATGTGCGCATCTATCACTTTGCCGGCACACAGCACGTCGGCATCCAGTCCACCATGCCGAAAGGCGTCTGCGCGATGCCGCCCGATCGCATCGACTATGCGCCGCTGCTGCGCGCCACGCTGGCTGCGCTCGATCGCTGGGTAAAGGACGGGGTGGTGCCGCCGCCGAGCCGGCACCCGCGGATCGCCGACGGCACCCTGGTCGAGATGACCGGCCCGGAGGCCGCGATCCCGGGGTTCGTGCCGGTGAAGGGCCCGAGCCCGCGGCCCCGCCTCGACTATGGCCCGGACTTCGCCAAGGGCGTCGTCGGCAAGGTGCTCCCGGTCGCGCGCGAGGAACACTACCGGGTGCTGGTCCCGAAGGTGGATCGTGACGGCAACGAGACGAGCGGGATCGTGCTGCCCGATGTTGCGGTGCCGACCGCGACCGCGATGGGCTGGTCGGTGCGGAGCGCCGACGCGGGCGGCGCCGGCGAGCTCTGCTATCTCGATGGTTCCTACCTGCCGTTTGCGAAGACCAAAGCAGAGCGCGAGGCTGCGGGCGATGGGCGCCTCTCGTTGGAGGAGCGCTATCGCGGCCCCGCCGATTACGCCGCGAAAGTGCACGCGGCAGCCGCCGCACTGGCCCGCGACGGCTATCTCCTGCCCGAGGACGTCGGTCGCATCAGCACCCGCGCCGCCGCCGTCGCGTGGTGACACGCACGACGAGAGCCGCGCCCCGGCGCGGCTCTCCTTCGCGCATCTGCAAGAGATGCGCACCTCGCGACCGTCCCGGAGCGATACATGCTCGGTGCGCTTCCGGTCTTGTCGCGTACTGGCGTCCCGCAGTTACTTCGGCTGGTTCTGCTGGTTGGCAGGAGCCGGCGGTTGGTGCATTTGCGCGCCGCCGTTCTGGTTGGCGGGAGCCTGGCCGGTCGTTTCCGAGCTGCTGATGCCGAGCTTCGCCAGGGTCTGCTGATCAGGCTGACCGGTCACCTGCAGGTGTTGCGATTTCTGGAAGCTTTGCAGCGCCTGCTTGGTCTCTGGGCCGAGCTTGCCATCAGCATTGCCGGCCTTGAAACCTTTTTGATCGAGGGCCTGCTGGACCTGCCGAATCTGGCTACTGCTCAGGTTCGCCTGTGACTGCTCGTTCGGCTGCATCGGTTGTGCTTGCGACTGCTGTTGTTGCGCCGCATTGGGCTTTGCATTGTTCTGTTGCGCCGCAGCCGGCAACGAGATCGCGAGCGGCAGGACCAGCGCGCCTATGGCGGCAATAGCGAGTCTTTTCATTCCAAACTCCTTTGTGCTTCGAGGGGCTCTTAGGGTCAACGCGGGATCGCGGACGGCAGTTCGCGCGACGCGCCGCCATGTCGCGCGGATGTCGCGCATGTCGCGGGCCGCGAAGGCTGCGCAATGCGGCCGGCGGATGTTGACCCCAGATGCTGCGGGGGATCGCCGACGATCCGGCCTCGAGATCCGCACGCCCGGCGCCGGACTGACATTTTCCATCGGCTCACCTATATGGGACGCGGGATTTCGGCCGTGGATTCGTCCCGATTCGGCGCGATAGATCGTGCAGGGAACCGCGGGCATACTCTGAACATTGGCCCCGCACAGGGGTTATCGGACCGATCGAACGCCGCTGGCGCTGTGAGGGTTTCATATGGTGAAAAAATCGCGTCTCGTTGCCGCCGGCGGGGCCGGCGCCGTTCTGGGCGTTCTCCTGACCGGAGTCACGCTCACGTCGATCAGCCGCGCGGTTCCCTCCGCGACCGACTTGGCCCTCATCAACGGCGTCATCGATCTGGTGCAGCGCGACTATGTGCGCGCCGTTCCGTCGCCCGAGCTCACCACCGACGCGCTCAAGGGCATGCTCAACCGGCTCGATCCCCATTCGGACTACATGGACGAGTCCGAGTTCAAGGAGTCGCAGGCGGACATCAACGGCAAGTTCGGCGGTCTGGGCATCCAAATCTCCTCGCAGGACGGAGTTCCGAAAGTGATCTCGCCGATCGACGACACGCCGGCGTCGCACGCCGGGCTCGCGGGCGGCGACCTGATCGTCGCGATCGACGGCCAGAGCACCCACGGGATGGACCTGCAGAAGGTGGTTCGCGTGCTGCGCGGCAATCCGGGAACCAGCGTCAAGCTCACCATCTCGCGCGGCAGTCAGCCACCGTTCGAGGTAAGCCTGACCCGGGCCGTGATCGAGGTGCCGTCGGTCAAGTCGAAGATGCAGGCGAACCGGATCGGGTACATTCGCATCACCGAGTTCGGCAGCGAGACCGCGCGCGACGTCCGGCAGGCGATCGACAAGCTCAAACATGACGCGGGCGGCAAGATGCGCGGCATGATCGTCGACTTGCGCAATGATCCAGGCGGCCTGTTGTCGGCCGCGGTCGACATCGCGGGCGACTTCCTCGACGGCGGGACGGTGGTGAGCATCCGCGGCCGGCATCACAACGAGGACCGTGCCTTCTCGGCGCCGTCCAAAGGCGACAAGATACCGGGCACGCCGGTGGTGGTGATGATCAACGGCGCCTCGGCGTCGGCATCCGAAATCGTGGCCGGCGCCCTGCAGGACCGGCGGCGCGGCAAGGTGCTCGGCACCCCGAGCTTCGGCAAGGGATCGGTGCAGTCGGTCATCCCGCTCAATGGGCATGGCGCGCTGCGGCTCACGACCGCTCTCTACTACACGCCGGCCGGCCGTTCGATTCAGGGCGAAGGCATCACCCCCGACGTCGTGGTCGAGGCGCCGAAGGACCAGCAGGTCGCCGGCGCGCTGATGCTGAGCGAGAACGAGCTCAGCGGCGCGTTCAAGAATCCGGGGCTGCTCGGCGGGAGCAAGCAGGGAACCAGCGGCAATGCAGCCGCCGCCAAGGCCGCCGCCAAGCCGGCCGCCCATTCCCCGCCGATCAAGGCCGAGCTGATCGGGACCGACCAGGATTCCCAGCTCAAGGCGGCCATCGAGCAGATCGAGAGCGTCGCCGCCGCGAAGTAAGGATCAGTCAAGCGGTGAGCCGTCCGCCGCCGACGGGCGCCGCCGCGGCGGCGGACCTCTGACGGCGCATTGCCAGCCGGTAAGCAGGGCCGGTATCGTTGTCGATCCCGGGAGGAGCCCTTGCACCGCCTGACGATCGTGGCCGCGCTCGCGCTGGCCTTGCTCGCGCTGGCCTTGCTCGCGCCGGCAAATCTGGCCCGCGCGGAGGACTGGCCCGCGAAGCCGGTGCGGATCGTCGTGGCGTTCGGGGCCGGCGGAAGCGCGGACATCCTGGGGCGGCTCGTCGCCGCGGAACTTTCGCAGGAATTCAACCAGCGCTTCTATGTCGAGAACCGACCCGGCAACAGCGGCAGCATCGGCTCCGCCCTGGTGGCGCGGTCCGAACCGGACGGCTACACGCTGCTGATCGGCGGCTCGGGACCGCACCTCACCGGACCGGCCATCAACCCGAACATCGGCTACGACCCGATGCGGGACTTTTCCCACATCGCCATGATCGCGGGCGACACCTATGCGCTCGCCGCCAATGCGGCGCTCGGCGTGCGCACGCTCGATCAGCTCATCGCGCTCGCACGCGACAAGCCGCTCGCCTCGGCGTCGCCAGGTCCGGGCTCACTCGGGCATCTCCTGCTCATCCAATTCAACCGGCTCGCCCGGATCGACATCCAGCACATCCCCTCGCCCGGCGGCACGGTGACCGACGTGCTCGGCAACCATGTGCCGCTGGCGCTCACCACCGTGCTCACGGTCGGCGAACATCTGCGCTCCGGCGCGCTCGTCGGAATCGCGCTCACCTCGACCGAGCGCAATCAGGCCTTTCCCGACATCCCGACCTTCAGCGAGCTCGGGTTTCCCGAGATGCGCGGCACGACCTGGTTCTGGCTCACGGCACCGAAAGGGCTGCCGCCGTCGATCGCCGAGAAGCTCAATGCCGCCATGCGCCGCATCGTCCGCTCTTCCCGGGTGCAACGCTACCTGGGCCAGCGCGCCCTGATGACCATGGACCTCGATATCGCGGGCCTGAACACATTTCTCGCCGGCGAGCTCGCGTATTGGGTGCCGCTCGCCAAGCAGGCTGGCCTGCGGGTGCAGTGACTTTCTTTCCCCTCTCCCGTTTGGGGAGGGTCAGGGAGGCGGCGCCACTTGCACATGCGCATGCGACCTCCCCCTCCCCAGCCCTCCCCCGTAGGCGGGGGAGGGAGTAGGCTGTGTGCGGAAGGTCGGGAGACTCTCATGGACGCCATCGTCGAAACGCGCGTGCAACATCACCCTCTTGCCGAGCCGCGCGCCCGTGTCGGGCTGCTCGTCCCTTCGGTCAATCGCATGAGCGAGCCGCAGTTCAATCATTTCGCGCCGGAAGGGCTCGCGATCCACGTCGCCCGCGCCCGCATCACCGGCCCGTGGCGCAAGCCCGCAGCCGAGATGAAAGACGAGATCGCGCGCTCGGCCGCCGCGCTGGCCGACAGCGGGCCCGATCTCATCGTCTACCACTGCACCGATTCCTCCATGCGCGAGGGTCGCGCCGGCGAGCGCACCTTGACGGAGATCGTGCGCGAGGCGACCGGCATCGAGACGGTGGCGACCAGCGCGCTGGTGATCGAGGCGATGCGGGCGCTCGGGATCAAATCGGTCGTCCTGCTCAGCCCCTATCTCTCCAACGATGTGATCATGCGCTATCTTGCCGAGAACGGGATCGCGGTGCGCCACGAGGTGGCGCTCAAGCTCAACGGTCACGCCTTCACGGCCGTCACGCCCCAGGACTGGGTGGCGCTCGCGCGCGAGCACGACCGCGCCGACGCCGACGCGATCTTCCTGAGCTGCACCAACACGACGCAGATCGAAGCGATCGACGCGATCGAGGCCGCCTTGGGCAAGCCGGTGGTGAACAGCAATCAGGCGGTGTTGTGGGGCTGCCTCAAGCGGCTCGGAGACAAGCTCGGGCCGGTCGCACCTGAGTCGCGCCTTGGGCGGCTGATGAGGGTGTAATGACATCACGTCGTCATTCCGGGGCGCGCCGAAGGCGCGAACCCGGAAACCAGAAGTCCTGAGCTGGATTCCGGATAGCCGCGCTGCGCCCGGCTTCCGGAATGACGGGGGTCACTTCACCTCCACCAGCTCGATCGCCTCGCGGCTCGGGCCCTCGATCATTGCGGCACAGGTATCGCCGAGCCGGTAAGGCTTCTCCAGGAAGGTGACGTCCTCGGCGGCGAGCTTTTCGACCCAGGCATCGAGATCGCCGACGCTGAGCGCGACGTGATCGTAGAGATGGCCGCGCGACGGGACAAGCGGACTCTCGCCCTGCCGCATGTAGGCCAGGAACGCGACGTCGCCGAAGATGACGCCGGCCGACGGCACACGGATCAGCCCCTCGCGCTCGAGCGCCGGCCAGGTTGGTTCGCCCAGGCGTTCGGACGTGTCGCCCGCGCTTTTGGCCGTCGTTCCGGCGCGCGGCGGCAGTGGTTTCGCGCCGAGGTGCGTCTCGTACCAGCGCTGCGCCGTGGACGGCTGCTCATGGAAGAAGTGCACGTGGTTCATGCGCTCGGCCGTGGGATCCTGCATGTATTCGACGAGGGCATCGTCGGGCCCGCGCATGTAGGCGAAGCCGCCATCCCGGGTCGGTTGCACGCCGGCGGCCTTCGCATCGGCGATCTGCGCCCGGGTCAGCCCGAGCACGCCGTCGCGGCCCGGCCAGCTGTCGGTGCTGATCCAAACCGAGCCGCCGGCCTCGGTGGTGTAGAGCGGCAGGAGCTCGACGTCGGGGCGTGCCAGATAGGCGTCCCGGTTCTTGCGCACGTCGGCGACGTACCAGCCGAAATGCCAAATGGCCGTCTGCGGCGCGGTCGGCGGCGGGCGGTCGACCTTGTCGAACAGGATCAGCACGTCGTTCGGCGACCGGAGCGCCGGAATGCCGCCCCACGTGGTCTTCGCGGTGCTTGGGAATTGCCGAAGGTAGAAATCGATCGCGGCGTCGGGATCGACCGAGTTGAGATGGAGGTGATGAAAGCCGGGCGGCGCGAGCATCGCGGTCTGTCCTCTGCGGGGTCCGCCATGATATCAGGATTACGGGTCCCGCCGCGCCGTCATCCCGCCAGAAGCCTCAACTTCCCGGAAAGTCCCGCGCTCATGAAAATCGTCATCCCGAACGACTACCAGGACATGGTCGACAAGCTCAAATGCTTCGACCTGATCCGCCACCACGAGGTGGTTCGCTATCGCGAGCCCGCCGCCTCGTTCGAGGAGCTGGTCGCGCGGCTCGCCGATGCGGACGTCATCGTCTCCGTACGCGAGCGGGTCGAGTTCTCGCGCGCGCTGCTCGAGCGGCTGCCGAAGCTCAAGCTGCTGGCGCTGGTCGGCCGTTCGGCCTCCACCATCGATTTCACGGCCTGCACCGAGCTCGGCATCCCGGTCTCGCACGGCAAGAGCAACTCGGCGGCGGCGCCCGCGGAGCTCACGGCCGCCCTGATCGTGGCGGCGCGGCGCAACATCGCGCTTGAGGCGGAGCGGATGAAGCGTGGCGAGTGGCCGTGCACCCTGTCGCATCGCCTGCGCGGCTCGACCCTCGGCGTGTTCGGGCTCGGCGCGATCGGGAGCCTCGTCGCCGAGGCGGGGCGCGGCATGGGCATGCGGGTGCTGGCGCTCGGCCGTGACAAGACGGCCGAAAAGGCGCGCGCGGCGGGCTATGCGGTCGCGGCCGACAAGGCCGAGCTCTTCGCGGCGTCCGATGTTCTCTCGCTGCATGTCCGCCTCACGCCCGAGACGCGCGGCATCGTCGGCCCGGAGGATCTCGCGCGCATGAAGCCGACCGCCCTGATCGTCAACACGTCGCGCGCCGAGCTTGTCCGGCCCGGCGCCCTGCTCGCCGCCTTGCGCGCCGGCCGCCCCGGCTATGCGGCGATCGACGTCTACGAGGAGGAGCCGGTCATGAACGGCGACCATCCCTTCCTCAAGATGCCGAACGTGCTGTGCACGCCGCATCTCGGCTGGACCGAATGGGACAATTTCGAGCTCTACTTCGCGGAATGCTTCGAGCAGATCGCGGCGTTCGAGCACGGCCGCGAGATGCGGCTGATCAATCCGCAGGTGAAGGCGCGGTGACGCGGCGGTAGGCGGCCTCGTCGGCGCATTTCTCCACATGGACGTCGCGGTTGATCACCTGCAGGTTCGGCAGGCCCCAGAACGCCAGGAGTTTCGGCCACGGCGTGTCGCGATGCTCGCGCCAGACCTGGAACAGCGGCACCCGGTGATCGACCTCTGCGGTCCGCCATAGACGCCCGCCGCTCTGGCCGCAGCGGCGCTGCTGCACGCGGCGCAGAACGCGCACGAAATCGCTCGGCGCCGTCCAAAAATGCCAAGCCGTCACGCAGGCGGTGTGCCACTGCGCCTTGGGGTTCGGCCCGGCGTCCCACAGGTCGCGGTGCCAGCCGAGGCGAAAGACCGGCTGACCGCACACGCAGCAGAAGCCCGGCCCGAGGCTGTACTTCTTCTCACGATAGGGTGCGGCCGGGAGGCGAAAGTTGGCGGGAAGACCCTTGGCGCGGCCGGAGGCCAGCCGCCAGGTCCAGCCCTCCGGGGCGCCGGTCTTGGCGGCGAGCGCGCGGGCGAGCCGGTCGGCACGCAGCGGATGCACGCGCCAGTAGGAATCCACCGCGAGGCGCGGCATCGGCGGCGTGAAGCGGCGTGCGAGCGCATGGGTGAGCACGGGGGCCGGAAAGATCGCCGGCAGCGCCCGCTCGAGGCGTGCGAGCGAGCGCGCATTCTGGCGCGCGATCGTTTCGGCCATTTTCACTGCAGACCCCCTCGAGTCGCGGAAGCGTGCCCGCAAGACGTAAATCTTTGGTGAGCGGCGAGGCCATGTGCCGGGCTATTGCGGCGCCCTTGCGGCCCCGGCGCGATGTGGCAAGCTTGAGGCCCCGCCACCCCAGGCAGACTGCATGACCGCCACGCCGTTCGACTTCGCGCCCCTCCTCGCCGCCGGACTGCCGCCACCGGCCGCGAAATATACCGGCTTCCCCAAGTACAATTTCGTCGGCGGCCACAATGACGCCGAGCAGGTGCCGCTCGATGCGCTGCTCGCGGCCACGACCGCGGTGCTCGCCCGCGAGGGACGCACGCTCGCGACCTATGGGCTCGCGAGCGGCCCGCAGGGCTATCGGCCCCTGCGCGAGTTCCTGGTCGGCAAGCTCAAGCGCGACGCCGGCATCGCCTGCACGGCCGACAACATCCTGATCACCTCCGGCTCGCTGCAGGGTCTCGATCTCGTCAACGGGATCTTCCTCAATCGCGGCGACACCGTGATCATCGAGCAGGAGAGCTATCAGGGCTCGCTCAACCGGCTGACGCGGCTCGGCGTCGAGGCGGTCGGCATTCCGCTCGACCGCGACGGCATGCGCATGGACGCGCTCGCGTCGGCGCTCGATTGCCTGAAGGGGCGCGGCGTCCGGCCGAAATACATCTATACGATCCCGACGGTGCAGAACCCCACCGGCACCATCATGCCGGAACCGCGCCGGCACGAGCTCTTGCGGCTGGCGCAGCAGCATGGCGTGCCGATCTTCGAGGATGACTGCTACGCGGACCTGATCTGGGACGGCCGCCGGCCGGCCGCACTGCATGCGATGAGCCCGCACGGCGGCGTGATCCATATCGGCTCGTTTTCCAAATCGATCGCGCCGGCGCTGCGGGTCGGCTACATCGTGGCCGACTGGGAGCTCATCGCACGAATGCTCGCGCTCAAGACCGACGCGGGCTCGGGCGCCCTCGAGCAGATGGTCCTGGCGGAATTCTGCAACGCACATTTTGCGACCCACGTTCCGGCGCTGACGCGCGCGCTGCGGCGGAAGCTCGACACGCTGATGGAATCGCTGGCCGAGCAGTTCGGCACCGCGGCCGAATTCGAGGAGCCGAAGGGCGGCATCTTCTTGTGGGTGCGGCTCGCCGAGCCAGTCGATACGCAAAAGCTCTACCAGGCCGCGCTGGCCGCCGGCATCGCCCTCAATCCCGGGCCCGAATGGTCGACAGACAAGGCGTATGCGAAGGGCCGCATGCGGCTCTGCTTCGCGCATCCCTCGCACGAGACCATCCGGGCCGGCGTCGCGGCGCTCGCCGAGGTGTGCCGGCGCGAGTTCGGGGTGCCGGCGCGGATTGCCAACGTGGAGCGGCGAGCGGGCACAGGCTGACGACGTCATGGCCGGGCATAGCCGTTCGAAGAACGGCGTCGCTTCGCTCGCCTATGCCCGGCCATCCTCGTCTGCCTCCGTGAGTGAGCGAAAAGACGTGGATTCCCGCGACAAGCGCGGGCAGGACGAAAGAGAAAAGGCCGGGAGCGCCGATGCCCAAAACGCCCGACTATTTCCACGGCAAGACCATCGTGATCACGGGCGCGGCGAGCGGCATCGGCCGCGCCGCCGCGCTGATCTTCGGGCGCGAAGGCGCGAACGTGGTCTGCGCCGATGTCAACGATGAGGGCGCCAGAAAGACGGCCGCTCAGATCAACGGTCCCGGCAAGACGCTCGCCGTCAGAACCAACGTCACGGCGCGCGAGCAGGTCGACGCGATGGTCGCGCGCGCCATCGAGACCTTCGGCAGCGTGCAATTCCTGTTCAATTCGGCCGGCGCGGCCATGCGGCGGGCAAGATTCCTCGAAATCGACGATGCGCTCCTCGACAAGACGCTGGCGCTCAACCTCAAGGGCACGTTCTACGGCATGCAGGCAGTGCTGCCGCACATGCTGGCGAACAAGGCCGGCGTGATCGTCAATATGGCCAGCATGGCGGCGCGCCGCGGTGGGCCCGGCACCTCGGTGCATTATGCAGCCGCCAAGGGCGCCGTGGTCTCGATGACGCTCGGTGTGGCACGCGAGTTCGCCGACCGCGGCATCCGCTGCCTCTCGATCTCGCCCGGGCCGATCCGCACGCCGTTCCAGGAG
>DASTZX010000282.1:0-14602 GCA_035764045.1 Xanthobacteraceae bacterium | reverse complement strand
CGGTCGGCAAGCTCGGCGGTGCGGCCGAGCCAGTAGCCGGCGCGCGAGATGGTGATCGGGTTCGCGTTGCCCTCCGCGACACGGGCAAAATGCTGGGCGGCGATCGCGGGCTCCTTGAGGAAGCGCAGCGCGATCCATCCGGCGGTGAACTGATGCTCCGCGCGATAGTTGTCCTTCGCCGGCTTCGCCGCATCGCGCACGATCGCATAGGCGAGTCTCGGGTCGCCAAGGTCGAGCAGCTTGCGCGCGACCAGCCGGCGCTCCACCCACCACTCGTCCACGTCCTGGAGCTGAGCCGGGTCGCGCGGCGCCCTCATCAGCAATGCCGCCGCATCGGCAAACCTGTCGTGACGGCGCAGCCATTGCACCGCGCTGAAGATGTAGCCGGCATCGTTTCGCGCCGCGACCGGCACCTCGTCGAGCAGGGTCTTGGCGTTGCCGGCGCGGACGTTGACCGCAATGCGCGCCTTGGCGATCGCCGGCTGGTCGCCCCCGAGGCGCTTGGCGGCGCGCAGGCCGGCATCCTCGTCAGCGGCGTAGAGCCGCCGGTCCATGCGGGCCTTGTCGTCGGCGCGTGTGATCAGGTCGCCAAAAAGTTCGAGGGCCTGGTTCTCCAGGTCCTGCGAAAACGAATCGGCGCGCCATGCCTCGCGCGCAAACGCTTGCGCGCCGGCCCGGTCGCCGTCGAGGAGGAGGGCGCGCGCCAGCGCGAACCGGCCCTTGGGGCTGAGCGGCCTGATCCCGGCGAAATAGGCGCGCACGGTCGCGGGCGGAGCGCGCTCCTGCCACAGCATCGCCTCGGCGCGGCGACGGAACGTGACGATGCTCGGCCAGCCCGGGTTCGCGGCGATGAACGCGTGATAGCGGGCGAAATCCGCATCGGTCTCGTCGCTGCGCAGGATCATCCATTCGACCAGCTTGCGGGCGAGCGGATCGGAGATGCCGCGCTCGACCGAGCCCGCTTCGCCGCCCCGGCCGGCCTGGATCAGGCCGACGGCCTGTCGCACGGCATCGATATCGGCCGGCGACGTCCAGGCAGTCGTCGCCGCCGCGAGCGGAATGCCGGCCGTCGCCGGTGCAGCGTAGGCGAGGGCTGCGATGGGTGCGCTCGGATGAACCGTCGCTTGGGTCGGCGGCGATGCGGGCGTGCGGTGCGGGGACGGGGCGGGGCGTGTATTCGGGCCGGTCGGCCTGGCGGCGGATTTCGGGTGCGATGCGGCGGCCGCGCGGCCCTTGTCGACCGCCTTCGAGGGGCTTGCGGCTGCGGCCTTCGTCGATGACTTGGTGTCGGATTTGGTCCCGGGCTTGGTCCCGGACTTGGTCTCCGACTTTGACTTGGCCTCAGCCTTGGACTTGGTCTCAGCCTTGATCTCGGATTTGGCGTGGGGCGCAGTTTTTTTCGTGCTGCTCTTGGCCGTGGCCTTGGACGCGGACTCGGCGGGCTTGGTCTCGCTCGCGGGAGCCGACCTCGCACTCTCCGCCGCCAACGGCAGAACCATGGCCAGAGAGAGGGTTAACAGGGCCCAGGCGGTGGCCGTGCGCTTTTCCCGGCTCACAAGCAAGATCCTCCTCCCGGACGAATCGCGTCCGATCTCCAAGGTATTGCGTTGATTGAATTGACGAAACCCTAATCCCGTCCAATCGTGGCGATGTTGAGACACCGCGGTAGGGGCGACCGGGAAAGCAATGCCAAGCCGTTGAGCGCAAAGAAGCCTCTCGGCGCCACCAATCACGAAAATCGATAGGCGGCATGGCTGAAATTCGTTACTCTCGACTGAGAGAAAACGTTATCCCCGGAGGCGGCTCGCAAACGACCGCCGACCGGTCCGGGAGACGCTGATGGCCGCCAAGACACAGTTTCGAGGCTCATTCACGGCCCTGGTGACGCCGTTCAAGAACGGGCGCGTCGATGAGCAGGCGTTTCGCCAGCTGGTGGAATGGCAGATCGCCGAGGGAACCAACGGCCTGGTGCCGGTCGGAACGACGGGCGAAAGCCCGACGCTGTCCCATGACGAGCACAAGCAGGTGGTCGAGTGGTGCGTCGACGAGGCGAACGGCCGGGTTCCGGTGATCGCCGGCGCCGGCTCGAACTCGACGCAGGAGGCAATCGAGCTGGCCGAGCATGCCGAAGAGGCCGGCGCGGACGCGGTGCTGGTGGTGACACCGTACTACAACAAGCCGACCCAGGAAGGCCTCTACCAGCACTTCAAGGCGATCAACGACGCGATCGGCATCCCGATCATCATCTACAATATCCCGGCGCGCTCGGTGATCGACATGTCGGTCGAGACCATGACGCGGCTCTACGAGCTGAAGAACATCGCCGGCGTCAAGGATGCGACCGCCAACATGGTGCGCGTCTCGCAGCAGCGCGCCGCGATGGGCGAGGGATTCAACCAGCTTTCCGGCGAGGACGCGACCGCGCTCGGCTTCATGGCGCATGGCGGCCACGGTTGCATCTCGGTGACGTCGAACGTTGCGCCGCGGCTGTGCGCCGAATTCCAGAGCGCGTGCCTGCGCGGCGACTTCGCTGCGGCGCTCAAGCTGCAGGACAAGCTGATGCCGCTGCACCATAACCTGTTCATCGAGACCAGTCCGGGGCCGGTGAAATACGCGCTCTCGGTGCTCGGCAAGATCGCCGACACAGTCCGCCTGCCGCTGGTCCCGCCCACCGAGAAGTCGAAGATGGCGGTGCGTGAGGCGATGGTGCACGCCGGACTGGTGAACTGACGCACGGGGCCGACGCAAGTCCCATTCGTGTCCTACGGGGCCGCTGCGCCGCGCCGACCCGCGTCCACACGACAGGAGGCGCCGATGCTGGATGATTTCAAGAAATTTGCGATGCGCGGCAACGTCGTCGATCTCGCGGTCGGCGTGGTCATTGGTGCAGCGTTTGGAGCGATCGTGAGCTCGCTCGTCGCCGACATCATCATGCCGGTGATCGGCGCCGTCACGGGCGGACTCGACTTCTCCAACTACTTCGTCGCGCTGTCATCGAAAGTGACCGCTTCCGCCCTCGATGAGGCGAAGAGGCAGGGCGCAGTTCTCGCGTGGGGACACTTCCTCACACTGCTGATCAATTTTCTCATCGTGGCCTGGGCGCTGTATCTCATCATGAAGCTCATCAACCGCCTCTACCGGCCCGCGCCGGTCCCGGTCGCGCCGCCGGCCAAGGAGGTGCAGCTTCTGACCGAAATCCGCGATCTGTTGAAGGAAGGCGCTCACGCGCCCGCGCTGCGTCCGACCCAGATGTGAAGGACGAGAAGCGCCGGCAGGACAAATCCGACGGCGATGTGAATGTCGCTGATCCAGGCGCGCAGGAGCTCGGAGCCCGCGTAGTAGAGGCCGAATCCGGTCACGATCAGCGCCGCATTGATGCCGATCATGGTCGGCCCGGTCAGCCGGTTCCGGCCGGTGCGCCAGCTGCGCCGCACATGCAGCGGAATGAGCGCGCCGAGCAGCATCAGCATGATCATTGCGGTGCCGCCGTGCACCATCAGGAGATCGGCGGCGACCGTCTGCCAGGTTTCCGGACCGGCAGGGTCCTTTTGCCAGTCGGCGAGCATCCAGCCGGCCCCGGTCACCGTGAGCACGGCGACGGCGGCGTAGAGCGCGCGTCGGAAGCCGGGGTCAAGCCGCACGGCTGTCCTGCCATGAATTGCTGACGCGCATCTCGCCGGTGTGCAACACCAACAGCGCGCTCGCGGCGCAACGATCGAGCAGGTCCGAGGCTGCCTCTCCGGCAATCATCGTGACCTTGGTGAGCGCATCGGCCACCATGCAGGAACTTGCCCGCACCGTAACGCCCGCGATGGCGCGCGCCGGCTCCTGGGTCCTGGTGTCGATCACCGCCGGCGCCATCACGGCGGACGAGTCGAAGGGGTCGAAGCAGCCGCCGCTCGAGGCGAGCGCTTCGTTCCTGACCTCGATCCGGGCAAGCACGCGGCGCGGCTCGCGCGGGTCGCGGATGTGGACCGGCACCGCCCGGGCTCCGAAAGCCGCGAGATCGCCGCCGGCGTTGACGAGGCCGCCGGTCGCGCCGTGCGCCTGCAGGGTTTGCCGCGCGCGGTCGACCGCAAAGCCCTTGGCGATCCCGCCAAGGTCGATCCGCACGCGCGGCTGACGAAAGCGGATGCGGCGATCCGGCAAGGTCTCGATTGCCTCGCCGGTCGCTGGTCCGTCGGGCGGCGTTCCGAACACGGGCTCGAGACGCGGCAGCAGTCCCAGATCCTGCAAGGCCGCCGCGACAGTCACGTCGAACAGGCCGTGCGAGCGCCGGTAGAAATCGGTCGCAGTCTCGATCACCGCGAAGGTCCAGGGATCGACGGTGACCGGTCGGCTTGCCGCCTCGCGGTTGAGCCGGCTCACATCGCTCGCCGGATCATGGAAGCTCATCAGGCGGTGGACTTTCTCCACCGCCGCGAACGCCGCCTCGATCGCGGCGTCGAGCTCGCGCTCGGGGAGCCCCGCCGCCGCGATCTCGACGAGGGTGCCGAGCAGAGGCCGCACCCGGCGCAGGCTATCGCACGCCATGACCATAGGCCGCGAGAATGCGTTTGACGCCTTCAGTCACGTGGCGCGATGAGAGCGTCGCGCCCGAGATGTTGCGGATGTCCTGGTTGATGGCGAGCGGGCTCGCGCTGGTCTTGCCGACGAACTGGGCGAGCCAGCTCGCCTGCCTGACCTCGCCGCCGTAGGACTCGCGATATTGCAGGATCTCCACGCGCAGGACGCGGCCGCCCGGGTCGAGGGCGACCGCGTAATCGATGTACAGGTGCTTGCCGATCACATGATCGAACACGAACAGGCCGAGCGTCCTGCCGCCGGCCTGCGCCTTCCAGGCGCGGCCGGCCTGAGTCTCGACGAACTGGGTCGCCGACGGAAAGGCGAGCTTCTGCGCCTGCGGGACGGTGAGATATTGCACCGCGTGGGCCGCGGACGTGACCGACACGAGCGCCGCCGCCGGCGCCGTCCATTTGATCCAATCAGGCATTATGCTCCGCCTCAGGTGGTTGTGGCGCCAGTGCCGAAGTTCGCATCAGAAGTCGCCGCAAGGGTGTGCGAACTTCGGAAATCGGGACACCAGGTCAAAAGAAGAATCCGACGCCGCCCAGGAATGAATCCGAATTGGCGCCAGCCGGATCCTTGTTGATGACCTTCTGGTAGGTCCCCTTGAGGACGACCTTGGGCGAGGGAAAGACCGCGACGCCGACATTGTGGAATTGCAGCTGTCCGGCGCCGGTCGGTTCGTTCACGTCCGTTCCGGCAAAGCCGCCCGTCTGCAGGTTCTCGACCGTGTAGCGGTAGAACGGGACGGCTTCCCACGAGCTGTTGAGAATCGTGCCGAGCGGGACGTGATAGGCGATCTCGCCCGAGGCGCCCCACATGGTCTTGCCGACATTATTGGTCGGGTCGCTGTCGTTGTTGGCGCGCAGGTTGGCCGGATCGCCGAAGAGCGCGGTGACATATTCTCCCCTGAACTCGAAGCCGCTGTTCGGGACGCGATAGCGGAACTCGGCGTCGAACAAGGCGAGGCTCGAGTGCCCGAGGAGATTGCCCAGGTCGTCGTGCGCGCCGCGCGGAGTCGTGTTGGAGGAGTAATAGGCGCTCACGCTGCCGGCAAAGCTCGGCATGAAGGCCGGGGCGACATCCAGACGGCCGGACACGGCGACTGCGTTGCTGAGCTGCGCGAAATCGCCGAGCGGCGGATTGGAGAAGCCGAGCGCGTCGCGGCCATCGATGCCCGCGGCGTAGGACGTCCCGGGTCCCGGGACGGTATTGCCCTCGGTGCGGGTGTCGAAGGCGTCGCCGAAGTCCTCGTTGCTGGCGCTGACCATCACCTGGTACTTCACGCCGTCGGCGATCGTCCCATAGACGCTCGTTCCCGGCACCTTCCAGGTCGACGGAATGAGCCCATTATACAGCTCAGGCCGCAGCACGCTGTAGAACTGCGTCGGCTCGTGGTGCTGATTGATGTAGCCGATCGGCACGAGGTCGATGCCGGGCGCGCGCCAGTTGAACTGGTCGATGATCTTGAAGTCGACCCAGAGCTGCTCGATCTCCGCGGTGCCGTGCAGCTTGTCGTCGTTGTCGAAGCCGGAGCCGGCGTGCTCGAACTCGATCTCGGCGTTGAAGATGATGTTGTCGGTGATCTGGTAGGTCGGCAGCAGGACGAAGCGGCGGGCGTCGAAACCGTTCTGCCACTGACCGCCGGCGGCGGAATTCTGGTGCGCGCCAAAGAAGAACTCGCCGTAGGCGCCGAGGCTCAGTCCTGGGACCGGCGAATCGGCGAGCCCGAGAATGGGCTTGCTGGGCGGCTCGCTGGCCGGCTGGCTGGTGGCGGCGGCTGCGGCGGCGCTTGCCTTCGGCGCGTCGGTCGCCTGCGCGTACGGTCCGGGCGCGGCCGCAGGCTTGGCGGGCTTGGCGGGCTTGGCGGCAGCGGCAGGCGGCGCCGCCTGCTGCTGCTTGAGGCGCCCCTCCAGCAGCTTGATGCGCTTCTCCATCGCCTCGAGCTGCTTGAGCAATGCCTCGTTGGAGACGTGCGGCTTCGCGGTCTGGTCATCCGCCGCCAGTGCCGTCGTGCCGGAGCCGATCGCGAGCAGCGAGGCGGCAGCGAGCAGCCGCGAGAGGGTCACTGCGGTTCGACGTGGACGGAGCGGGAAGCGTGGCTCGTCGGCGGGCCGACTGGCAGACGAAAAGGAAAAGGCGGCGTGCGCGTCGGCACGGTCTCGTTCGTTCATTGACTGTCTCCGAATACGCGGGACTCAAAGGTCGCCGCAATCAGGATGGGTCCCGCGGAGGGAGGAAGTAATAAAATCGCCACATCCGAGTCTTGCAAGCCAAAAGGCCGCGCAACGGCTTAGTATTGCTCTAATCACCGGCGATTCGTTATTGCGAGCGACAAGAAAGAGGCGCGGCCTATATTGTATTTAGAATAATGAAAAACAGCGGGCCGCGGCCGCACGGCCTCGCCGGCCTTGTCCGCGGCGCCGGCGCTGTCTAAACAAACGCGCTGCCAGGAAATGTGGGAGGCGGGATCGTTTCCTGGCGATCACGACGAGGCGCGAATGGCGGAGAAGAAAGAGCGGCCGCGCAAGACCGTGGCCGACAATCGCCGGGCGCGGTTCAATTACGAGATCGGCGAGACCTTCGAGGCCGGCATCGCGCTCACCGGCAGCGAGGTCAAGTCGCTGCGCCAGGGGCGGGCGACGATCGCCGAATCCTATGCCGACACCCGCGACGGCGAGGTGTGGCTCGTCAACGCCAATATCCCGGAATATCTGCAGGCGGGCCGCTTCAACCATGCGCCGAAGCGGCCGCGCAAGCTGTTGCTGCATCGGCGCCAGATCGACAAGCTCGCCGGCGGTGTGGAGCGCGAGGGCATGACCATCGTGCCGCTGAAGCTTTATTTCAACGACAAGGGCCGCGCCAAGGTCGAGCTCGCGCTGGCGCGCGGCAAGAAGCTGCACGACAAGCGCCAGACCGAGAAGAAGCGCAGCTGGGAACGCGAGAAGGGGCGCTTGCTGCGGATGAAGGGGTGAGCCGATGCCGTTGCCGACCAAGCTCGACCACTGCGTGATCCACGTCACCGAGTGGGAGCGCTCGAACGCCTTCTATCGCGACGTGCTCGGCGCCGAGCTCGTGCCGCGGCCGGCCGGCTTCGCCTATCGGTTCGGCGACAAGCAGCTCAACGTGCACGGGCCCGGCGTGCGGCCGGCCGAGGTCGCGCGGCTGCCGGTGCAGCCCGGCAACAGCGATCTCTGCTTCGAATGGGCCGGGCCGATCGCCGAGGCGATTGCGCACCTCAGGCGCAGCGGCGTCGCGATCGAGGCGGGGCCGATGGAGCGGTTCGGCGCCAAGGGCAAAGGCACCAGCGTCTACTTCCGCGATCCCGACGGCTCGCTGATGGAGTTCATGTCCTACGTCGGGCAATGATTGGGGCGCTGCGCTCAATCCGGGCTACGTTTGTTGCGCGCCGAGATGCGCCCGCACCTCGGCGAAGACGGCGCGGAACATCTCCGCCGTCAACCGGCCCGTATTGGTGTTGTAGCGCGAGCAGTGATAGCTGCCGAACAGCATGACGCTCGCGGCCTGATGGGTCGAGCCGTGGCCGAACGGGACGCGCGAACGCTTCTCGCCGAGCGCCGCCACCGTGCTGTCGTGGGCGATCCGGCCAAGCGCCACGATCGCGGACAGCTGCGGCATCTCGGCCATGGTGGCGGCGAGAAACGGCCGGCAGCTCGCGATCTCGGCCGGCGTCGGCTTGTTTTCCGGGGGCACGCATTTCACCGCATTGGCGATGCGGCAATCGACGAGCTCGAACCCGTCGTCGGGCCGCGCCGCGTACTGGCCGCGGGCGAAGCCGAATTCGAGCAGCGTTCCGTACAGCAGGTCGCCCGCATAGTCGCCCGTGAACGGGCGGCCGGTCCGGTTGGCACCGCGCAGGCCCGGCGCAAGGCCGACAATCAGCAGCCGCGCGTCGACCGGCCCGAAGGAAGGAACCGGAGCGTTGAACCAGGACGGCTCGCGCGCGCGCCACGTCTCGCGGAAGGCGACGAGGCGCGGGCAGCGCGGGCAGTCGCGCCCCGCTTCGGATGCCGGCGCCGCGGCGGGTTCAGTCTTCGAAGTCCTCGTCGTCGCTGGCATCGGCGCTCACGCGTTGTGGCGCGGTGCTGCGTTGGAGGAACTGCGGCGTGTGGCCGTGGCGGGGCTCGCGCGCACCCCGCTCGGCCCGTTCTGCCGGATCGCGCCCGATCTTCGGCTGCAGCTCGACGATGTCGAGGAAGATATCGGCCTGGCGCCGCAGCTCGTCGGCGACCATGGGCGGCTGGGTCGAGATGGTGGACACCACCGTCACCCGGACGCCGTGCCGCTGGACCGCCTCCACCAGCGACCGGAAGTCGCCGTCCCCGGAGAACAGCACCATGTGGTCGATGTGCCCGGCGATCTCCATGGCGTCGACCGCAAGCTCGATGTCCATGTTGCCCTTGACCTTGCGTCGGCCGGTCTGGTCGACGAACTCCTTCGTCGCCTTGGTGACGACCGTATAGCCGTTGTAGTCGAGCCAGTCGATCAGCGGGCGGATGGACGAGTACTCCTGATCCTCCACCACGGCCGTGTAGTAGAACGCGCGCAGCAAATAGCCGCGCGACTGGAATTCCCGCAGCAGCCGTTTGTAGTCGATGTCGAAACCGAGGGACTTGGCCGTGGCGTAAAGGTTGGCGCCGTCGATGAACAGAGCGATCTTTTCGGCGGGTACTGACATCTGACTTTCTCTCTGGGGCTCTCGAGGGCTCTTGTTGGTTCTAACGCGCTTGGACGGCCGAAAACCGAGATACCGCCCACGGTCATGTGGCGGCAATCCTCGGCGTGGCAGGCCGTCGGAGATGGAACTCGCGGACGAGCAGTCGGATCAATGCTGCACCACCCGCTGCGACCCCGCCCGCAATGGCGGTTTGGCCGGCCGCGCCGTCGTCCCCGTCTGCTGCTAACAGAGCCAGCGACCGCCGCCAAGTCAATTATTTGCGGCGCCTATTGCGGCGCATTAGGGCCTTGCGTTTGGCGCACGACCACGTTACCTAACGTTCAAATCCAGTCAGTTCGGCCCGTCAAAGGAGTGGCTAGGCCATGGCCCGCGTCACGGTTGAGGATTGCATCGACAAGGTCGACAACCGGTTCGACCTCGTGCTGCTCGCGAGCCATCGCGCCCGCATGGTGTCGTCCGGCGCGCAGATCACGATCGATCGCGACAACGACAAGAACCCGGTCGTCGCCCTGCGCGAGATTGCCGAGGAGACCATCTCGCCCGGCGACCTCAAGGAAGACCTGATCCATTCGCTGCAGAAATACGTCGAGGTCGACGAGCCGGAGCCCGAGGCGATGCCGCTGATCGGCGCGCCGGGAACGGGCGTCGATGCCGACGATACCGAAGTGGTCGCCGACCGGATGACCGAGGAGGAGCTGCTCAAGGGTCTCGAGGGCCTGGCTCCCCCCGAGGAGAAGCCCGAGCCGGTCGAGCCGGACGACGAGGAATAGGCGGCAGCCGCCTCGGATGAAGGTTTGAACGGCCCGGCATGTCCGGGCCGTTTTCGTTCCATCGGGCCGGAACCGACTGCCCAAATTATTGCCGTTTGTTAACGGCTGGTTGGGTGATCATCATGGTAAACTAGGGGGCCGCGGCGCTCGGCGCTGCGGCCGGAAGGCTAACCATGGCGTCGACCGATCTGCCCCGGATGCAGCACCAGCCGCGCGCGCGCGCGACGGTCGAGCGCGGTCGCGCGGTCGCGGCCGAGCCGGTCGAGGCGACAACACCCCGGCCCAAGCCGCGGATGATGCGGCAGTACGAGCTGGTCGAGCGGGTCCGCAAGTACAATCCCAACGCCAACGAGGACCTGCTCAACCGCGCCTATGTCTACGCCATGAAGGCGCATGGCGAGCAGCGGCGGGCCTCCGGCGATCCCTACTTTTCCCATCCGCTCGAGGTCGCCGGGATCCTGACCGACCTCAAGCTCGACGACGCCACCATCGTGGCGGCGCTCCTGCACGACACGATCGAGGACACCGAGGCGACGCGGGCCGAGATCGACCAGCTGTTCGGCAAGGACATCGGCCACCTGGTCGAGGGCCTCACGAAGCTCAAGAAGCTCGACCTCGTCTCGCGCGAGGCCAAGCAGGCCGAGAACCTGCGCAAGCTGCTGCTGGCGATCGCCGAGGACGTCCGCGTGCTGCTGGTGAAGCTCGCCGACCGGCTGCACAATATGCGCACGCTGCAGTACATGTCGCCGGAGGCGCGCAAGCGCGTCTCGGAGGAGACGATCGACATCTATGCGCCGCTCGCTGCCCGGATCGGCATGTACGAGGTGCGCGAGGAGCTCGAGAACCTGGCGTTCCGCGAGCTCAACCCCGACGCCTACCGGGTGATCAGCGCGCGACTCGATACGCTGGCGGCACGCAACAGCGGGCTGATCGGCGAGATCGAGAACCAGCTCACCAGGAAGCTGGCCGACAGCGGGATCATCGCCACCGTCACCGGCCGCCGCAAGCGCGCCTATTCGGTGTGGCGCAAGATGGAGCGCAAGGCGGTCGGCTTCGAGCAGCTCTCCGACATCTTCGGCTTCCGGGTCGTCGTGCGCAAAATTTCCGAGTGCTACCAGGCGCTCGGCATCGTGCACACCACCTGGCCGGTGGTGCCCGGCCGCTTCAAGGACTACGTCTCGACGCCGAAGCAGAACGACTACCGCTCGCTGCACACGACGGTGATCGGTCCCGGCAAGCAGCGGGTCGAACTGCAGATCCGCACCGTGGACATGGACCAGATCGCCGAGTTCGGCATCGCGGCCCATGCGCTGTACAAGGACGGGATCGGATCGCCGACCGAGATGCTGTCGCGCGAGTCGAACGCCTATGCGTGGCTGCGGCGCACCATCGCGCTGCTCGCCGAAGGCTCCAACCCGGAAGAGTTCCTCGAGCACACCAAGCTCGAGCTCTTCCACGATCAGGTCTTCTGCTTCACCCCGAAGGGCAAGCTGATCGCGCTGCCACGCAAGGCGACGTCGATCGACTTCGCCTATGCGGTGCATACCGACGTCGGCAACCATGCGGTCGGTTGCAAGATCAACGGCAAGATCGCGCCGCTCGTCTCCGAGCTCACCAATGGCGACGAGGTCGAAATCCTGACGTCGAAGGCGCAGACCGCGCCGCCGGCCGCCTGGGAATCGATCGTGCTCACCGGCAAGGCGCGGGCCGCGATCCGCCGGGCGACCCGCGCCGCGGTGCGGGCGCAGTATGCCGAGCTCGGGCGGCGCATCGTCGAGCGGCTGTGCGTGCGCGCCAAGCGCGAATACTCGGATGAGAAGCTCGCCGGCGCGCTCACGCGGCTCGCCCGCGGTTCGATCGACGACGTGTTCGCCGCCGTCGGTCGCGGCGAGATGCGCTCGGCCGATGTCGTCCGCGCCATGCATCCCGACTACAAGGACGAGCGCGCCATGGTGCCGGCGGCGCCGAAGACCGAGACCGGCTGGTTCGGGCTGCGGCGGGGCAGGGCGGTGAAGTTCAAGGTGCCGAGCGGCACCGCGGAGGGCATCCCGATCCGCGGCATCAACAGCGACCTGCCGGTGCGCTTCGCGCCCAACGGCGGCGCCGTGCCGGGCGACCGGATCGTCGGCATCATGACGCCGGGCGAGGGCATCACGATCTATCCGATCCAGTCGACCACCTTGCAGGACTACGAGGACGTGCCGGAGCGCTGGCTCGACGTGCGCTGGGATGTGGACGAGGGGACCCCGCACCGGTTTCCGGCGCGGCTCGAGGTGCAGTCGGTCAACGAGCCGGGCACGCTCGCCCAGGTCGCCCAGGTGATCGCCGAGCACGACGGCAATATCGACAACATCCGCATGGAGCGGCAGTCGCCCGATTTCACCGCGCTCACCATCGACCTCGAGGTCTACGACCTCAAGCACCTCAATGCGATCATCGCGCAGCTTCGCGCCAAGCCGGTGGTTGCCAAGGTCGAGCGCGTGACGGAATGATGTCCCGCCTGCGCCGGCCTCAGCCGGCGGGGCGATCCTTCGAGCCGCTCAGCGTGACGCAGAGCCGTCGCCACCCGATCACGCAACCCGTCAGGCTGAACGCAAGTCCGCAGCCGCACAACCCGACGATCAGTGCGGTGCGCAAGGCCGGGTGCGCGATGAGCGCCGGGACATCCCAGGTGTGCAGCGCGCGCCAGAGCCAGCGATACGCGCGTCGCGACGGATCGACCCGTTCGATGAGCGCGCCGCTGGCGCCGTCGATGTGGAACCAGACGTCGTCGCAGGCCAGCCGGTAGACCGGCGCATCGGGCATTGACGCCGGCGCCGCGTAAGCGTCGGCGCGCGCGTCCACCACCGAGATTGCGCAGCGCGGGCCGAGGCGCCGCGCAAGCAGCGCCATGTCGTTTGCCGTCAGGACACCGAAACGAGAGGTGACGGCGTCTGCGACGCTGCCGGCGGGACCCACGCGCTGGCGATCGAAGGCAAGCCGATCGCGCTCGTAAAGGGTGCCATCCCACCAGAACCATTCGATCTCCCTGATGGATCCAGCGCTGCGGCGGGCATCGAGGCGCGGCCATGCCGCGGGAGCGTGCGCCTCGGTCAGGACGGCCGCTTCGGCAGAGGTGAGCTGCGCGCCCGGAAACAGGCGGCCGTCGTCCATCGACAGCCAGCCGCTCAGCGTCCAGGCGAGCACGAAGACCATGCAAACGAGGCCACCCAGATGGTGCCAGCAGTGCCAGCCCCGATAGGCAGCGGCCAGTCCGCCGGCCTGCCGGCTGATCTGGACGATGCCGAGCACGCTGCCGGCGAGCGCCGCGATCGTTGCGGCGAGCGATACGCTCCACAGCAGCGCGGTCCACAGTCGCGGCCGCCCTCGCAGCGGCGTCGGGTAGAGCCAGTGCGGGATGCTGCCGAGCGCGTTCCACCATCGCTCCCGGCGTATGGTATCGCGCACCACCTCGCCGGTCGTGCCCGATACATAGAGCTCGGTCCCGGCGTCGTCGTTGAGCGCAACGCGGTACAGCGGACGATGACGGTCGAGATCGCCCGCGACCGTCCATTGATCGCGCGCCAGAGCCTGTGCGTCGCCGGCAGCCTCTATGCTCAAGCCACGCTGCCGGGCGTGGTCGAGCGCGATCGCCCGGGCGAGGTCCGGCGCGGTCACCGGCGCGGGCGACAGATCGTCGGCATGCAGGGCCGCCACGCCGGATCGGCCATCGACCACATAGACCGGGCCGTCGCTCCGTTGCACCAGGCGCACGCGTGCGGCCTCGCCGATGCGGCTCGCAGCGACGGCGTCGGCCGGCCTTTTCGCGGCCCGCGACAGGTCGAGCGGAACAAGCCCGGCGACGCGCTCCGCTTCGGTCAGGCGCGGAAACGGCACGACATGCATCACGATCCCGCTCGCGAACCACATGGCGAGGAACGGCGCGAGCGGGATCGCCAGCCAGCGATGGATCGAGGTCAGGCCGCGGATCATGTGGTGCGGGTCACCACCTGAAAGAGGAGGAGATCTCGTAAGTTCGCGGGGCACCGAGATAGATCTGGTCCTGATAGCCCGGATCGGAGAACGCGGCGTAGACGGTGTCCGTCACGTTGCGCACCCGGAAGGCGAGACGCGCATTGTCGATGGTCGGCGCGCCAAAATCGCGCCCCGGAATGTCGATGAAGGCGTACAGGTCCGCCGTCGTGAAAGGCTCCATCGCGGTGGCGTCGTCCTCGAACACGAAACGGCGGCCGACGTGGCGCACCGAGGCGCCGACCTCGACCGGCCATCGCCAGTGGTTCCAGCGATGGGAGACGCCGGCGTTGACGATGAGCGGCGCAACATTCGAGGGCGTATTGCCGGTGAAGACGTCGAAATCGTCGTAGCGCGTATGATTGAGGGCGACGTTGCCCCAGAATTTCCAGCCGTCGAACGGCCGCACTGCGGCGGCGAGCTCGACGCCCCTGGTGTCGACCTCGCCGGCGAGCGTCGCGACCGCGTTGGTGAGCTGCACATACACGTTGCGGCGCGTGATGTCGTAGACGGAGAGCGCCCACTCCGCCCGGTTGTCCCACAACAGATGCTTGAC
>DASTZX010000281.1:0-5881 GCA_035764045.1 Xanthobacteraceae bacterium | reverse complement strand
GGCACGCCGGACATCATCTGCCGCGCCATCGGGGTGCGGCTCACGCGCGCGCTCGGCCAGCAGATCGTGGTCGAGAACCGGCCCGGCGCGGGCAATACCATCGGGGCGCAGGCGGCTGCGCGCGCGGCGCCCGACGGCTACACGTTCCTGTTCGCCACCGCGGCCGCGCTGGTGACGAATCCCTATACGTTCAAGTCGCTGCCCTACGATGCGATCGCCGACTTCGTCCAGGTTGGGCTGGTCGCCAAGGGGCCGTTCATCGTCCTCGCCCATCCGAGCGTTCCGGCCAAGACCCTGCCCGAGCTGTTTGCCTTCGACAAAGGCAATCCCGGCAAGCTCACCTTCGCGACCGACGGACCGCGCAATTTCTCCGGCATCCTGGCCGCTTGGCTCGACAAGCTCGGCGGCGCGCGCATCGTCCAGGTCCCCTATGCGACGATGCCCCAGGGCGTCCAGGACACGCTCGCCGGTCGCGTGCAACTGACCATCCTGGCGGTGCCCTCGGCGGCGCCGCACATCGCGTCCGGCGCGCTGCGCCCGCTCGCGGTCAGCTCGCTCCAGCGGCTGTCGAACTATCCCGACATTCCGCCGATCAGCGACACGTTCCCGGGCGTCGAGATGATCGGCTGGTTCAGCATTGCGGCGCCGGCGAACACGCCGCCCGAGATCGTCGCGAGGATGAACCAGGAGCTCGACAAGATCCTGAAGGACCCGGAGGTCGCCCATCAGCTCTCCGTCGTCGGCTTCTTCACCGAAGGCGCCGGCACGCCGGAGCAGACGCGCACCTTCGTCAGGGCGCAGTACGACCTGTGGGGCAAGGTCACGCGCGAGATCGGGCTCGCGCCTGAATGAGCCGCATGGGGCGGTGAACGGACGCGCCGGCGAGCCGGCGGTTCCGCCCGGACGAGCTTCGGAGCGTGTTGGCGCCGCCTACTTCCGTTTGCGCCGTCCTGCCTTGGCCTTCTTTGCGACGCGGCGCGCACTGCCTCGCTTGGCGGCGCCGGCGCTCTTGGCTCCTTTGGCGGGTGGCAGCACCGCGATCGCCTCGATCTCGAACAGGGCACCCGGCCGTGCGAGCTGGGAGATCGCGACCGTGGTGCTGGCGGGCGGCGACGCCATGTTGAAGGCCCGGTCGCGCACCTCGCGGAAGATGGCGATGTGCGACATGTCGGTCAGGTAGTTGTTGATCTTCACCACGTCGGTGATGTCGGCGCCGACGCTGGCGAGCGCCGCCTTGAGGTTCTCGATCGCCCTGCTGGCCTGGGCGCGGAAATCACCCGGCTCGCCGACGAGCTGGTTCTCGAGGTCCAGCCCGAGCTGGCCCGCGATGTAGACGGTGCGCCCGGGCCCGTGGGTCTCGACCACGTAGGTGTAGCCGGGGGGCTTGGCGAGGGTGCTCGGATTGATGAAGCGCGGCTTGGTGGCCATGGACCTCTCCTCATGCTCGTGCGGCGCACGTTGCATCGCACGGACTATAGACGCGTGGGCGGGCGGCGAAAGGCCCGCGCGGACCGACTCTCAGCCGCCGCCGAGAAGGCGCGGGACCGCGTGGGTGAACCAGGGCACGAAGGCGACGGTGAGCACGCCCAGGATCAGCACCGCGAGGTAGGGCAGCATGGTCTTCGCGGCCGCCTCGACGTCGCTCCCTGCGACCGCACAGGCGATGTAGAAGCAGATGCCGATCGGCGGGATGAAGATGCCGATGCCCATCGCCAGCAGGATCACCATGGAATAATGGATGCTGTCGATGCCGAGCGTGTTGGCGATCGGCAGCAGCAGCGGACCGAGGATGATCAGGGCCGGCAGACCTTCGAGCAGCGAGCCGACCACGATCAGCAGCACCATCGAGCCGATCAGAAACAGCGCCGGGCTGTCGCCCATGAGATGCAGCATGCGCACCAGCGCGGCCGGCAGGTTGGCGGCCGCGAGCGTCCAGGCGAAGGAGCCGGCGGCGGCGATGATGAACAGCACCATGCCGGCGAGCAGCCCGCACTCGACCGCGATGGAAAAGAACCGGCGCAGCCCGATCGAGCGGTAGACGGCGACCGAGAGCGCAATCCCATAGAGCACGGCGACCGCCGAGACCTCGGTCGGCGTCGCATAGCCGAACTTGATGCCGACGATCATGACCGCCGGCATGACCAGCGGCAGGATGGCGCCGGCGACCGCGCCCATGAGCTCGGCGAGGCTCGCGCGCGGCCCGCGCGGCGTGCCGTTGCGCCAGGCCTGGACGTGAATGGCGGCCATGAGGAACAGCGCGATCACCGCCGCGGGCAGGAGCCCGGCGACGAAAAGTGTGCCGATCGAGATCGGCGCCACCGATCCCAGCACCAGCATCGCGATGCTCGGCGGAATGGTCTCCGACATGGCGCCGGCGGCGGAGAGCACCGCGGCGCCTTCCTCGGGCCGGTAGCCCTGGCGGCGGAGCTCGCCGCGCAGCACCGAGCCGACCGCGACCACGTCGGCGGCCTTCGAGCCGGAAATCCCCGAGACCAGGTAGATCGTGACCACCACGACCTGGAGGAGCCCGCCGCGCAGATGGCCGACCAGGGCGGTCGCGAGCCGCACCAGCCGCACGCTGATGCCGCCCTTCTCCATGATCAGGCCGGCCCAGATGAAGAACGGCAGCGTGAGCAGGACGAAGTGGCTGGTGCCGTCGACGGTGTTCTGCGCGGCGGCGATCAGCGGCGCCGAATCGGTGATCTGCAGGAAGAACAGCGAGCCGAGCAGCATCGAGAAGCTCACCGGAAGCCCGAGCAGCACCGCGGCAAAGAACAGGATCAGCATGATGCCAAGCGCGGTCCCGCTGCCGGGCTGCGGGATGGGCAGGGCACCGAGCGACGCCACGGCCGCGATCAGAACGCCGACGCCAGGGACGACCGCAAGCGCCGTGGATCGGGCATGATCGAGGGCGAGCCGCTCGACCGCGAACAACGCGATCAGGCTCATGCCGATGGTGAATGGCAGCACCAGCCAGGCCGCGCTGATCTGCAGGATCGGGGTGCGCGAGGTCGCCGCCACGGAGAGGAGATCGAACGAGACGTAGAGCGCGATGAGCGCGACGGCGAGGATCAGCGTATCGATGGCGGCCGCGATGGCCTGGCGCAGCCTTTCGGGGAAAAAGCGGGTGACGAACTGGATGGCGGTGTGGTGGCGCGCCCGATAGGCCGAGGCGCCGCCCACGAAGGCGAGGGTCGTGAGGCAGAGCTTCGAGGCCTCCTCGCTCCACAGCAGCGACTGGGTGAACAGGAAGCGGATCGTCACGTCGGTGAGGACGACACCGAGCTCGCCGAGCAGGGCGGCGACGATGACGCCGCGCGCCGCCCAGTCGATGCCATCGAGGGCGGTGCGCACAAGCGCTGCGGCCCGGTGCTCGGCCTTCAACGGGCCATCAATGGGAGCAGTTTGGGTCTCGCTCGCCATGCCTATCTCCGTCACCCTCGGGCGCTCCGCCGGGTCAACGGCGGAGCCACCGCAAGTCGGCTGTAGCCGACTTGCGCCTCAACGAGCTGGCGATCTCGGGTAAACCCGAGATCGCATGGGCGATGGCCCATTAGCCGCCGCTTGGAATGGTCGTCTTCAGTATTGGCCGATCATCCTTCGAGGCTCGCCCTGCGGGCGAGCACCTCAGGATGACGGGGACGGGTTTGGGCGCGACGCACTGCCGTTCAGGCGCTACCGACCTGCTTCATCACCGCGTCGACCAGCCCGCCGCCGATCACGTCGCGGAACTCCTTGTAGACCCCGTCGGTCGCCTTGCGATACGCGGCCCGGTCGACCTCGTTGATGGTCAGTCCCTTGTCCTTGAGGAACTTCGAGGTCTCGTCGGTCTTCGCGACCATCGTCTTGCGCCAGTCGGCGGTGAGCTCGTGGGCGGCGGTGCGCAGGCTCTCCTGCAGGTTCGCGGGCAGCGCGTCGAACTTGCGCTTGCTCACCATCATCACGCCCGCATTGTAGACGTGGTTGGTGAGATTGACCGTCTTGACCACCTCGTAGTGCTTCGCCGAGGGCAGGGCGATGATCGGCGTCTCGATCGCCTCGATGGTGTGCTGCGACAGTGCGAGATAGATCTCGCTGTAGTCGATGGCGATCGGGTTGGCGCCGAGGGCGCGAAACATGGCGGCGAAGATCGGGCCGGGCTGCACGCGGATCTTGAGCCCCTTCATGTCCTCCGGCTTCGGCACCTTGCGATCGATGGTCGAGGTCACGCGCCAGCCCCAGTAGCCGTATGACAGGCCGTAGATGCCCTTCGCGGGGAGAAGATCGGCGAGCTGCTTGCCGACCGGACCGTCGAGCACCTTCTCGGCGGTCGCGAGGTCGGGAAACAGGAAGGGCAGGTCCATCACCTGGAACTGCGGGATCAGCGTGTCGATGTAGCCGGAGGTGTGGGCGCACAGGTCGATGATCCCGGTCTGCAGGCCGGTGAGGATGTTGGTCTGGCTGCCGAGCTCGCCGGTCGAGAACACCTGCACCTCGATCGCGCCGTTGGTCTTCTGCTTGACGTTGTCGGCGAAGCGCAGCAGCACCTGGTAGAGCGGATGATTGCGGGTGTCGGCAAAGGTGAGCTTGAGCGTATGGGCCGGCGTCTGCGCGAACCCTTCGCGCGCAAGGTAGGGAAGCGCGAAGCCTTGCGCCGCGCCCAGCGCGGCGGTCTTGAGCATGGTGCGGCGGTCGATCATCGGCTCCTCCCTCATGGGACTGGATTGTCGTCCCTTGCCGATATCCTAGCGGCCCGCCCGGCCCGAAACCATCGCCCGGCGCGGGCCTCGGGCGCGATGCGTCAGCTCCGGTCGGAGCGTTCGATGCGAGCGCCGGGCGCGACCGGCCCGCCCGCGATGACCTCGGCGTAGATGCCGCAATCGGCGTGGCCGAGATGGCGCATGAGGGTGTGCGGGATGGGGAGATCGCGAATCCCGGTGCCGGGCTCGACCTCGGTGGCGGCGCAGCGCGTGATGCGCTTGACGACCTTGAGCCGCGCCTGCGGGCCGATCGCGAGCGTCTCGCCGACCCGCTCGAGCTCGCTCCAGGCCGGCCATCCGTCGACATAGAAATTGCCGCGGAAGCGCAGCGGATCGACCGGAGCGCCCAGCATGCTCTCGAGGGCGGCGACCGACGCAAGGTTGATGATCGAGACCACCTTGCGGGCGACATCGGAGAAGCTGTGGCCGGAGGCGTGCAGCACGCGCGGCGGGCCGCGCAGCCCGTCGGCGCAGAAGGCGGCAAAAAACGCTTCGACGGTGCGCCGTCCGGCTTCCGTGCGCAGATCGCCGCGCACGGCCTCACGGCCGCCCTCGCGCACGACCAGGGTGTGGCTTGCCTCGTCGAACCGCGTGTCGAGACCGGCGAGCCGCTCGTCGCGCATCAGCATGAGAAAGCGGGTCTTGGGAAAATAGGCCGGCGCCGCCGGATCGAAGCCGCTCGGCCCATTCTCGATCGCATAGGCGCGGTCCGAGCGCAGGGTCTGGCCGGGGGCGAGCTCCGCCGCCGCGAGGCGTTCGGGAGAGAGGCCCTTCACGGGGTAGCGGTAGATGGCCTCGAGGCTCGCCGGTGCGGACTGCATGGCCCCATCATAGCCCGCTCCGGGACGAGGCCGCACGCCCCTGTCCGTGCCAATGAATCCCGGCCGGCCGCGGCCCGGAGGCCGAGCAGGCGCGGTTTGCATCCCGTTAACCGAGCCTCACCGGAGAGTCCGGATCCGGGCTATTTTTGCCCCGTCCGGGGCATGTTCCCCTTCCGCCACTCGCGACCGCCCCCCACATTCGTGAGGCGCGGATGCCGAAGGGGTCCGCGCGGGGCAGGCTCATTGACTGTCGTCGATGCAAGTTGACTGTCGTCAATGCCGGCCGGTGCGTCTCCGTCAACGATGTCCCGATCGCGCCGC